>JAISCN010000027.1 GCA_031265515.1 Clostridiales bacterium | reverse complement strand
GCACAAAATTATGGATGAGAAAAATATTTGGTATTTTAAAAACACAAATCAATATGCAAAAAACCTGTATCCATAAAGTCTATGAATCTTTGTTTTTGAAAAATACTTGGCTTGTCCTTAAACATTTGTTCAAAATAACAAAAAATAAAAAATGAAAACTTAAAATTTTAAAACACAAATCAATATAATATTTGTTTATTTTATATAACTTTATTTATTATATATAATTTATTTATGTATAAAATTTACCTCAAGGATTTTTTTCGATATGATTTTTGAGTTTGGTTGTTGTTTATTGTTGTTTTTTCAAAATCTTTAACTTTTATTTAATTTGTTTGATTGTGTAAGATGATGAAAGAAAATATACGAGAATTTATAAAGAAAATAGTAAATAAAAATAAAAATACCTGCTTTTAAACAGGTATTTTTTTGGACTTCTTAAATTATCAAATTAATAAAATTTATTAAAAAAATATATTTTTAGTTCTGAAAAATTTATTAATTATGAAATTTATGTTTTGGATCAATTCTGTAAACTTCAAATCTTTCATCAATAAAAACACCGTGTATTCTGAATTTATCACTTAATTTATAATGCTGAATCTGTTCTCCGTTTATTTCATCGGTTTTATCAGGTCTCTGTCTATATTTTTCCATTTCGGAAACAGTGTGTCCCGATGCGATATCTAAAAATTTCTGAAACTTTTTATTATCACTTTTTTCCATGAATTCAAAATTAAATCCCTTTTGAAGTTTTCTGCCAAACGAAACAATAAACTTTCGCTCGATATTTGATGTCAGTCTTTCTGGAACAATTGTTATTTTAGGACTAGTAAGTTTTTTCACCATCCTTCTTTTAAATCCCCCTCATACACCTTTAAATAGTACTCTTTCATGTGTTTAGGAGAAATTACGTTTGAAGACTTTTCATCGCCTTGAAGCCCGATTCTGGCTAGTCTCCAAGGTGCTTCAGAATGACTTAGTACTTCAAGAGCGTTAGCCGTACATTTTCCGTAGGTAAGCCAAACGGATTCAAGTAGTTCTTCGTCTTCCAACTTAAATTTGCAAACAAAATCATTGTCTGCAGAAAGTTCTTTGTAGCCACTGTTTTTATACTTTTCATAAAGTTTGGGCGAAACAGGACCGTGAACCCAGCTTTCAAAATTATCATCGGCAATTGGTCTGTCTTTTAGTGTGTAAGACCAGCTCTGTGCGTAATAACACAACTTCTGCACTTTTTTATGTGTCATTTCTTCTTTTTCAAGAAACCAATTTGCAACGTCAAAAATACTATACATTTTGCTCACCTCATTAGTGTTTATGTGCAATCTTCCAAAATATTTATAAAACATTTCTAACATTCTCTTTAATTAACATTATATGGAAAATATTGGTCTTATGTCAATATTTAATCTTAAATTAAACTAATTGTTAATTTATTTAATTTGGATAATTTTTAATTTTTATTTATCTTTTATTCATTCTTACTAAACAATATTTAAATAAAATTTGTTAATTTTAACCAACCAATTCCAAACTAAAAGTCAACAAAAACCCAAAAACTATATCGGAAAAAATCCTCGATGAAAATTTTGTACATATTATTTATTATTATACTAGTTATTTATATATATAGTATACATAGATAATATATAAATGTTTGAGAAATTTTTCGAAAGTTTTATTTTTTTTTAAATTTGCGAATAAAAAAAATAATTGTGCTGTGTGTAAATTGCACAATTAAATTTTTTATTTTTTCTTTATTTTTTTTGTTTTTTATTTTTGTTTTTTAAATTCTTTTATTTATTTTAATTATTTGAAATTCTCTTTAAATTTTATTTTATAAGGTTATTTAAAAGTTCTTTGTTGATTATTTATTAGTTCTTTAAGAGGTTCAAACGGACTTAAACGGACTAAATCACATTAAATCATACTGTATTCTATCTTCACACCCAAAATCCTATTGTAAAAGACACATTTCTCAGCATGAATACATTTGCTCGTTTCTCTTCCTAAAGGTTCATCTATTATTTCAAAGATATCGCAGTCTAGACCTTTAGCAAGTTTTAGAAGTGTCGGTATTGTAGGCATTCCGCCTTTATCTAGTTCATAAAAAGTAAGTTTAGGAATTTTAATTCCGCTTCTTTCTGAAATCGTTTGAAGCTTTAAACCTTTGTTTTTACGGATTTCTCTTAGTCTTTGACCGATTGTTATTTGAGGTGTTCTTTTTACTGTTGGGATTTCTTGCGTTGATGTTTCTCCCGTTGCCATTGGTTCCTGTATTGGTGTTTCTTCGGTCATGTTTTTTGCCATATTTTCCGAATCAATAGTTTGTGTCATAAAATCGTCTCCTTTTTAGATTCTTATTTTCTAAATTCTAGAACCAGTATTTGCCATGATTCTATCACAATCCATTTAAAAAGTAAACTATTTTGTTAATTTAAGTGCTTTTTATTAGCTTTTTTAAGCTTTTTTCATATCATTTATTGTCTTTTATTTTCTTTTTATTATCTTTTTTCAGTCAAAATTTACTTATAAAATAACTTTTTTAGTTAAATTATTTAGTTATCTAAACAATCAAATTTATTCTAGAAATTAATCTTTTAGTTTATTT
>JAISCN010000043.1 GCA_031265515.1 Clostridiales bacterium | reverse complement strand
TTTTGTTACACATTTATTTTATCTGATTAATATTCAATCAAATAACAGTCATGTTTAACTGATTGTATTAATTAATCAAGGTTTTTAATTTAAAAAAATATAATTGCTGAATTTATTTTGGCTATTAGAATGTTTTTGTGAATGTTGTCGAATGTCTTTACTAAACATGATGACGTTAAAGATTGATGAGTAGGCGGTTGGCCTCCAGGTGTTGGAGGTGAGTATATAAAAAAAATACTGCTACAAATTCCAGTTAATGTTTTAGAAAAAGCACTAATAGAAGTTGTGCAATATATTTTTAAAATCTTTAAATAACCGTTAAACCACAAGTAAAAAAGTTATTTATCTATTTTTACTTGGAGCTAATCGTCTAAATAAAAGCCACACACAATGGATTATATTAATTAAAATTATTTTTTAGTCAAGTATTGATGTTTTATATCTTAAACTTATCTTTTTTTTGCTAAAAGTTGGCGCTGTTGACGGTTCTCGGATAAGGTATTACGTCGCGTATATTTGAAATTCCTGTTAAATACATCACAAGTCTTTCGAGTCCCATTCCAAAACCTGAATGAATAACGCTCCCATACTTTCTTAAATCTAAATACCACCAATAATCTTTTTCATCTAGTTTGTCTTTTTTAATTTTGTCTAATAAAATCTCGTATCTTTCTTCGCGTTGACTCCCGCCTATTATCTCGCCAACATCAGGAACTAATAAATCCATAGCTGCAACTGTCTTATTATCATTGTTCATTCTCATATAAAAGGCTTTAATATTTTTAGGATAATTAACTATAAACAACGGTGATTTTGCAAATTCGTTGGTCAAAAATTTTTCATGTTCAGTTTGTAAATCTATTCCCCATTCGACGTCATATTCAAATTCTCTTTTAGATTCTTTTAATATTTCTATTGCATCCGTGTATTCCATAATTTTGAATTTTGAATCAATAATATTTTCTAATCTTTCTATAATATTATTGTTTATAAATTTATTACAAAAATCTAATTCGTCTTTTGCGTTTTTTAATACATAACTTACTACGGATCTTAACATTTTTTCTGCGCAATTCATACAACCTCTTAGATCTACAAAAGCCATTTCAGGTTCAATCATCCAAAATTCAGCAGCGTGACGTGGCGTATTAGAATTTTCTGCTCGGAAAGTGGGCCCAAATGTATAAACATTTCTAAGAGAATAAATAAGAGTTTCAGCTGATAACTGTCCACTTACTGTTAAAAAAGTTTCTTTACCAAAAAAATTTTTATTATTATTTTTACTTTTTTCAACACTAAACATTTCACCTGCGCCTTCGCAATCACTAGTAGTTATTATCGGAGTGTTAATATAATAAAATCCACTATCGTTAAAAAATTTATGAATAGCGTAGCTAGTAATAGATCTTATTCTGAAAATGGCTTTAAAAGTATTTGTTCGTGGCCTAAGATGCGCAATATTTCTTAAATATTCTAGAGTGTGTCGTTTTTTTTGAAGAGGGTAGTCTTCGTTATTTTTGCAGATAATATTTATTGATTTTGCTTTAATTTCGAATTCTTGATTATCATTCAAACTTTTAATTAAATCGCCGACTATACTGATGCTAGATCCTATAGTTATTTTTTTTATATTGTTATAGTTTTCTAAGCTATTATCAAAAACAATTTGAATTGATTTAAAATCGCTCCCATCATTCAACTCTATAAATCCTATATTCTTGGATGTGCGTACGTTTTTTACCCAACCATCGAGTTTTATTTCTTTATTTAAATAATCTTTTTTGTTATCTAAAATATCTTTCAGAATCAATAATTTCACCTTAGTTTTTTTATTATCAATTTTCAACGTTAAAAAATATATCATAGCGTTGAATATTTTTTTATTTCTAAAATTAGATTACATAAGTCTATAAATTAATATATTTTTCCAAAATTTTCTATAAAGTATTTTTTAAATTAATATATCCATATGAAAAAAATTATTTTTAAAAAAGATAATAACTGTCTAAAAATTATTTTGCCTGAAGAAAATGACTTTGACAAACTTAAGATATTTTTTCTCAAAGAGATAAATTTGTTTAAAAAAAATCTGCAGAGCGATAAACAAATTGTTATAAAATTCGAAAATACAAATCTGACTAGTATTCAACAAAATAAACTACTCGATTTAATGTCTAAAGAAATAAAAACTAAAATTAAACTATTTCAAAAAGAATTAATAGATCAAAACAAAATAAATCAAAATAAAGAATTTGCTATCGAGTCGAAAAGTTTTACTCACATAAGAAAAATCTCGCTGCGTTGTGGTCAATCTATAAATCATACAGGAAGTGTTGTAGTAATAGGAGATGTTAATTCTGGATCAGAAATTTTTGCAACTGAAAATATTATAGTTATGGGAAAAGTTTCTGGATTGTTACATGCTGGGTGTTTGGGTAATGAAAGTTCTTTTATATCAGCATCTAAATACTTACCAGTACAAATAAGAATTGCTAATTATTTTTTTAGACTCGGAGAAGAAATAAATAATCCAATATTTATCGATATAAAAAATAATTCTATAGTAATAGATTCTTTAAAATATAAAACTAATGATAGAGAAAAAACTAATATTTAATAGCTATTATAACAAACTTTTTTATAGTTTAGCTTAGTTTTTATACTGTTTTATTACTTGAAAAGTTTATTTGTTGTTTTTTACTTTTACTTTGAATCTGTAGACTCCAGCTTGCGTTGGTGATCCTGAGACATTTCCTGTGGATTGATTAATTGTTAATCCTAATGGCAATCTACCTGCAGCGAGGCTCCACTGAACCGCGTCACCGCTATTTAAATTTGCTTGTATACTAGTTTGATAATTTTTATTTAATCTGTTACTAGGCAAATTTTTATCAGTAATAATTTCTAAATGCGGACCGTATTGACGTGAGCTAGTTGATAAAATTTGACCATACATTGTATTAAAAGCTCTAACTTCGAACGTATACTTTTTTTCGTTTTCGAGATTTGTCAGTGACACGCTTTTATTTAATCTGTTGCTTGTCCAGTTATTAAAGCCCCCACTATCATTTCTTTTGTATCTATATTCGTATCTAATTATAGAACTTCCTAAATTAGTAGCATCTAACCAATTAATATTTAATCGTTTATTGCTTTCGACTACACTTATATTTGATGGTGCACCGGGCGGAATATCCGGTGTGGCACTAACATTACTAGTAGATGCACCATCTCCTGCATCGTTGACCGCCAATAATTTAAAGTTATAAGATTGCCCCATAACAAAATTATAAGTATTTTTTTCTAATGTTGCGCTAAGCGAACTATCACTGCTTCCGGTGATTGTAGTAAAGCTACCATTGCTAATTGAAATTTTATAACTCGTAATTTCATTTCCATTTGTATTTGGCTTTACCCAACTTAACACTACATCGCCAGAATTGTTTGGCGTTGAACTAAAATTTTTTGGACTTTCAGGTGGTTTTCTTGGTATAGCAGAACTACTTACACTTATCGCACCATCCCCCGCATCGTTAACTGCTAATAACCTAAAACTATAAGATTGTCCCATAACAAAATTATAATTAACTTCAGTCAAAGTGACAGTTAATGTTTCAGAATTAGTATTATCTATTATCGTGAAATCTCCATTATCTACCGAAATTTTATAACTCTTAATTTCATTTCCATTTGTATTTGGCTTTACCCAACTTAACACTACATCGCCAGAATTGTTTGGCGTTGAACTAAAATTTTTTGGACTTTCAGGTGGTTTTCTTGGTATAGCAATTTTATTTTGAGTTGCATTACTTGTAATTGCATCTTTTACACTTCTTATTTTAAAATTGTATGTAGTTCCCATTACAAAATTATATGTTGCTAACTGTAAATTAACCGCAGCTATACCAGAGTTAGTTTGAATATTATTGATTTTTGTCCAGGTAGTGTTGTTATTAATTGATAATTCGTAATCTAAGTCAGTTTCTGTTTTCCAAGTTAAAATTACTCCACCTTCATCATCTGGTGAAGCTTCAAAATTTTCTGGAACTTCTAAACTTCCAGGTACTTCTGCAATTGTACTATTTTTTTTATCAAAAAAAATAATAAAAACAAAAATAAAAAATATAATTATAATTGGAATTTTCATGATGGTATGTTTATTCATGATGATTTTTGCCTCTCTTATTTTCGTTTTTTAGAAAAGTCAATTAATAGTTTTTAGTAGATTTAATTAATAATGATTTATTTTATTGTTGTAAAGTGGGAAGATTTTTATACTCTTGCAAATAATTAGTTTAAAAATTTTTTTTGATACATGATTTTGTTTTGAAAAAATATCGAGGTGTTTTTTTTGAAATGCGTGATTAACAAATATGGAAGTGTTTATGTAGATGATAATGTTATAGCGCGGATAGTTGGATTTTGTGCAATTGAGTGTTACGGCATAGTTGGTATGGCAATTAGAAATATTAAAGATGGAATGGCTCAGTTATTAAAAAAAGAAAATCTGACAAAGGGAATAAAAATTTATAACGAAAAAGACAACGGCGAAAAATCACTTGATAAAATAATTATAGAACTGCATATCATTTTAGAATACGGAACTAATATTCAAGCTCTTGCTGATGTCTTGAATGACACTATTAGATATAAAATAGAAGATAATTTAGGAATATGTATAAGTAAAATTAATATTTCTGTAGAAAGTATACGAGTTGATTAAAAAATAAAAAAGTGGTGAATCGATTGCTTTATATAGATGGCCAAGACTTAAAAAAATTAATATTAGCAGGAGCACAAGAACTAAATAATAATAAAGATTTTATAGATTCTTTAAACGTTTTTCCAGTTCCCGATGGCGATACCGGAACTAATATGTCGTTAACTATATTGTCATCAGTAGATACTATAAAAAATATAGAAAACAAAAATATAAACGAAATTGCGAAAAAAGCTTCTATGGGAGCTTTAAAAGGTGCAAGAGGAAACTCTGGAGTCATACTATCACAATTGTTTAGAGGTTTTTATAAATCTCTAGAAAATTTAGAAAAAGCAAGTTTAAAAGATATTGCTGAAGCTTGTAAAAAAGCTTCTGAGTTTGCCTATAGTGCTGTAATGAGACCTAAGGAAGGCACTATATTAACAATGTCTCGAGAGATTGCAAACAAAATTTTTCAAGAGTCTATAGATGAAAACATTAGTTTAGAAAAAGTTTTACTCGATACTATAATTTATGGACATAAAATTTTGATAGATAGTAAAGAATTATTGCCAGCTTTGAAACAAGCAGATGTGGTGGATTCTGGTGCGCGCGGATTATTATTTATACTAGAAGGCATGCTTAAATATTTGAGTAGAGATAGTGATTTTGAAATTAGTTTAGAAAAACTTTTAAAAAAAGAAAAAAATAGTGATATAAAAAATATATCTAAGGAAGAACTAGAAGAAAACATAAGATTCGGATACTGTACAGAATTGTTTTTAAATATTAAAGACGGTAATAAAAGCGACGATGAAATAAACGAATTAAAAGAATATTTGGAAAAAATAGGAGATTCTTTAGTATTTGTGAATGACGACGGAATGATAAAAATTCATGTTCACAGCAACAATCCAGGACTGGTTTTAGAGAAATCTTTAGAAATAGGAGATATTGATGATATTAAAATAGAAAATATGCGTTTACAAAATAAAAAATTAACAGAACTAAATAAAATAAATACCAAGAAAAATATTGGTTTTATAAGCGTAGTATCAGGAAATGGTTTTAGTGATATTTTTAAAGAACTAGGAGTAGATGAGATTGTAGATGCTGGCTATAGTTTTAATCCGAGTACACAAGATATATTAGATGCTATAAAAAAAGTTAACGCTGACAATATTTTTATTTTGCCAAATAATAAAAACACGACTTTAGCATCACAACAGGCATGTAATATCCTTCGCGATTCAGAAAAAAAAGTTTGCGTTATAGAAACGGAAAGTATGCCTGAAGGTATAGATGTATTAATAAATTATATAGACAACAGTGATGATAATATAGATATTGCGTGTAAAAAAATAATTGAGACTAATTTTAAAAAATTGGTTATAGAAGTATCTTTATCAATTCGAGAAGTAAAAACAGATAATTTAATTATTAAAACAGGCGATATTTTGTGTTTAACAAAAAATAATATTATCTCAAGCGATAAATTTATCGATGTTGCGATAGAAAAAATGTTTAATTTAATTATAAATAATAAAAATAATGATTATTCTGTAACTAATATTTATTTCGGGAATAAAATAAAAAAAAATGAAGCTGAAAAGATGATAGAGTCTTTGAAATCGAAATATAAAGATTTAGAAATGAATTTATATTTTGGGGGCCAAGAAACTCAGTTTTATATAATTTCTATAGAGTAATTTTGATCAAAATATTTTGTTAACTATATTATTATGATAATTTTTTGTGTCAAATTTAATGATAATAGCAAAAACGGGGTATAATTTTTTTTGTAGAAAATATTGATTAGCTTTGAGTTGATTTAGATACTGGTGAACATTAAGAGGTGATGTTAATTTAATATGCAAAATAAAAACAGTAGTAATTGTTTTATTATCGATGAAAAAGATTTATCAGTAGAATATATTCTTGATGATTTTAGAGGATATATAAATTCTTTGGAAAGCGATCTAGATACTAAAAAAAAAATATGCGAAGTTTTAAACTCTGCACCAAGTAATTTAATTTGTCGAGAAATTTATGAGATTATAAAAAAATTAAGTTCCGAAGAATTTTTAAAATATAAATTTGAGCTAATTAATATTGCATCAAATAATATTTTATTAAACGCAGTAAAAAAAGACTTTGATAATCTGGAGGCTGCGTTTGATATAGCTTTATTTGATCTACAAAATAAAAAGAAATTAAATTTTAATAATTTATATGAAGTATCTTGTATATTACAGAAAACATCAATTGAATCTCAAAATACGATTAGAATTTTTATTAATAATATAGAAAATGATAAAGAGTGTGAAATTTTACTGCCAGTTTTGTTGTCTTTGATTAGGTGCAAAAAGTTAGTCAATGATGTATCAAGCCAAAAAAAAACTGTCATTCAAGCGATTGAAGATTATAAGAAAATAAAATCTAAAATAAAAAATTCTAACTTAAGCAATAACGCTATAAATGTCGCATTAGATTTAATTTTAAAATTGCAAGATGATGATTTATCTGAAGAAAGACTATCGAATGCCATAAAGTTAATTAATTTAATTATTAGCGATAAAGAACTTCAGGATCTAAAATCTTTTATAATTTATTTATCAAATATTTTTGATTTACCCGAAGTAATAATAAAAAATAATTTTACTATTTCAGAAATTTTTAGACCAGCAATGAAATTACATCTTTTAAATGCCGAAAGATTATTAAAAAAAAATATAAAATTTAAAAATTTATTGATAATTATAAAATTTTTAGAAAAGTGTGGATATAATCAAAAAAAAATAAATATAATTCTTGATATTGTAGACATGATGAAAGATGAAAATTTGTTTATGAACTATATTGGTGCTGTATTCAGAATTGCTGATGATGAAAAAAAAATTAAAAATATACTTGACGGACATAAAACTATTGAAAAAGCTATAGACGAGTTTTATAAATCTTATTTCAGTGCATCAAAGCATAATATTTTAGAGATTATTGATGCTAGAAAATTTGATTTTGATAGCATTTTAGATATGGATCATCTTATTAACAGTAAATCTTTTGCACTTCACAGAATTATGAAAGCATATTTAGAGAAAATTGATAACAGTTGTGAATTTTTGTATTGCAAAAAATTTTTAGAAGATTTAAGACGCGTAAATAATATAGATAGAATAAAAGATACTATAACTGACGCGAAAAACTATTACAAAAATAAATTAAACGTGAATGACAATGATTTAGATAAAAAAAAAGTTATAGACAATATTAATCTAAATTTTGATTGTATAAAAAATGCTTTGAATCTATTTGAAAATAATAAATATAATAAAGATGAATTGAGTAAAATAGCTGAATTAATTAGCTACATGAAATCTCCAGAAGAATACTTTATTGTAATTAATTTTATAGATGAGCTTATTTGCAACAAAGATATCTTTCAAAATAAAAAAAATTTAAACAATCTAACGACTTTTTTAGTCGAGAGTTTATATTCAAAAGCCGATAAATTGCAAGTAAGAAAAATTTTTAATAATAATAATATAACTCTAAAAAATAAATCGCAATCAATTAATTATCTAGAAAACATATCTGATTTGGATAAACGAGATAATTTAGCGAATTTTATTTGTGTAATAAAAGATGATATTGAATTTGATTATTTAAAAAAATATTTTAACTCTATATCAGAAATTAAAAACGCACATAATCGCAAATTAGATTATGATGATGTTGCTGATTTGTGCGCAACAAGTGCTTATAAAATTTTATCCGTCGAAGAAATTTCTGAAGAAAGTGCAAAAAAGTTCTCTGAGTATCTAAAAACTGATAAAGAAAATTATCCCAAAGAAGATTTAATTAATTTATTTTCTAAATTAAATAAAGATGAGGAGTTTGAATTGTTTTTTAAAAATATCAAAAAAATAATATCAAATACCAAAATTTTAGGTTTGCTTTTAAAAAAAGAAATAAAAACAAAATCTGCATTTTTTTTATTAAAAAATGATCTTGAAAATATCTTATTTAACTCAGAAATATCAAGTGAACTAAAAAATAATTTATTAGATTTTGAGAGTTATATTGACGAAAACAAAAGAAAAGAAGTTCATAAACTTTTGAGCCAAATAAAAAATGATCAAGAATTTAATGCGATAAAGTATTATTTAATAAATATAGACTTAGATCAATTAAAAACTGATTCTGATGTTTTTGAATCTACAAAAAAATTTTATATTGATAATTTAACTAAAAATAACAAAGTTTCTTCTGATGTTAAAGTTTTGATCTCAGATTTGATAGATAAACGTAAATATTCATATGAAATTTTAAAAAAGATGTTTAATAAAATAAATTCTTATCATTCGTTTGAAGATAGAAAAGAAATATCTGCAGTAATATCACTCGCTGCAGACGATGCTGAATATATAAAATATGAAGATCAAATTTTTCCAAGAAAAAAGAAAAAAGATCCGAGCGAAGATTCGGACAAAAATAAAAGTAGTGCTTTTTCGAAAAAAATGCTTAATGCTAAAAAAGTAGCAGAAAAAGATTCTCTTCAACAAGCAGACAACTATCAAAACTCAGAAGAAACTGAATATCAAAACCAAAATACTAAGATTTCTGTATTTAATGATGACGAAATTAAAATAGATGTAATTGGTGAAAGTACTTTCATAGAAATTAAATCTCTTAAAATTCTACTAACAACTATGGAATTTATGTTAGATGTAAATGATGAATTTAAAGAAAAACTTAGACATGAAGCAAAAAATATAAATGAGAATATTAAAAAAAACTTTTATCTTTTTAGAGATAGCGATGATTGTATAAATAAATTTTCGAAATGGCTTACTGAAAATGATGAAGCTGAATCTGATGCTGATATAATGCTTAATAATGGTTTTAATTATTTTTGTTTAGCAGTCGACACTGATTTAGATGATTTAAATGATTTATTCGACAGATTTATAGAGCATATCGCTAAAGTTAATTCAGGCGAAAATGACATAGAATCAGATACAGATGCAGATGATGAGGAAAGTAGCGATACAGTTTTTGATTTTTATAAAGATAGCGAAATCAATACGCCATCATATTATGATAATTATTCTAGTAATGAAAAAGAATCAAATGATACTTTTGATGATGGTGATGATAAAAATAATAACGAAGACAACGATGATAATGATGCTGATAAAGATAAAAAAGATAATATTGATAAGAAAGATAAAAACGAGTAAAAATAAAGAATTCGAAATCTAAACAAAATTATCTATACAATAAAAAAATATTAAAAATCAAATGCTAATTGATTTAGTTTTGTGATATGAAACACTAAAGCAATAAAAACAATTTTATATAAAAAAATATCTAAAAAAATAAATAGAAATTAAAGATCAAGAGTACAAAAATTAAAGATCCGTATTACATTATATATTGATTTTATTAATGGATATTTTTTATTACGATCATTCGGTAATAAATAGCAAATCGAAAAGCATTCTTAAAAGAAAATAATAATATATGCAATTTTAGCCATAATTTTTTTGATTTTATAAAAAATATGGAGTGACGTGAATTGGCACAAACAACTGTAAATGCAAAAAGGACAGCGGGATATAATAGAATGGAAGAAGTCGTTGATGTAGTCGCTGGTTTAGAAAGAGGTCGACTTGCTGTCATACAAGAAGTTGCACTCCTTGCCAGAGATATGCATCTTTCAAGATCTGAAACTGATAAAGTAGTAATTCTTATTGGGGGTGCTTTTTCGCCTTTTCTTGGAAATGGTGGTGTTTTAGACAATTTAATGCAAGCGAGACAAGAGGGGAAAGTTTATCCAGATAGATCTGGGATCTCAAGACAAGCTCTTTATCTGTTATCTAAAATATTTGACGATCCCGATGTACAAAAACAAATGAGTGTTTTTGGAGCAATTAGCGGTAGAGATGCTATTCTTACGCGAATGAAATCAGTATTTATGCAAGCATTTATCAGACAACCAAATCAATTAAATAATCTACATGAAATTAAACCAGCACCAACAACTATACATTCATCATTAGAATTTTCCAAGCTAACAATTTGTTTAAGTGCAATTAGAGAAAAGTGTTCGGACCTTGCTGTTAATGCAGCATTAACTGATCTTAATCCAAGCATGAAGAAACTAATTCATTTGGTAGGAAAATTGCATGGACAGTATAATGGAGGAAAAGGAAAATTGAATATACGAACTTTATACGCTTTTACTCAAAGTCTCATGAAGTTTAAAGATGGATGTAATGAACTTTTAAAAGTAACAAAAGATACGAATCAACACAGTATTGCGGATCAGACATCATATATTCAAAGCTTTTGTTTAAATTTGTCTGCATTTCAAAACGAAGCAGTCCGATATCATTCTCAAACACAAGAACCACGTTCGCCACTTGTAGAAAGTGATCAGCGAATTATAGAGACGATGTGCAACCGTCAAGGAAGAGTAGCGAAAGAAATTCTTAATTTACAACAAAAAATAAATGATTCAAAAACTCCTAAAACAAAAAAAGCAAAATTAACTCAAAAGGTTAATCAGCTCAAAACAAAACTCAACAAACTTAAAAGTCAAGAAAGAGCTTTTGTTAAAGGAATTCCGGAATCACAATCAAAAAGAATAGAACAAAGAAAAGCAAGATCAGAAGTTAGAAAACCTGAAAAACCGAAGAAAAAGATAAAACGAGAATCTAATGCTCGCTAAGAATTTTTTTATTTTTTTATTGAAAAATTTTGTTATAATAATGACAATAATTATATTTTTTGATAAAATAAAATTGTGTTATTTGTTTTAGAATTTTTTGTTTTATGAATTAAAATTGATAGGATGATAAGAATATGAGCGAAGAAGACAGGCGTCGTTTTTCTGAAATGCTAATTGACAGTATATCAAATGAAACTTATATAATTCCAATAGTTTCAAATAATGAGGATCCTATTGTACCATTTTTCATAAAAATTTTAAGTTTTAAAGAAGTAAAGTTATATATTGGAGTTTTAGATTCTTTTGATCTTTTTTTCAAAAAGATGTACGTGTTTTATGCGTTTCAAGCTATTTTAGATTACTTTGATGAAGGCAAGGATGCTTATTTTCAGCTTGTTTTAGAAAAACTAACACCGATACGAGATAAATTTAAAGATGAATATTATGAGTGTAGGGCCGAATTTATTGATAGATCTCAATATGTTGAATTATATGAAAAGTGCATGGCAAACAAACTTAAAATAAAAACAAATGTATCAAAAATAGAAACAAATAGTGGTACCGATAAAATACTTGAAGAAACGCTAAACAAAATAAAATTTCGTGTACATATCGTTGTTGCATTGGGAATTTTGGGTACCACAGTAGCGGTTACCTTAGCAATTTTGTCATTACAAAAAGTTATAGAATTAAGTTTAAAATCTGCAGCTTTTTTAGTTCCAACGATAATATCTGGAGTTGTCTTGTTAATTGCAACTTATTATGAATTTTTGTTAAATAAGGCGCAAAAAATTCTTATCAGAGGACCAGAATTTACAGGACCGATCGAAAAAATTTGAAGATCAAGATTTTTGTTAGTTACCGCAATAAATTATTTCAGCTTTTTATGAATTTTTGTTAAATAAGGCGCAAAAAACCTTATCAGAGGACCAGAATTTACAGAACCGATCGAGACAATTTGAAGATCAAGATTTTTGTTAGTTACCGCAATAAATTATTTCAGCGTTTTCTCTTAAATATTAAAATAACTTCTTTAAGCATTTTTTATATTTTTTTTAAATGAGATAGTTTAATTGTTTATTTTGTCTACCATATATCAAAATTTTGACTATATTATTCTTTGTTTTTTGATTGTTTTTGATCTTAAAGACCATCTTATCTTGGTCTTGATTTTTTACTAAAATATTTATTAAAAATATATTAGCAATAACATAATCTAACTGCATGAATTCTTAATAACTTAAAAACAAAGAAATAACAACAAATGTTAGAGAATCGTTTAAATCTTTATCTGTCAAAATTCTAGCATAAGATTATATTTTCTCAAAAATTTGAAAATAATTGATTCATCTATACTCTGAAGTTTTAGTAATAAAAAACTATTAGTAGTGCATTAATTTTCTAGTACATATTATAGAAAATGAGTGAAAAATCCGCTGTGCTAATTAATTTATTTTCTAGTAGAGAAAATTGTTAAAAATATAGCTGTGCGTTTATAAAAAATATGTTAATCTTTATAAAGCAAAGTATCCTATGATTCTAAACAAATAAGTTTAGGAGTCAGCAAATGATTTATAAAACAAAAAAAATTTACCTAGCCATGATCCAGTTTTTAAAAGAATTTTTGGCGACAAAAGAAACACAAATATTTTAAAAAATCTGCTAAAAAGTATTTTAAACTTTAGTGATGAAAAACTATCTAAAATCGAAATTATCGAATCGTCTATAAAAATAGAAGCTGGAAAAATTCCGAATCTCGAAAAAAAAGTCCACATCTTCCAGAATATCGCTCGCTCGTAGTTGAAAATGGTATTGTATCAAGTTTGAGAGAGAGAGGGATTTCGTGACGATAGATAATATATAAAAATATAAAAAAATAAATGAGAACACAAAAAAACTTCGCGAATAAATTTTTTTTATGGCGGTTTTTGCAAAACAAAATTTCATTACTAGTGCTTTAATATTGATTTTATCCAATTTGATTACAAAGATTTTAGAATTTTTTATAGAATATATATCTAACAAAATTGATGTGGAATGTCTAGGATTATATCAACTAATACTTTTCATCTATACTCTTGTGTAGAATATGTCATGCGAAAGTTTTGCTGTTAATATATCAAAACTAATTGCTCAAGAGAACGCAAAGAAAAACAAAAATAATATAAATTTAATAATCAAACAATCGACATCTATAACAATTATAATAAGCTTTTTTCTCAGTATATTTATTTATTTTCAAGTTAAGTATGTAAATATTTTTGACGTTATTTTATTTTAATTAATTAATTTGATTACGATAAATTGTGAACATAAATGTGTAGTAATAAAGATATTTAAATTAATTTTTAAAAAGTTATTTTTCATTTTTTTGTTTATTGCTAAGATATTTATATATGATTTTTTTATCATAATAAAAAAAGAATATAAAGAGAGGCTTTTCATATGGAATTTTGTGGATCAGATATTGAATTATTATCCAATTCTAGCGAAACGGAACAGATTCGACTTTGTAGAGAAGAAGAAGAAATAGCAATAGCAAAACAAAAAAATGATCGTGATAATTATAACAGTCTTTTTGCTTCATTAGCTGGTACCGGCGGAATGATATCTATCGGCGGAGGAATAAGTTTAGTATTTACTTCGCTAGATTTGATAAAAAGAGCAGGGATAGCTTCAACGTATCGTCCATGTTTAGGAAGTGGCTGGTTTGGTATAATGCAAAGAGGTTCATCGACAAGGGATTTACTTCTAAGTCGAGCCGATCTTGCGAAATTTGGTGCTAGCCTGCTTTTTTTAGTAGCCATTATTTTAATTACCATTGCCATATATAATATCAAAGTGGCTGTGAAATCTAAGCAAATACAAAATCTAGAAACCTAAATACCGTAAGTATTTTGTTTATTAATAAGCACTTTGTTTTATATAAATGTCACAACCAATGTTTAAGTTTAATACTTAGAAAAATAATTAAATACTGAAATTTATGTCAGTCGAATAATTAAAAAGTTGTTTTATTTTATTTTTTATTTTGAGGATTTGAGGATTTAAAATAGGATTTTTTGAAAGTAATCGAATTGACAAATGTAACTTGTGTAACAGTAATTAATTGAACTTTTTGCTACTAGAAAAAAATCTAATAATCTAGGTTTGCACATAACGGATGTTTTGAACAAGTATCTAGATACAATTAAACTTATCGATAAAATTAATTGGAGTTACGATATTTTATCTAACATAAGTTTTTCTTGTCAACAAGGAAATCCACCTATAATAATAAATTTAGTTGATTACTTTATTGATTTCTTTAAGCAATACAATATCGTTTAGATTCTTGATTTTATTTCTTAATAATCAAATTGATACTAAAATCAAAAAAATAACAAAAAAAATAAAACTTAAGAATAACGATTATTCTTTTGTTAGTTTTGATATTTACATAAATGAAGTTGATTGTAATCTTGATGATTAACTCTTTATCATAGATAAAAATACAATATATTCAAAGTTACCAAACACATTAGTAATAAGATATTGGACAAAAGACAGAAATATAATAGACTCGGATACCGGAAATATCTTTAAATCAGCTAAAATAAAATTTATATTTATGATAGTAATTTAGAAGATAAATCTACATACAATGATGTTGCGGTATCCGAATTACAAGGAAATATTTATTCTCATGAAATTAATTTCGATATTATAAAATATAATAATATTCTGAGATTTGAAGATTTAGAAATTGGCTTGAACGCGGAAATTACTTATAACAACAAGATATATAATTCTATTTTAACAGGATATTCTATAAGCAGTAGTAACGAATTAATTCATTAAAATTTGGTCATACTAAGAGTACTTTGAGAGAAATTACACAAAAATACTGTCAGAGGTCAGTCTGACAGTCAAGATACTCTTTGTGGCTGTTGTCGAATATCTTTAATTAAATGTTACGATATTTAGTATCAGATAAAAATTATTTTTAGTCAAGTTTTTTAATTTATATTTTTATATTAAAAAATATTATGTTGTTTTATGTTCGACTGTGTTTTAATAAACTCTGGTTGCTTGTCGGTTTTAACAGACGAGTAGGCGACT
>JAISCN010000053.1 GCA_031265515.1 Clostridiales bacterium | reverse complement strand
CTTTTTTGCGAGTGAGGAGGTCGCCCATGTCGTCAAATCTAATTGACAAAACAACCGGAGTCTTAAATAAGACTCACAGAAAAAATAACATAAAATTTATTTTTATAAATTTATTTTTTTTGTTGAATAAAGAAAATAATTCTGAAAATAATAATATTTTTTAAAATCTCAAGGTCAGCAAATAATAAAAACGGAATTGAATCAGTCAATGTAGCAACGTAATGTGATATATCACGAACTTTAATAAATTAGCAACTGAATTGTTAATATATTTTTGAGCAGTTTAGTAAGTTCTTTTAAACGTGTTTTTTTTGCTTATTTTTTGAGTAAAATTAATCTCGTTTTATAATTTTTCTAAATTTAATTGGTTATTGCGAAATAAAAATAATTTTATTTTTTTTATGTTTGATGATAGTTTTAATTTTATCTTTTGATTATTTTGCTTTATACTGCATACTAAGAATTTTTGAGGATGATGTTAGTTGCGAATTTTGAAAAATATTTCTCTGTTGGTTTTGTTTTGTGTTTTTATTTGCGGTTGCAATAATAAAATAAAAGTAGGTTCTATACTACCTCTCACAGGAGACGATTATTTCTGCGGCCAGGAAATTAAAAATGGTGCTGAATTAGCGATTAAAAATCAAGAAAATTTATTAAATAAAAAATTATTTTTTGTGGTTTGCAATGATCAAAGTTCTAAAATGAACAGTATAAAATATTACGAAAAATTAGCCTCTGACAAAAATATTTGTGCAATTATCGGGGGCGGAAACAGCACTCTTTCCGAAGAAATAGCGGCTATTTCTCAAAAAAAAATTATATTGCCTTTGATTGTTCCTAGTGCATCCTTAAAAAAAATCACTCGATACGGAGAAAATGTGTTTAGGATAGGGTTTTTGGACGACGTTCAAGGAAAATGCATGGCAAAGCTAGCGGCAAATGATTTAAATAAAAAAAAAGTAGCTATTTTGTATAACATAGATAGCAAGTATTCTAATGCAATTGTAAAAGAATTTATAAAAAATTTTTCTGAAGATGGTGGAAAAATCGAATTGATGTTAGGTTATTCTCAACTTGAAAATGACTTTAGAACTTTATTGAATAAAATAAAAGCAAATAATCTAATTGATGCTATATTTATTCCTGATTATGCTTATAATGCAGCTTTGATATATATGCAAGCACATGACTTGGGAATAGATTGTACTTTTTTTGGAACTGACACGTGGGAAGAAATTTCTTCACAAATAAGCGATGCTTATGTTTTAGATGATATTTATTTTTGCTCACATCATTTTGTTTATAATCAAAATGATAAAGCAAAGTTTTTTTTCGATGAGTATAAAAAAAAATATTCGAAAGAACCATCGGCATTTGCAGCACTTGGGTTTGATTCGGCTAGCATTTTAATTGAGTCTATAAAATTATCAAATTCAACTGAAAAAAATGATATATTATCGACTCTAAAGGACATTAATTATAATGGTGTAACAGGAAACATAACTTTTAATGAGTACGGTGATCCTGATAAAGAACTTGAAATAATAAAAATTAATAACGGAAAGAATAGTTTTTATAAATTATTTAAGTCTAATAATATTGCATAGGATGTTAAAAAAAGTTCTAGATGCAAAAGAGGTGTTTTAATAATAACAATTTTTTTTGGAGATTTAATAGCCGGATTTCGTATGGGTGCTATATATTCTTTGATTTCTCTTGCATTTTTGTTAAGTTCGAACGTTTGTGGATTGTTTAACTTTATAATAAGTGAAATATTTATGTTTTCTATCTATATTTTTGCAAATTGTATTAGATCTGGATTGTCGATCGCAATTAGCATTATTATATCTCTCATTTCATGTTTGACAATAAATATAATTATATATGAAATTATATATAAACGCATATCAAGGTCGAAAAATATAAAAAAAAATAGTTTGATAATAGTATTGAGTATATCTTATTTAGCACAAGAAATTTTTAATTTTTTATTTGGCAATAATCCAACTGTTATGCCAGGTATATTTGCAGGGTCTAATAATTTATTTTTTTTAAATATGGAGAATTCAATTTTTATAGTTTTATCCGTTTCTTTTATAGTTATTTTAAGTATTTATTTTTTAGTTCAAAATACAAAAATGGGACAGACATATCGCGCTGTGTCTGAAAATTCTGACGCTGTTGAATTACTGGGGATAAATGTTTATAAAATTATAATAATATTTTTTTCTGTTTGTGGACTCTTGGCTTCTTGCGCAGGTTTTTTATATTCAATATCATTTAGAATTGTAGATCCTTATGTAGGTTTGTCAATTGGAATGAGATCTTATATTGCTACTATAGTAAGCGGTATGAAAAGTATAGTATCCGCAGTGATAAGTTCGTTATGTATAGCTTTGTTAGAAGTTTTTTTAAAAAAATATTTTTCTAATACTCTAGCAGATATTTTTATCTTTTCTATTTTTACTATGTATTTATTGATTAATAAAAAATTTTCACAAAATGGTGATAAATGTTGATAAAAAAAATCAATAATATATATTTTTTTTTATTGGTCACATATGCGTTTGTTTTTTCGCTGATGAAAATAAATTTTATTAATTTTTATTGGCAAGGAGTAATCAGGGTTTGTTTGATAAATATCATGCTAGTTGCAAGTTTAAATTTAGCGACTGGTTTTGTGGGTCAATTATTTCTATCTCACAGTTCTTCTGTAATGATCGGGGCATATTTTTCGGCTGCTGTTACCATGTTTGTTAAATCTCGCGGTGCACTAGAGTTTTCAACATCTGTATTTCTATCAGGCATTATGTCTGCATGTTTAGCGTTTGCTGTCGGAAAAGCAATTTTAAAAGTTCCTGGTGTATATGTTGCGATGCTAACCTTAGCAATAAACGAGATTATCAGCAGTATAATAAATAATACAACATCGGGAACTGTCAGACAAATTGAGTATTATCCATCTTTTAGTGCTGTATTTATTTTTGTTTTTTTGGTATTACTTATATTTTATAAGATGCTAGATTCTAAACTTGGACGCGCAATGAAGGCTATATCTTATGATGCTAATCTTTCGCGTGTTTGTGGAATAGATGTCTATCGATATCGAATGTTGTCTTTTCTAATATCTGCATTTGTAGCCGGATTGTGTGGTGCTGTCTATGCTCATGAAGTTACGATAATAGATACAGAAATGTTTGATTATAAATATACTTTTTCTCTATTATCAATGGTGGTAATAGGAGGCTTGGGAAATCTTACTGGTTCTATAATTTCAGCTATAGTGTTAACAATTGTTCCGCATTTGTTTGGTTTATCGGAATCTTTAAAATCAGTTTTATATCTCGCTTTTATGGTTTTGTTGTTAGTTTTTTTTCCAAATGGGGTTTTTGATTATAAAAAAATCGATATCAAATCTATTATTAATCGTTTTAAGAGAAAATTAAACGAAATAAAAAATAAAGTGAAAAAAAGAGATAAAAAATCAAAAAAAATTGAAAAAATAAAAGAAGATAAAAATAATAAAAAGAACAAAGAAATTGATAAAACTGGAGAAGAAAAGTAATTTAAAATAAAAACTTTTTTGTGAGAAGAATATTAAAAACTTTTTTTGATCAATAAGAAAAAAATAAAAATAAAAAGATAAAAAAGGTTTGTTTCGCTCATGTTGCTATTAAATATTCGAGAAGTTAGTTTATCTATAAATCATAAACGAATACTTCGTGATTTAAATTTAAAAATACAAGAAAACGAAATAATTGGTTTAATAGGACCTCGAGGATCTGGAAAAACTTTGCTTTGTGATTTGTTAACAGGTTTTTATCATTCAAATATGGGCAAAATTATATTTGCAGGAGAAAATATATCAAATTATTCTCAAGATAAAATAAATAAACTAGGAATTTCGAGGAGTTTTAAAGAAAGTCGTTTATTTGATAGTATTTCAGCAATAGAAAATATTGAAATAGCGTTTCACAGTACCATTAATTATAATTTTTTTGATATAATTTTCAAGACAGATAATTTTTTAGACCAAGAAAAAACTATTAAAGAACACTCTGAAGAACTTTTTAATATATTTGGGATATCTGATATAAGAAATGAAATAGTTAAGAATATAAGTATTAGGCTCAAAAAAAAATTAGACATAATGAGAGGGTTAACCAGCGAACCAAGAGTTTTTATTCTAGATAATCCAACTTATGGTATGAGTAGGCAAGATTCTCAAGAAATTATCAGATTACTAGAGATGATTAATCACAAATTTAGAACTGCTCTCTTAATAGCAGAAGAAGATATAAATGTGCTCGTGAATATTTGTGATAGAATTGCAGTAATGGAACATGGAACTATATTGATTGTCGGAAAACCTGCGGAAATAAAAAATAATCAAGCTTTGATGTCAATGCTAATAGGAAATTAATCTAAACAATATATATATTAATATTAGCATCAAAATTAAATTAAGAAATTAAATCAATATTAATTGTTAGACGACAATTTATTTAACAATTTATTTAGAAATTAAAATTTTATTTAAAAATTGTTTTGTAAAACTTAATATTTAATATCTTCGGGTGAAAAATGGTATTAAAAGTTAATAATTTAACGTTTGATAAAGACTCATCATATGATTTGAGAATAAAATCATTGAAAGTTAAAGATAAGCAAATAGTATCAGTGATTTGTGAAGACAATTTTTATAAAAAAACACTATTTGATATATTATCAGAGAAAGAAAAAAAATATGATGGAGAAATCTTTTTTGATAATATAAATTTATCAAAATACGAAAAAAAATATAAAAATATAATTTTTGTAGATAATGTTAGTGGAATTTTTAATAGTTTGACAGTTTTAGAAAATTTAAATATTGTTGCACAAAAACTTGAGAGATATATTAAGCAAAAAAGACTAAAACTAGTTAAAGAACTAATGCCTGAACTATTTAAAAATAAGCATATTTATGGATATAAATTAGATGTAACAGAGAAAATATTAATAAATTTATCTAGAATTATTCTCGTTAATCCTAAAATATCAATAATCAAAGACCCGACATCAGGGTTTTATCCACTTTTAGCTGACAGAATTCTAGAGATAATAAAATATATAAATAAATTAGATATTTCTTTTTTGATATTAACAAAAAAAATTGACTCTGCTTTAAAAATATCTGATTGGTTATATATTTTAGAAGACGGAAAAATAGTTTCTCAAGGTGATAAAGATGCGTTTATAAAATTCGGATATAAATAAACATATTTTTAAAAGTTTTTAAAAATATTTTTAGTAAATTTTAATTATTATTTTTTATTTTTTTGATTGCATCTATCCTTGAACATTTTTGTTATTTATTTATTTTAAAAAAAATATACGCCATAGTTACTTGCGTAAAATTAAATATAAAATGTGAAATAATTGGTGCCAATATTGTGTCTGTTTTATTTTTTAGTTTGCAAAGAAGAAAACCTAAAATAAATATATAAAGAAATTGTTGTAAATTAAAGTGCATAAACGCGAACAAAAAAGAATTCACTATACATGCGCGCGTCGTTTTTTTGTTTTTTTGATTAAACAATACTATACCGCGCATTATAATTTCTTCTAGAATTGCCGGCAGTATTGCTAATGATATTATTATTAAATAATAAGATTTATTAAATAAATTTATAATTAACTCTTCTGTTGGGTTTTTTACAAATAATTCTGATAAGCGAGAAAAAACATAGGCAATTGGTTGAACTATAAAACTGGAAATTATTATTATAAAAAGATTTTTTAGACTAATTTTTTTTATTTTTAATACTTCTAGAATTTTTTGTTTTGTCAAAATAAAATATATCACAATAGGAGGAAGTAAATAAAAAATTTGAATCTTTATATAATAAAAATTATCATGGATATTTAATTTTTTTGTAATGGGCAATAAAAGTATTTGCCAAATAATAAAATACAAAAAAAATTTAATTATTTTTGATATTTGTTCTCACACTTTAATTTTTTTAATTTTGATTTATAAATAATAAATTTCAAAAAAATTATTATAAAGGCTGTTAGTAATCCACTTGCTATTCTCAATTTTAAGGTTTCGGAATTGGTGGCGCTATTTATAAAAGAAACTGTATTATATATATTATTATCGAATTTAAAAATTTTTGATAGTACGTGAGACAGTCGACTTCTTAATTCTTTTTCATTTGGATAAAAAACAAATGTTTTAAGCAAATTATTAAAAAATGCGTAAGTCAAAATTATTAAGCTATTTATATAACTTTTAAACTCAAAACTTTCTTTGATATTAAAATCAAAAATTAAAGAAAAAGCTATTATTATCCCTATGTTGTTTAAAATTATTTCTCCTGTAGAAAAAACAAAATAAAATTTATTGCGATTTCCTATTGACATAAACAACTTACACATCAAAAAGATGCTGACAATATTCAAGATTGATATAAAAAAATGTTTTAAATATCTTCTATTCACAAAACAAAATTATCATAAAAAATAGATCCATAATAATAAAAAGAACAAATCATAAGCATAAAATTTAATTATTATGCAAAAGATTTGCTCTAAAGATCAAAAAAAGAATTATTTATACTAAAAATTAAAATTTAAGATAGAAGATTAAAAAATCTATGATCTAATAAAATATATTTTTGTTGTTATAATAATCTTTTAAAATAAATTGTCCGAATGGCGGAAATGGTAGACGCGCTGGACTTAGAATCCAGTGTTTTAATAAAACGTATCGGTTCAAGTCCGATTTCGGACATACGTTTTTAATTTTTAGCGAATTTTTTTATATTTGTTTTAAAAAAATATCTAACAAAAATACTTAATAAAAAAACTTTTCATAAATATATTAAAAACATATCAGAAAAGTTTTTTAATTTTGATTTTTAAATTTTTTATCTCTCAAAACAAAATATATAATAAATATTATTCTTCTGGGTTGGGTGCTCCTACAGGACAAACATTTGCACAAGCACCACATGATATACATTTTTCCTGATCAATAATATATTTATCATCGCCAGAAGATATACACGAAACTGGACATTCGTTTTCGCAAGCACCACATGATATACATTCATCATTTATATAATAGGACATTAATTACACCTCTCAAATTTTAAGATCTTCGATCATAATTTAATTTTATTTCTTTTTTTATTTTGTCCAATAATTCTTTATTTGATCTTAATTTTTCACACTCTAACTCAACTAAATCTTTTTTTGCTTTTTTAACAAATTCTTTATTAGATAAAATTTTATCGCTTCGTTCTATTTCTTTTAATATTTTTTTATATTTTTTTTCTAGTATAGATATGTTACTTTCTTTATCTATCAAACCATCTAAAGATAATAAAATATCAAAATCATCAGTTATTTGCCTAACCATATTTTTTTTGTTTTCTGGCATATCTAAAAAAATTTTATTAATTCCGCAAAGACCGAATAAATATTTATTTTGATTAATTTTTTCTTCTTTTTTTTTGTCGTTTAAAATTATATGCACAAAAGTTTTTTTGCTTGGATGAATGTTCTTTTCACTTCTCAAATTTCTTATCGTTTTGATAATAGATCTTAAAAATTCAAAATTATTCTCTGAATCCAAATCTAACAGACTATTGTTGCACTCAGGCCAACAAGAAATCATTATAGATTTCTCTTTATCCTGAATATTTAAAAAAATTTCTTCTGTTATAAATGGCAAAAACGGATGAAGCAATTTAAGACAAATTATTAAGACATCATATAAAATCCAAATACATGATTTATTTTTATTTAAATAAATTTTTATTTTACAACATTCTATATACCAATCACAAAATTCATACCAGAAAAAATCATGAACTTTTTTTAAAGCATTAGCAATTTCGTAGCTTTCTAAAAGTTGTGTTACGTTTAATACTATGTGATTAGCCCTAGACAGTATAAATCTGTCGCTTATGTCAAGATCAAAGTCATATACGTTATTTTTTTTGCTTGATCTAATATTGTTTTCTAAATTATTTTTTTTTATATCAATTATAAATTTCGAAGCGTTCCAAAGTTTATTACAAAAATTCTTATCATTTTCAAGGTCTTTAATATTAAATTTAATATCAGATCCAGTGCCAGCATTAATTGAAAGACTAAATCTTAGAGTATCAGCACCAAAATTTTTTATGATTTCTATGGGATCTATACCGTTGTCGAGAGATTTGCTCATTTTTCGTCCGAATTTATCTCTTACTATACCATTAAATAAAACATTTTTAAATGGCAATTTTTTAGTTTCTTCAAAAGCAGAAAAAATCATTTTTATTACCCAAAAAAATAATATATCATAACCAGTTACTAACAAATCGGTTGGATAAAAATACTCATAATCTAAAGTTTTGTCAGGCCAGCCCAGAGTCGCAAAAGGCCACAATGCAGAGCTAAACCATGTATCTAAAATACTTTCTTCCTGTTTTATTTTTTTTGATCTGCATTTTTTACATGATAAAATCTTTTCTTGATTAACTAAAATCTCTCCGCAAGTTTCGCAATAATAAACAGGTATTCTATGACCCCACCATAATTGTCTAGATATACACCAATCATTTAAGTTATTAAGCCATTTTAAATAGACTTCACCAAATCTTTCGGGAAAAAATTTTAATTCATGATTTTCATAAGATTTTATACATGGTTTAGTCAATTCGCTCATTTTTAAAAACCACTGTGGTTTAACCATTGGTTCTATTATTTCTCCGCAACGTTCATGAATACCAATATTGTGTTTTATTTTTTCTTTTTTTATTATTAAATTCAATTTTTCTAATTTTAATATAATTTTTTCTCGAGATAAACTAACATTAAGACCACAAAATTCTCCTGCGGATTCATTCAAATTTCCTTCATCATCAAAAATATTTATTATTTTTAAATTATGTTTTTGAGATATGTCAAAATCATTAAAGTCGTGTGCCGGAGTTATTTTAAGAACTCCGGTACCAAAATTTATATCAACATAATTATCAAAAACAATTTTTACTTCACGATTTACGATTGGCACGATAACTTTTTTGTTTATATAACTTAAATATCTAATATCGCTCGGATTGATAGCAATAGCACTATCACCGAAAATAGTTTCAGGTCTTGTTGTTGCAACTACCAAAAAATCACTACTGTTTTTTAAAAAATATTTTAAATAATATAAATAACCATTATCTTCTTTGTATTTAACTTCAGCATCGGCGATACTAGTCATGCAGTTAGGGCAATAATTTATGATTTTTTCGCCTTTGTAAATTATTTTTTTGTTATAAAGATCTTCAAATACAAAGTTAACTGCACGATTTATATTTTTATCAAGCGTAAAATTTAATTCATTCCAATCGCAACTAGATCCAATTTTCTTTATTTGATTTATTATTTCACTTTCAAATTTTTCTTTCCATTCTTGCGCATACTCTAAAAATTTTTCGCGCGTTATATTTTTTTTACTAATATTTTTTTCTTTTAAAATTTTAATTTCAGTCGCAATACTTGCATGATCAGTTCCTGGTAACCATAATACATTAAATCCACACATTCTTTTAAATCTTACTAAAATATCTTGCCACGTAAGATTTAATGCGTGCCCCATATGCAATTTTCCAGTTATATTGGGTGGTGGCATAACAATACTAAATTTTTTTTTATTATAGTCATCATCAACACTAAAAAAATTATTTTTAGCCCAAAAATTATAAATTTTATTTTCTCTGTTTTTAAAATCAAATTTTTTTTCTAGAATCATGATAAAAATTATATCTTTTTTAAATTAAAATAAAAAAATACGGTGTCTCTCGTTTGAATAAATTTATTTATAATTACAAAAAAGTATTATCTATTTAAAAAAATATGATCATGAATAAGACAAAAAAATATCTAAAAATATTTATAAAGTTGATCATAAATTTAGTCAACAAACAAATAAAATTATATTAATGATTGGCAATATTTGATTATTTTTGAATTAACTTTTTTATTCTCTTAATACTCTAAAATTTCATGATCAAAAACTTGTATTGATATGGCTGATTTTTTGTTCTTATTTCGAAAATCCATGCATTGACGTACACAGAGAACGACAGATAAAAAACACATTATTATTGCTAGAGACGATAAATCAAATATTAAACGATATAAATGAACATTTGAGATAGGGAATAATATATTATAGACTAGCGAACTAATTCCTGCAGATCCAAAAAATAGTGAAGAAAATAAAAATAAGAAAATTTTCTTTTTATTTATTCGATGTAATTGTCGAAATCTTTGTTCTTCTCGTTCTTCTATTTCTTGTACTTTACGTCGTTTCAAATAGTTGCGAAGTTGTTTTATCGAATAAACTTTTCCATTTTTGACAATAATATTACGTGGTATAATTCGTGTATATTTGCTTTTGTCACCATGATCACTCTCAGGAATATCATAGTTCTGATCGATCTCCTGAATTCGCGCTCCTATCACTTGTCTTACAAGTATTTGACATTGTTCTGAAAGTTTTTCTAAAAGATTGTAATATGACGATGGTTTCTTTAAAAAAATGCTTCTTGTATTCAAATCAGTCATAAAGTAGATCATTATATCTATCTGTATTCCTGGTTCTAGAATTTGCATTAAAGAAAATATTGGAGAATTAGAAGAAGTAAGAATTTCAAGATGGAAATTTAAACCACGCGAGTATTCTCTACCGATATTCGAAATATGTTCTATCAACAAATTATAAAGCAATCTCTTTGGAAAATAATTAAGGACCTTAGAATAATATAGATATGCGTATTTTCCACAAAAAAAAGGTGTTAACCAATTTACAAACTCATAATTAGACATTAACTTTATCATCAATTCGTTTCTATCACTTGCAATTGACTCTAAAATATTGATGATACACATATGATAATATTCGTTGTCATCGGGAAACAATTCTATATAACTGAGTATCAACATTTCTAAGCATTTGACAGATAGTTTTCTAAACATTAAAACACACAAACTTTCATTCAATTTTTTAATAGCTGACAGCGTTATTTCTACTTGAAAATCATCTGGCAATGATATTGTTGCTAACGTTAGTGATGTATGAATTTTAGTGCGATGAGGTAAATTTAATTCCGTTTTAAGACCTAAGATTGTTTGTTTTATTATTTTAGTTTTAAATTCATCTGAAGATTCCATCAATGATGAGAAAACTAAAGGTAAGTATATCTCGCAATATCTAGAATCTCTCTCGAGATTAATTTCAATTAAGCATTTTTCACACAAATTATATATAACTTCTTCTCTAAATTCAATTGAATAAGATTCAAGAAGATAGAAACTGTGTCGATTAAAGTTATTACTAACAATATCATTCGTTACCCTTTCAACATTCTGAAACTGCACAATGATTCTCCTCTCTTCCTGATTTTCTGTCTTGCTCTACTCATTATCACATCGCAAATTTATTCTTTAAATTATATTTTTTTTGAGTTTTCTAATTACAAAAGTACCACATATTTGCTTAATAACAAATACCCAAACTTATGCTACTCTTAAGTAGATCACAAAAATTTTATTTTATGTAACTTGATAATTAATAAATAGCAAGTGAAATAAATTTTTTATTTATGTTTATAAATCCTAAATAAACGCTTTTATTATCTTGTAAAATCATATTTTATTTTAATTTTATAAATTAGTATAGATTATCTTGCTTATTTTTTCAATTTATCTCACAACTATCTCGATCTACTAATTATAATAACTTATTATCTAAAGAGATTCTGGTTGTTTTAGAATTTTTAGTGCTACGCCAGTAATAATTAAGAGAGTTGTTTCTCTAAATCCGATTTTAAATTTTAATATCCATTAAAAGATTAAGGCAACGAAGAGATTACAAAATAAAGAAACATTTCTATCGATGAAGTTTATCGACTGTATTCTATATGTACTCAGCATTTGGTTTATCAGTACGAATGTTAGAAATTACATCAGAACTTTTTTAAATTCTTAGTCATTTCAATTGGATTAATTACAAAAGATGTATAAAAAAAATAAAATATAAGAAAAATATATATTAAATCCCCCCCCCCTTCCCAAGAATTTGTTATAGATAAAAAATTAATTACTAAATCAATCTTTATTTATATTTTCGTCACTAATAAAGTTTTTTATATTAGGGCAGTTGTAAAAGTGATATTGCGAAAACGACGATACGGCGCCGACTATATTAACTTTAATTGACATAAATAAATTTTGATGTGTTATAAAATTTTGAGAGTTTTTTAGAATACTGTACTTGTTACGGCGTTCACAATCTTGAAATCGTTACATACGATTTTACATCTATGACAACATAAATTTGACTGCCACAAGCAATAATAGAAAAAAGAGATTTATGCGAGCTTGAAATTATATAATAGTAATTAAATTTAGAATGATTGTATAAAAAAAATAATATAAAATTAAAGATTTTAATAAAAAATAAAAATACTATCTACGAAAACTAAAGTAAATTTTTGAATTACAGATCGGGAGAACAGTCAAGTGCAGATCTTTCTGCTTGACGTCGTGACAAAATTAGAGCAAAAGTTTCAAATAATGAAAGATAGCTATAGGGTATTTGAATTGGTTCTCCTGAATGATAATTCAAGATTTGAATCAGTGCTGGTATTTTTTGTTCGGACGGTACAAGTTTAAAAATAGAGGAGTTTACTAATTTCCCGCATATATCAATATCGTCTAATTTTTCTCTCAAAATACTTTCAACCATTTCAATAGCAAACATTTTTTTACATTCTTTAGATAAATAATAAACAAAAACATCAGATCTTATTAATTCAACACACATTTCTAAGTTACCAGCTGCTGTTTCAAAAACGCTTTTGAACATTTCAATGGCGCATTCTTCTCGATCAAGTAGCGAAATATAAAGAATTTCAGATTTTATTAATTCATTACATTCTTTTAAATCACCCAATGTAGTTCCCAAAACTTTTTTAACTATTATAGTGGCAATTTCTTTTTGTTTTTCAGGTGTAAACATCTTAAAAATAGAAGAATTTATTATTAGAGAACAAATTTGCAAATTATACGTTTTTATTTCTAAAATCATTTCAATCATCGGAAGAGCAAATCTTTCTCGATCTACAGAAGTCAATCTACCAAAAATATTATAATAGAGAAATTTATACAAAGTATCTAAATCGCTTAATTTTGCTTCTAAAATATTTTCAACTATTATAATAGCAAATCCTGCTGAATATTTTTCCGATATTCCACTTAATGTAAAAAGATCGCATACAAAAAGATCGCCTACACAACAGATACATGCATATAAATTATTTGGAATAATTACCGAAATAATTCTGGTCAGATGCGAAGCAAATATTTTTATTTGTTCGTGTGATAAATATGCTACAAAATAGGAAAATTCTAATGAACTAAAATATGTACATTCATGTGGTTCTACTTCTGAAATACTTACAATTATTGTATCACCAAGAATCTTTTTATACTTCTCTTTATTATCTTCTGATAAGAAATAAATAAGTTCAGATTTTGCTAATCTATTGCATTTTTTTAAATTATGAGATGCATCTCTTGAAACATCTTCAAACATCTGAACAAAATATATTTCTCGTCTTTTGATAAATAAAGGAAAGAGTTCAGATTTTTTTAGTATAATAAATACTTCTAAATACAAATCTCTTGGTGCTTCTTTTAAAATGCTTTCAATTGCTCGAATGGCAAGTTCATTTTGTTGCCTAATTAATGAATAGTGAGAAAGAATAGATTGTTCTGCAAAATTAAGAATTGCAGCTGAAGTATCTAAATAGTGGCTCCTGTAATCTCTCTCTAAAAAACTTCTAAACATTTGAATAGCAAATATTTCTTGCTGTTCAAGCGCTAAAAAATGAAAAAAATCAAACCCTGTTATTTTAACACACGCCCATAATTCTACTGATACTTTTCTTGAAGCGACTTCAATTATTCTAGTAGCCAATGTTGTTTGTTGTTCAGGCAATAAGTGGAGAAAAACAGGTTGTTCTATTTGTTCTATAAAATTAAAAACCACGCGTAAATCGTACGATTCGTATGAGTTATCTAACATTCTTTCAATTATTAAGGCAGCATACTCTTCTTTATATTGATATGGTAAATAATAGTAAATATAAGATCGTAGTAGATTAATACATGATTCTGGATTACTCAATATTGCTGGAAAAATGTCTGCAGTCATTTGAATGGCCAATTCTTCTTTTTTTTCGTTTATAAAAAGGCGAAACAAATTAGAACTTGCGAGAAAAGAAAGATCAGTAATACCGTTTACTTCTTTTTTCGTTATAGCGTTTTCTACTATTCTAAGCACCTGCATAGCCAAAAATTGCCGTTCCTGTTCTTTCAAAAATCCAAAAAGAGGATAATTAAAACAAACAACGCAAGAAAAGAAATCACTTAATCTGTGTACATGTCACGTAGCAATTTCCACTGCTGCTTGATGAACATATTCCTTGATTTCTGAAAGTACGACAGTTTCCTCTAGTAACTTAAAAAAATGAATTACAATGTCAGTTCGTTCGTACATTAACTTCGTCAGCTTTATAAGGATTTCTTTTTAAAGATTCAAAAATCACGACTGCTCTATCAGAAGGTTTAAGATCAGAAAGTTCAATCTCAAAAGGTTCAGGATCAAAAGATTGAAGACCAAAAGATTTAGGATCAAAAGTGTTAAAATCAGAAAATCTAAGAGTTTGTTCAACGCTATTCATAAACTCATAGCATCGTCCTAAACTATAATTATCAACTTCTAAATAAACAAGTAATTTAAATTTTTTTCCTAATAAATTTCGAAGTTCCTTAAGTTTTTTAAACTCTTCTTCCAACAATCTTTCTCCGAACTCTTCTATAAGATTCATAACCATACGAATAAAATCTTTAAGATGATTAAGATTAAAAAGAGTATATGAATTCATTGGATTATCATGTACTTCAATCAAAACGACGACAAATCTGTTCATCAAGAAATCGTTAAAATCACCCGTAAAAACACTTTTAAAATCTTTTCTAAATATATCTATGCCTTTGTAAAGATTAAAGAATTCCTCTATAAATTTATAGTATGAATAATCTGAATTACGTATCGCTTCAATTGCTATCCTCTGTCTTGTTCTTAAATCTAAAAACCGACCTACATATTCAGGCGTGATAATATTGTTCTCCAAAGCTAACGTTACCATATTTTCGAGTTGTTCCGGATTTAAATTTTCTATAAAACATTCGAAGATACAAATAGGATTTACAGTATCTTGAAATGATTCTAAAACTTCTAAAAAATCAAAGAAAATTTCTTCTACGAGAGTACCAGGGAGGGGTAAGTTGGTGGAGTAAAACTTTTAAACCACATCATAGGAGATCCATTTATTCTGTAAAATTCATCCATAATTTCCTTTTCTTCAATTTTCATACGCTTTCCTTTGCCATTTTTGGTGAATTCATCGAATTCCTGTAGTAAGTTTTCAAATCCTCCTCACAAATCTTTACCTTCATTAAAAGAATCTAGACAGCTATTAATAAATTTCTTCTCCTCTAAGCCCAATCCGTTTTTTTCTGTTAATTCGAGTATAATGCGATGCTGCCTTCGAAGTGCCTCAATTTTTATTGACCCAAGATTCTGCATAGCGAGACTATTAAATTCAAGTTTCACTCCTAGAAAAATTTGTTTTGCCAAATCTAGCGTTGCTGATTGTCCATGAGTGGTGTTAAACATAAAATATTTGTGTATAATACCAATTGTAATTTTTATTTTATTTTCCTCGGTTAGATTATCGCTAACTGCAAGTTCCCTGTTAACATTGGCTATTATGATTCTTGAATCCTTCGCAATCCTACTATCTTGTGTCCTTAACAAAACTTTCTCCTCCAAACTAATAATTTCTTTTTTAAATTGAAAATGATTATTCTTAGTAAGTCGAACAACGTATTGTTATAAATTATAGTCTACTTATATATAATTTTCAATTAAAAATTATATTTTTCTGCAAAAATAAGAAGATTTATAAAATATAAAAAATAAAGAAATAAAAAATACGTACAACAGAAATCGTTTTAGTGAATTTTCGATTGTATTAATAACTATTATAGATTTTAGAAAGTAACGAATTCATCAGAGAGATCCTTCTTTGGAGAAGGATCTAATATTAGTAATATCTGTCTTTATTTCAAAAAAATATCTATTACCAACAATTTCTGTGTTTTTTTATTTTATTTAGAATTATTTATTTTATTTTTTTAGACTTTTTTTATTATATAAGTACGTATTTTATAAAATAGAAATTTGCGCGAGGAAAGAAAAATTAATATTGCAAATAAAATAACGTTTGCTCGAATTTTCTTAATACCATTTTGTATTTTAGAATTGAAAATAAATACACAAGTAAGTAGGATTTTGTCTTGTGCGATTTTTATTATCGCAGCGTTGACTGACGCATTGGATGGTTATATTGCAAGATCTAGAAATATGGTTACTAATTTGGGGAAATTTTTGGATCCGTTAGTTGATAAAATTTTAATTTGCAGCGTCTTAATATCTCTCGCTGAGCTTGGAGATATAGATAGTTGGTTGGCAATAATAATATTAATCAGAGAATTTTTAGTAACTGGACTGAGAACCATTATGGCCGAAAAAAACAAAATTATGTCAGCCGAAATTTTAGGTAAAATCAAAACAATTTCTCAAATGATAATGTGTATAATATTAATTCTTAATCCGATTTTAAATACAATCTTCAATAATTATTTTTTATTGAAATACTTCTTTGTTACTTTAAGTTTATCCTTAACAATAATATCTGGATTTAAATACATCAACAAAAATAAAAGTTTATTCTCAAATTAAAAATATAATTACGCAAATCTATTATAATTTGGTTACTATGTTTCCATACAATCGTTTCTATACAAAATTTTACAACATTCTAAAAAACATTGTTCAGGAGAATAGATTAAAAAATCAAAGCGAAGAAGAAGAAATAAACCACGTATCATAATAATTTTCAATAAAATCTTATTTCCTAAACCAAAATCCCGGATTCTATCCTTGACAATAAAACTCATTTTTATCAGAATACTTATTATATTAAATATTATCAAAATAAATCCAAGGACTCTTTAATGCAACCAGATATCCTTAACGTTAGAAATCTCTCGATTGAAGACCAAGTTACTTATTTCGCCTCTCTCGTACAAGAAGAAAGAAACAACATAGAAATATTTCTTCAATTAGATCCGAAAGCACGTTCACAAGTTTTTAAACTTCTGCTAGAAAAATATCGAACTATGATAATTCTTACAACAAGAATACCATACATAAACCGTGCATCTAATTTTAAAAACTTAATAAAAGACGACCGCACTATGGACAATCTCTTATCTTTAGGACTCGATCCTAGACATATAACAAATTTGTTTATAGATTTAAATGACTCTGAACTAAATGTACATAATTTTGATAGATTATACATAGAACAAAGAACTATAAAAAATCTTTTAAGTTTAAATCTAGATCTTGAAGAAAAATCTAGATATTTCTATATGTTACGCAAAGACGATAGAACAATCGATAATCTTAAAAGATTTAAACCAGAACATTGGTTAAGAATCTTTCCTCAACTAATAAAAAAATATAAAACTATGACAAATCTCTTAGAAATGAAATTTTCTCCTGAAGATAGTGCAAATGTTTTTAAACATTTAAAAGATAATCAAAGAACTTTAGAAAATCTTTTATTATTTCCACGTGATAAGCGATCACCAGAAAGAATTTCTCCCAGAGCAATTGCTTTTGAGTTTTTATTAGATCAATATCAAAAAATAGAGAATCTTATTCATATAGATAAAAGAGATCGGCGATATTGTTTACAACGTATAAGAAATATTCATGCAGCACTTGCATCACCAACTCTTTTTCAGAGTTTTGGTGAGGTTGATTCTGAAAGATTCTTTAAAAAATTTTATAGTCGTTTAGGA
>JAISCN010000035.1 GCA_031265515.1 Clostridiales bacterium | reverse complement strand
CGTCAATTTTTAATATCACACAATAGATGATTAAAAACCTTCGACAAAAGCCACGAAAAATATTTTAGCAACAAAAATAAATTTAGCAATTATATTTTTTAAACCAAAAATCTTGACTAAATAATAAATTTATTTGATATAATTAGAGTATGGGTGACTGTTGTTTAGACAGTTGACTCCAAGTAAAAGTTAATTAATTTTTTCAATATAACCGTTTGGCTTGGAAACTTTAGCGGTTATTTTTTATAATTTCTAGAATAATAATCAATATTAACAATAATGTTACCATATCAACGTTTATATCTATCACCTCCAATCTTGGAGGCCAACCGCCTGTTCGTCAATCTTTAATTTCACATATTTGATTAAAGACATTCGACAACAGTCACTAAAATTATTTTAGCAATAAAAATAAATTTAGTAATTATATTTTTTGATCAAAAATACTGAATTTCAAAGAATTTAAATGACTAATAGAATTTTGAGATACTATCGCATTATATTATTTTGAAAAACATATCGTTATTCTAAAAATTTAGATATAATTGATACTTATATTTCTTTTATTTTTGTATAAGTAACTTTATATATTATATTTTTGTTATAATTATACTACACAAAATACTCAGAATTCATTTTTTAAGTCTCTCGAAAACAGACTTGTAACACAGTCGTGCGCAGATTTATTTTTATATAACAAATCGTTTACAGAATTAACAATCGGCATTTCTACTCTTAGTTTATCCGAAAGATTTTTCACAGCTTTTGTAGAATTTACACCTTCAACCACCATTTTAACTTCATCTAACGTTTCTTTTAAACTGAGTCCTTTTCCCAGTAATATTCCAGCTCTTCCGTTTCTGCTATGTTTACTTATACATGTAACTATTAGATCTCCTATTCCACCGAGGCCATAAAAAGTTTCTTTTAAAGCTCCAAGTTTTTCCCCTAATCTAGATATTTCTGCAATACCACGACTAATTATTGCGGCCTTAGCATTATCGCCAAATCCCAGACCATCTGATATACCGGAAGCTAAAGCGATTATATTTTTTAATGCGCCGCCTAATTCAATTCCAACTATGTCTTTGCTTGTATATACTCTAAAAAAATTATTGCTGAATAAATTTTGAACTGATTTAGCTATGCTAAAATTTTTAAAAGCAATTACACAAGCGGTAGGCAGTTCTAACGCGACCTCTTCGGCGTGAGTTGGTCCGTGCAAAACGCCGATTTCACAATCATTTGAATATTCTTCTATAATTTGAGTCATTCTAAAAAAAGTTTTATCCTCGATTCCCTTTGTTGAGTTTATTAAAATTTGATTTTTTTTAAATTTAAATCTTTCTAGAGTTTCACGTATAAAATTCGATGGGACTGATATAACTATAAAATCAGAGTTATTTACAGCTAAGTCGCAATCATGGGTTATAAAAATGTCTTTATGTATTTTAATTTTTTTTAAAAAAATATTTTCTCTATTGAAATTTAATTCATCGGCTTGATCTTTACTAAAAGACCATAAAGTCACTTTATGACCATTTTTATTTAATAATAAAGATAATGCGGTTCCCCAACTTCCAGATCCTATAACAGTTACTTTTATTTTAATCACTCATTTTTAAATTTATGAATAATAAATGTTTTGCTGAATTACTAAGATTGTTTAACATTTTGTTTATAAATTATTTTTTTTGAAATATAAGTTAATGATTTAAAAAATAATTGATTAGAATTTTAATGTGACGTGCTATTTTTTTGTTATTTTTTTAATTTTATTTTTATAACTAATCATTATTAATTGATGAATAAGTTGAACAATATTATTAGTTATCCAGTAGATTCCAACACCTGAAGATAAACTCAAAGTTAACCATCCCATCATTAATGGCATAATTATTAAATTTATATTTTGCTGTGATTTAAGTTCTTTATTCGATTCTATAGATTTGTTCATGAAATATGATGAAAAAAAAGTTAGTATTAAAGATAAAATCGGAATTATTGCACCTGGAAATTTTATTCCACATGTTTCTGTTAAATCTATTCCAAACATAGTTTCGATAGAATGCTTTTGAGAGAGTAGATTTAGAATTTGGCTTCTAGTGTTTCCAGAAATTTGTGATAAGAATTTTTGCCAATCAGTAGATGTAAATTTATTTACAACTGATTGCAAATCTTTAGAAATTGATAAATCGATTATCATTTTACTAGGAACTTTCGGTATAGCAATAGGTTTTATTATATTCACATAATTAGAAATAGACATAATTTTGTCTGCTAAGTTTTCGTAAAGAATTTTAATATTTTTTATATAAAGATAAGTATGTGAAAGTAATTGACTTAAGGCCATAAATATTGGCAATTGCATGAGTGCTAGAAGGCATCCACCAGCAGGATTTATTTTATGTTTTGAATATAATTTTTGTATTTCTAAATTTAATTTTTTTTGGGAATCCAAATCTTTTTTATTTGGATATTTTTCGCGAATTTTATTTATCTCTGGCTGGATATTTTGGAGCACAGCACTGCTTTTTAATTGTTTATGAGTTAGTGGCCAAACCAAAAGTCTAACAAGTATAGTGATAATTATTATTGATAAGCCAAGAACATTTGAAGGTAAAATTTTATTAATTAAATTAAATATAAAATCAAATATAATACCCAGCAAGCTGGTTATTGGACCAATAATCATGCCAGGATTTTTTTGGATCACAAATTTATCTCCTGAATTTATTTTTTATTTATTTTTTAAACTTTAAAATACTCAAGAAATTATTATGGCACAGGATCATACCCAGCGGGAAAAAATATTAACGTGCACCTAATTAATCTGGATAAAATTAAAAATAAAGAATAAAAAAAATTGTGTTTTGAAAGAGCAATTAAAGCATATTCAGAACATGTTGGGTAAAACCTACAACTTGTCAGAAATAATTTTGATAAATATTTCTTATAAAATTTTATTAAAAAAATAAAAAACTGTCTAAGTGTCATAATGATATTTATTATCAAAATAAATACTTTCTCAAAAAAATTTTTATATCTAAAATAAAAAATATTCTAACCAAAATATTTTTTGATTAAATTATCTAAAAATCCATTTGATTTTAATGTATCTAGAGCATTATCAAATTTTTTTGTCAAAAATGAATTTTTTGGAAAGACTATACAATTTCCCTCTAACTTAGTATTAACTTCTAGTTTAAAATAATTAAATTTTAAATTATCTTTTATTATTTCTTTTGCAACTTCTTTTTCCAGAACTATTGCGTCGATTTTATTTTTATCAAGTTCTTGCAACAAATCTGCATAATTTGTAAGATGTTCGATCTTTGTATTATAAAGACTTGAAAGTTCAAAACTTGTTTGCTCTTGAATACTTCCTATTTGAACACCAACGCGTTTATTACTCAGATCTTCTGTTTTACTAATATCTAATTCTTTTTTAAATAAAATATAACAAGTATCTTGAGAACGATAATATGTTTGAGAAAAATCAACTTGTTTAGCTCGTTCTTGAGTAAAAGTAATTCCTGATATTGCTAAATCCGCTTGATTATTTTTAATCATATCTATTATCGCATCGAAAGATACGTCTTGTATCGTTATTTTGTATCCAGTTAATTCAGCAAGTTTATTAATTAATTCTATATCAAAACCATAAAATTCACCTTTTTGATTAACCATTTCATATGGTCTATAACCGCTATTTATTAAAACACGCAAATTGTTTTTATCGTCTTTTTTAGTTTCGCATGACGATAAAATAATTGTAAATAATAGAATCAAAATCAGATTAAAAATATTTTTTAGAATTCTTTTTATTATCATTTTTTTATTTTCTCATATATAAAATAATTCTAATATTATATATTTTCTTTAGTTTTTTTTGATAAGAGTTATTATCTTTTTTTTGATTATTTGACTATTAATTTAATTAAAAATTTATTTATGAATTATGTATATAAATAAGTAATAAAAATAACACAAACAAGTAGATTTTATTATGACAAAAATATTTAATGCTATGATTATTTTTGTAATAGCGTTAATTAATTTTTTTATAATTATATTTCCAGAACAAATTTTACTAGCATCAAAAAATGGTATAGTGCTGTGGTTTAATAATATTTTACCGACTATTTTACCGTTTTTGATATGTGCTAATATTTTAATTTTTAGTGGTTTTTTAGAAATTTTATCTATTTTTTTAGAATCAATTTCACAAAAATTTTTTAATTTACCCGGAATTTTTATTTTTGTTTTTATATCTGGGATAATTTCTGGATACCCGGTAGGATCAAAATTAGTTGTAAATTTAAGAAAAGACAAAAAAATAACTCGGGAACAAGCAAATACTCTAATAATGTTTTGTAATAATCCGGGCATATTGTTTATCCTCGGAACGGTTGCAACTTCAATGCTTAAAAATAAATATATCGGATATTTTTTAATTTTGACTAACTATTTAACAGTTTTGCTCATTGTTTTTATTTTTGGATTTTTATCTAGAATTAATAATAAAAAAGAAAAAAAATTTTTTACAAAAGAAAAATTCTTATTTAAATTTAAAAGAACTTTTAAAAAACTTATGTCAAACAAAAAATCAATCGGATATATTTTATCAAAAAGTGTTAGCGATGCGATCGAAAGTATGTTGCAGATATGTGGTTTTATAGTATTATTTTCTGTTATCGTTAAAATTTTGGAATTAATTAAACTATGTGAATTAATTTATGGATTTAAACCGGATTTTCTGTTACCTAATTTAGATTTTAATAAATTCAAGGGAATATTTATAAGTCTATTTGAATTAACCAACGGTGTTAAAATTCTGTGTTTAAATAAGTTGTCCAAAAATTTAGCGTCGATTTTAGCACTAGTAATATCTTTTGGAGGACTTTCTGTTCACGCTCAAACTTTTTCTTTAATGTCTAACACTGATATATCTAAAAAAAGATATTTAATATCTAAAATAATAATATCGCTAGTTGTTTTTTTGTTTTCTTATATTTTTTATAATTTTTTTAATTGATTATGTTAATTGCCATGTTTTAAACCACGATAAAAATTTTGTGTATTTAACAGACACTGGTGAACCAGATAAAAAAGAATAAAAAAATATAAATAAAACAAAAGATAAAAAAATTATTGTTATAGATAATATTTTTTTTGTTTTCTTGTTTTTTATATCTCTAATAAATTCTGTTATAGATAAAATTAAAAAGGGTGTACACGGAAAATAATGATATTCAAATGTTAATCGTTTTATAAATATCCACGGAACTAATTGAGATAAATAATTTATAACTATAAAAAATTTAATTTTATTTTTATTAAAATTAAAACTAAATAAATTAAAAATAATTATAAAAATTGATATCAAACCACAGTAACATATCAACGGGTTCATAAAGCACGATATACCTGCTCGAATATTCTTTGAATATTCGTGATTATAAAATAAAATTGGACGTAAATTAAATATCCACTGCCACCATCTTGAACCAAATGGATGATCAGCGATTAATTTAGAGTGATAACTGTACATGTAATTCTGATTATTTAAGATATCTCGTAACCCATGAATACCACTAGGTGTATTTAAATATAAAAAATAACTCGATAAATAAACTGGTATCGATATCAATATAAAAGATATTAAAAACAAATTTATTATTTTATAGATCTGATTTTGTTTTAAAAAACTAGATTGCGAAATTATATTTAAAAGTAAAGTTATGACAATTCCTAGTAGTGTATAGAATCCTTGCCATTTTACTGCGCAAGATAGCGATATAAAAAAAGATATTAAAAAAAATATTTTTATAATTTTTCTATTGCTTATATCTTTTAGATTATCTATAGAAAAAAAATCATAGACAAAAATGCTTGATAATAAAATAAATAAAACACAATAAGAATCCACAGTTGCTATTCGCGTCTGTACAAAATGCATAAATTCAAAACAAAATAACAAACATGAAAATATGGCCAGATTTTTATTTTTAAATATTTTTTTTGACAACAAATAAAAAACCGGGATCATGATAACGCCACAAAGCGTTCCCATAAATCTCCAACCAAATGGATTTAAACCAAAAATTTTTATGCCAAGTGCTATTATATTTTTCCCCAATGGTGGATGGGTTACTTCATAAACTTCGAGACTATTTAAAAACTCATATGCAGTTCTAACGTGGTAAACTTCATCAAAATACATGCTATTTTTAAAATCACTGTATTCTGGAACTAAATTTTGTTCATCGAATAATTCCTTGCCGATGTCATCTTTTATTAATTTGGGTTCTAAAATTTTATTATCAAAACTTCTAAAAGCAATTTCGTTTATATAAGTTTCGTTATCTAAAAATAATATTTTTATAAATCTTGAATTTATTTTAAAATCGAATTCTCGCCAAGTAAACACATCTGAAACATTTTTTAATTCTATGTTTAATTTTTCTTTAAAATCACTAAAATTATTGTCGTAAGCATATATTTTTAATTTTTTATTATGTTTGACGCCAGGAAAAATTTGAATACAAGAAAATTTTTTTTCTTCTCCGAAATCTATTAACACACTTGAGTTTTTATGGCCAAGCCAAAAACTTTTTGGTGATTTAAAATTTCCTAGATTAAAAAAAGCTATCAAAGCATAAAAAAAAGTTATTAGAAAAATAAAGTTGTCAAACAAAAGCTTTTTTATTGTTTTCACGTATAGAAAATACTCCTAAAAGCAAATTAACAAAAGACAAAATTTTAAATATATAAATATAATTAAAATTAACGTTGTTATTATGAGATAAATAAACGACTAATAAATTTAAAAAACACGTCAAACTAAAAATTGTATATAAAAATAGGGTCTTTTTATCATGAGAATATATATAGTCAATCAAAAAAAATATCAAACTCGGATAAATATATCTCTCATGAATTTTTAATGTAAATAAAAAAACAAGTAAATTTATATTTGCACAAGCTAAGTGATATTTTTTATCTCTGTTTAATCTATAAAATATATAAATAGTTATTAATAAGATAGAAATTATTTCTATAAATAAAAAAAATAATTTCAGTTGCGATATTTTATAATAATTTAGGCCTAACAGCATGTAAAGATTACAAGCATTCACAGTTGCGAAATCATAATTTTTAAAACTTTTTATAAAAGAGTCTATGATCGAGGAGTAATTTAAGTTTTGAGTGAAAGGTATAGTAAATAAAAAAACGAAAACAAAACAAGAAAGTAAAATCAACACTGTTTTTTTAAATATATCAAACTCGGAGTTATTTTCTTTTAAATGATCATAAGTTTTAAATAAGATTACAGGAGAAAGAATAAGTGACTGAGGTTTTGTCAAGATAGCCAAACAAAATAAAATACAAGAAACAAATATTTTATTTTTGATTAAGTAATTTATTGACAGAACTAAAATTAGTGTGTAAATACTGTCAATTTGACCCCAAACACTAGAATTAAAAATAATCGCCGGATTTAATACATAAAACATAAAAATTAAAAAAGATTTTGAACTAAATTTATTTTTTGCTAATTTAAATATAAAAATGCTAGTGATAACATCAGAAATAATTGCTGAAAATTTAATAAATAATTCTAAAATATTTTCTGTTAAATTAAATTTATCTCGAAGAAAGCCAATTAAATATAAAATATAAATATATCCAGGTGGATAATCTTTAAAAATATCTAAATCATAAAATTTTCTTGTTCCGTATTTATAAACATAATATGACCAGGCCTTAAAACAAGACAGATCTGATTTAAAACCTTTAAAAAAAATAAAACCGAATCTAAAACACAAAACCACCAATATTAAAAACAAAATATTATTTTTAATATTTTTTTTAGATTTTATATGACACAACGACAATTCATCAACTTGTTTATAAAAATATAATTATTTTTTAAAATAAAAATTTATTTCAAACTAGACTAAAAATATACAATAAATATTTTTAAAGTTTATAAAGATTTATAATTAAATTTATTCTATTTTTTTAATATTTTTAATTGGAATGTTTGCACACAAAATCGACAAGTCTTGATTGTTCTCACTTTTGTCTCTTGAAATCTGTATATCCAATTCCTCATTATCTATATCGATATATCTCGCTAATACTTCTAGAATACCATTTTTTATTCTCTCTAAAAGCTTGTCAGAACAAGTAGCACGATCTTGAATCAAAACAAATTTTAATCTATTTTTTGCAATACCACCAGAAAATTGCTTACGAGTAAGAAAATTAAAAAAACCCATTTCTAAAACCTCCTAGATATTTTTTATTATTTAATTTTAATTTTAAAAAATTTTTTTATTTTAGAAATAAAATTATCGGTATCATCAAAATTATGCAAGGGCAAATCTTCTCCCAATATTCTTTTTACTATGTTATTAAATGCTAGCCCGGCATTTGAATGTTGATTTGCTACAGCGGGTTCTCCTTTATTAGTTGAAATCACTATAATTTCATCATCCGGTACAACACCTAAAATATTAATAGCAAGTATTTCTCTTACATCTTCTATCGTTAACATATCACCGCGTTTAGCCATATCATTTCTCAATCTATTTAAAACTAATTTTATATTATCTATGCCATTTGACATCAATAAACCAATTATCCTATCAGCATCTCGGACGGGAGAAACTTCTGGCGTTGTTACTACAATCGCGCGATCAGCACCAGCGATCGCATTTCTAAATCCTTGTTCGATACCTGCCGGACAATCCATAATAACGTAATCAAACTCTTGTTTTAATAATAGACATAATTTTTGCATCTGTTCAGGATTTACAGAGTCTTTATCTTTTGTCTGTGCTGCTGCGAGCAAACATAGATTTTCGTATCTTTTGTCTCGTATCAACGCTTGTTTGAGTCTACAATTTCCTTCTACAACATCAACTAGATCATAAACAATCCTATTTTCTAATCCCATAACGACATCTAAATTTCTTAATCCGATATCTGCATCAACTAAAGCAACTGTTTTTCCAGATAGCGCCAAACCAGTTCCAATGTTAGCTGAACACGTTGTTTTACCAACACCACCTTTTCCAGAAGTAACTACTATTACCTCTCCCATTTTTATCCTCCAATCTATGTAAAAAAATAAAATAACGACATCATGTTAGCATTAATTTTATTTTAATTAAAATCAAAGAACATAATATAACTCTGATTAGTCTAAGAATTAATTATATTTTAAAAAAATAGATATTAAAAATCTTTTGTCATTAATATTTTATTAAACTTAATAAAAAAAGACTTTGATAATCTAGAAGCTGAGTTTGATATAGTTTTATTTGACCTGAAAAATAAAAAAATTAAATTTTAATAGTTTTATAAAATAAATATCTTGTATGCTGCAAAAGACATCAATTGAATCCTAAAATACGATGCTTTTAATAAAAAATAATATTTTTTTTTATCTCTTCGACGGATGTTTTACCCAGTAACAAATTTTTGATTCCGTTATCTATTAATTTACTCATTTTTTTTAACTCTAAATATTTTTTTATTCTATCAATATAATTCTCATTATTAAACATACTACGAATATCGTCATCAAAAATAAAATATTCATATATTACAAATCTCCCAGTATAACCAATTTGTCTGCATTTGTCACACCCAACAGCTTCGTAAATAAAACTCTCTTGATTTATATTTAAAAATTGCGAATCTGTTTTATTTATTTTAATTTTCTTTTTGCAATTGTCGCACAAACGTCTAACAAGTCTCTGTGATATAATAATGTTTACTCCTGCTGCTATCATAAATTTATTTATTCCCATGTCTATCAATCTATTTATAGCACTTATCGAATCATTTGTATGCATCGTAGCCAAAACTAAGTGTCCTGTTATAGAAGCTCTGACAACAATCTCTGCTGTTTTTAAATCTCTAATTTCTCCTATCATAATAATATCAGGATCTTGACGTAAAATTGCTCTCAAAGCATCTGAAAAGTCAAAATTTATTTTTGGATTTATATCGACTTGATTAACACCGAATATAAAATTTTCTACTGGATCTTCTATCGTAAAAATATTTTTATCTATATCATTTATATTTTTTATAAAACTATTTAGCGTAGTTGTTTTTCCTGAACTTGTAGGACCAGTAATAATTATCGCGCCGTGTGTGCTTTTAAAAACTTTTTCTATTGCTTTTAAATCATTCTCAAAAAAACCTAAATTATTTTTATCTAAAAAACGTTCATCAGAATAAATTATCCTCAACACTGCCTTTTCTCCATAGACAGTATTCAAAATACTTACTCTTACGTTAATATTATTTTTAAATACAAAATTGCCGTCTTGAGGCAACCTGCATTCAGATATATCTAAACCAGAAATGACTTTTATACGAGATATTAAATTTTCTGATATATTTTTTTTTAAATTTAATATCTCTATTAACGTTCCGTCTACTCTTAACCTTATTCTGAGTAAACTTTTAAATGGCTCAATATGAACATCACTAGCATGAAAACTTGTTGCTTTTTCTAAAATATTTTTTAATAACTCAACTACATTATCATTATTAATCGTCATAAAAATTAATTTTCTTAGATATTATTTTCTTGTTCAATCATGTTACTAATAAACACTGCATACCCGCGTGACGGATCTTTTATAAATACATGTGTTAAAGCTCCGATTAATTTATCGTCTTGTATTATTGGACAACCGCTCATTCCTTGTATTATACCATTCGTTTTTTCTAGTAATTCACCATCTGTTATTTTTATAACCATATTTTTTACATCGTTATCGCTATTAAATTTATTAACAGATTCTATATACACATCGTAATCTTTTAGTTCACCTGATACATTAGATCTCAATTTAGCGAATCCTTCGTGTATTTCGCTTTTGTCACATATAAATAATTCTTTTTGATTATCAAAATCAACAATTTTTTTAAAATCAACATCTAATAAACCATATAAACCAAACTTATTATTTAATTTAATTTTGCCTATCAATTCGCCATCTTCCGCATCACTTATAACTTCTCCAGGGGTTCCTAATTTGCTCTTAATTAACGAATTTATCATAATTTTTTTCATTTCTCCTGATTTAACAGTCATTAATTCTCGAGTGTCTACATCAATTACTCCATGACCTAGTGCGCCAAATTTTTTATTTTTTAAATTAAAATAAGTCAAAGTTCCAACGCCTTGAGTGCTATCTCTCACCCAAGCGCCAATTTTATTTTCTCCGTCTAAATTTTTTACGGGTTTAATTTCAATTTCTTTTATTATTTTATTTCTCTTTATTTTTAAATTTAAATCGTCACTCAAATTAATTTCGTTTATTAAGTCTTCTTTTTTATTTATTTCATGATTATTAACACTTAAAATTAAGTCACCAGATAACAATTCTTTGCTTGGATTAATCTCAAGGCCGCCATCTAATTTAATATTATCTGTCTCAAGAACCATTACACCTTCAGTATTTATTTTTACACCTATCGTAATTCCACACGGTACTAGCTTGATTTTATTAATTTCTTTTTCTTTATCAAAATCAAAAATTTTAAGAGTTAAATCTTCTTGAGCTATAATTTTTTCATTAAACAAAAACAAAAATAAAAATAAAAATAAAATTAAGAAAAAAGCTTTTATAAAAATTGTTCTAGAATTAAATCTCATGTTCAAAATTCAGTATACACTCCTTCTCTCGACTTTAATTATTGTTATTTAAGCGAGTGTATATACACAAAATTTAATTAAGACTTTTCTTTAATTAAAACATAAATTCTTGCTATGATATCATTGGAGAATTTTATATCTATTTGTCTCTTTCCAAGTGTTTTGATACTTTCCTCAAGAATTACTTTCTTTTTATCTATATCTAAATTAAAATCATCTAGAATTTTTTTCGCTATTTCTTTTTGAGTTATAGCACCAAATAGTTTGCCTTCTATCCCAGATTTAGCATAAATAATTATGTCTTTTCCATCTATTTTTTCGCAAATAAGTTTATACTCACGATTCTCTTTTTCTTTTTTAAAATCTGCCGACCGTTTTTTCGATTCTATTTCGTGCAAAATATCTTTTGTTAATTTTTTTGCTAATTTTTTCTTAAATAAATAATTATTAGCATATCCGTCTTTAACATCTTTTATATCGAATTTATTTCCCAATGTTTTTATATTTTCTAACAACACTACTTTCAATCAAATAACCCCTAACGATTTTCTTAAATTATAATAAAAAAATAATATACTTCGAAACATAAAAATTAAAATCTATTATAAAAAATATTTTTATTTAATATTTTGATATCAGTTAAGTTAATATATTATTTAGAACTACTCATATTGGCAATTATAAATAAAACACAATAACAATACCAATAAAAGTTTGGTAATTTTTTAAAACTTATAAAGTAAAAAATTCACTTCAATGTATCAGTTCTATATTTTATGGCTTCTCTATTATTATACGCCATAGTTATTGCTGCGATGATAACAACTAGAACAAGGGCGGCGGTAAATGCGCCAGTGAAAGTTGTTAATGTTTTGAGAAGATTATCGGCAACTCCTTCAATAACTACGCCAGTTAAAATGCCAACAGATACTCCTGCAAGCACTGCTACAGCAAGACAAGAAAACAAAATTCCTCTGGCTACATCCGACCTATCTTTGTATAATTTGTAGTTTTTATAATCTAACACCAGTCTTGATTCTGGCGAATCTTTTACTGAAGCATTTAGAGGATCATCTGTAATAGAAGAATCTTTTGGTTGTTCTGCTGATTCATCTTCTGGAGGGGTATCTAAAGCAGGAGAATCTTCTGGTGGAGATTCTGGTGCTAGAATTTCTGGAGAAGTATCTGGTAGTGCATCTTCTGGAGGGGTATCTAAAGCAGGAGAATC
>JAISCN010000040.1 GCA_031265515.1 Clostridiales bacterium | reverse complement strand
TCATTCCTAAAGAATTCGTAGATCGACAGGAGGAAATTTTAAAGTATGAATTAGATCGCGCTCTTTATTGCTGCTATCTCAGTACACAAAGAAAAATAAGCATTTCATATTTCTTTATTGCGTTGGGAGCTTTGGGAATCTCAGCAGCAACTGCTTTAGCAATTTTGTCATCACAAAAAGTAATGGAATTAAGCTTAAAATCTGCAGCTTTTTTGGCTCCGACAATAATATCTGTAGTTGTTTTGCTAATCGCAGCAATAATTGTATTTGTTTTACAAAGATCTCAACCACGATTGTCTAAACCGGTTGCACTTAGGTTTTGAGGTAAGATCCAGATAAAGAACAGTTACTTCATGGATGTTGTGATATTTAGATTATAGTTTTTTATTTATTGCAATAATTTATTTTAGTATTTTTTGTAAAATATCAAAATACCTCTTGAGTTATTTTTTATTTTTTAAATTAAATATTTATTTATTTTGTCTATTATCTAATAATAATTTTGATCATATTATTTTCGCTTGTTAAGTTTTTTCGATTTCAATTCTCTCCGTGAAATTAAAATTATTTCTAATCAAGTTTTTTAATTTATATTTAAAAATTATTGCTAAAATTTATTTTAGAAGTTAAAATGTTCTTATAATTGTTGTCGAACATCTTTAACTAAATACGTGATGTTAAAGATTGACGATTAGGCAGTCGGTTTTTGAGTATTGGAGGTGATAGATATAAAAGATAATATAATAACTCTAATATTGGCGATGATTTCATCTAAAGATAGAAATCGCAAACGTATTCAAAAGAATGGACAAAGATAATAGAAAAAGTTTGTTGATTAAAGATAAATTTATAGTTATAAAAAAAATTATTTAGTTACTATGAAAATCACTTAGTATAGAGACTTTAATTCTTTATCTGCTTTTTTATTAAAAAAAGTAATAAAAATTTTGTTATCGCGAATAAATTTTAGCTTGTTAATCTTCAGAATTAAAAAATCTTCTGCACATATTTATGAATTTTGTAATTTTACGTGATATAATGATAAGAGTAATAGCTGATTTTTAAAAATAACTTTTAATAATGATTAATGATTGTTAGTCTTATTGATTTTAAATATTTTGTTAAATTGCAAGTTTATCTATAAGTTTTATAGTTGTCTTTCTTGTGACAAAGGATTTGATTCATCACGATTTGTTTGATTATATTTTTCGCTTCTAGAACGATAAATGCTGAATATTAAGTCTATCCAACTTTCGCCTCGAAAGTTCGTTTCAGTTTCAAAAATTAATTTACCTTCTCCACTTCTAGTAACGGCGTTTGTTAGCGTTGGGTCTTCTCGTTCGTAACTTCTAGTAACGGCGTTTGTTAGCGTTGGGTCTTCTCGTTCGTATATTATCTTAAAAAATTCTTTTTTTCCATTCCATAACTCATCTATTTCTCTTGATAATTTATATAAAGAAGATTTTTGTCTTTCTAATACAGAGATAGTTTCTGTTTTCTCATGATTTAAATTTTGTAGAAAATCAATTTCTGTATATAAAAGATTGTTAATTTCGTTAAGCTCTATTTTTAATTCTTTGACTCGACTTTTTAATTTATTTATTAAATTTATATTTTCTTTACTTTGAGGCTGTTTTTTAAGTTCTTTTATTCTTTGTGATAAATTTTCTATTCTGCGAAATAAATCTCTTTTTTTGTCTCGAAATTTATGAATATTATCTTTTGTTGAATCAATTTCTATTAGTATTTCTTTTATTTTAGCTCTAATATTTTCAATTTCTCCTACTAATATTGATTTTCTATTTAGTAATACGTACATTTCTCTATCTATTTTAGAAATTAATAAATCTGGATTTTGTTTAGCGCCTATAATTGCTATATTTGGTGTATGCTCTGCAATAATATCTTTTAATTTCTCAAGCAGTCCTTTTAGCCACAAAGAGTTTACTTTATACATAATTAACAAAATCCCCAATTTTAATAATATATTATATCTTATTTTCGTCTTATTATTTGTTTTTTATTTTGGTCGGTGAAATAAATAAATATTGGCAATATCTTTATAAAAAATAAAATAATTCTGGCACCTATGGCTGGTTTTACTAATCAAGCTTTTAGAATTATATGCAATAATTGCGGTGCTGATTTAACATTTTCAGAAATGACGAGTACAAACGGAATTATTTATAATAATTTAAAAACTTTAAATATAATTACAAAAAATAATCGTGAAAAAAAATTTGCTGTGCAACTGTTCGGTCATGAACCTCAAAAATTCTATGATGCGATAAAAATAATTCAAGATAATAAAAAAATTATCTTTGATATAATTGACATAAATTTTGGTTGTCCAGCAAAAAAAATAATCAAGAATCACGATGGTGCTTATTTATTAAATGAACCAAAAACAATTTTTGAGATAGTTAAAAAATGCGTAGAAGCAACAACCAAACCTATTACAGTAAAAATCAGAGCTGGTTATGATAAAATAAATGTCTTAGAAATTTCTAAGATTATAGAGCAAGCTGGAGCTTCTGCAATAACTGTTCATGCGCGACTTGCAACACAAAAATATTCTGGTATATCTGATTGGAAATTAATAAGTCATGTTAAAAAAAATTTAAAAATACCCGTAATTGCAAACGGAGACATAAAAACATGTAATGATATAAAAAATGTTTTTGAGCTCACAGAATGTGATGCTGTTATGATAGCAAGAGCAGCATTGAATAATCCGATGATCTTTTTGATGAAAGATAATGTTTTATATAGTAGTAAAGATATAGATAACAAAATAAAAATTTTTTTAGAATATTTGGATTTAATACAAGAATTTAATATAAAATTTAATTCTATAAAAAGTTTTATATTCGCTTATTTTAAAAATTTTCCTAATGCTTTAGCTATAAGATCATTTGTTAATAAATGCGAAAGTGTTTTTAGTTTAAAAAAATATTTATTAGATTTTTTTATAATTAAAAATAATTATTAAGATAATCAAAAGATATGAAAAATTTAAGTATAATTGATATATTTTGGTGTTTTAAGTGATTAAATTTATAAAAAAAATTTTTTTTAATAATATTTTATTAAAGCTAAGTGCGGTTTTGATAGCATTTGTTATTTGGATCATAGTTGTTAACATCGAAAATAATAAAATAATCATGACTTATTTTTTAAAACCAGAATTATTAAATAAAGAGGAATTAAGTGAAAAAAAAATAGTTTTATTAGATGAAAAAAAAGTAAAAGATAGCGTTGTAGAAGTAAAAATTCAAGCAGCGCGAAATGATTTTAAATTTATAAATAAAAATCTTAAAGCTATTTTAAATTTTAGTAATATAGCATCTACTGATGTTAATAATATCGATGTTCATATTTTATTTTCTGAATATATAGATAGAAATAGTTATAGAGTTTTAAAAATTTACCCTGAAAAAATAGAAATCAATTTAGATAATTTAGTTAATAGAGAAGAAAAAGTCTATTATGAGTTAAAAAATAAACCAGCAGATGGTTTTTATTTAAAAAATATAAAAATAATTCCAGAATTGGTGAATATTTCTGGAGCAAAGAGTTTGCTAGATAATCTATCGCCTTTGAATTTAATTTTAGATGTTTATAATCTAAAAAAAGATACAAGTCGTAGTGAAATTATAAAACTTTTTGATAAAGAAAAAAACGATATCAGCGACAACTTTACTTTGAGTGATAAAGAAATTAAATTCGAAATTGAAGTTGATAGCTACAAAAAAATAAATATTGAAAAGCCAAAACTAATGGGAAATATAAATGATAATTATTTATTAAAAAATATAGATTATGAACCAAAACAAATAGAGATTATTGGAGAAAATAAAGATTTAATAGATACGCTTAAAATTTTTGAGATAGATGTGGATGGTGCCTGTTTATCAAAAACAATTGAATTTAATATCGGAGAATTATTGCCCAAAGGAATTTTTTTAAAACCAGATAGCAACAATGATAAACTTTTAATAAGTATTGAGATAGAGAAAAAAAGTGAATAAAATAAAGTATATTAAAATTCAAGAAAATAAAAAAAAAGAAATTAGCTTTTTTAGAATCGCATTTTTATTAATCTTTTTAATATCAATTACATATCTGTCATCTAATTTAGCAAAATTGTTTTCGAATAAAAAAGTAAAAGTCAAAATTATAGAATTTGTTGAATATGAAACTTTTGAAACTTATAATGGAATTATTGTTAGAGATGAAAAAATTTATCAATCTAATAAAAGTGGTTTTTTAGTTAAAAAAATAAATAATTTGGATGTTGTTAAAAATAATTCTATCGTTTGTTATATCAAAGATAGAAAAGATTTAAATTATCGCAATAAGATTTTGATAAATAAAAACGATAAAGAAAATGAAAATTTAATAGATTTGAGTATAAATAATTTCAAAAACAACGATATAGAATTAGCAAATAATTTTATGGATATTTTTAAATACGAAATCGATATTGACAGTTCTGTTGAAAAATCAGAAGAAAAAAATAACAAAAATCTGGATGCTATATTTGCAAGAGAATCCGGAATAATTGTTTATGACACAGATGGTTATGAAAATATTATTGATTTAAAAAATATTAACGGAGAATTTAGTTTTTATAATTTAAAAAATAAAAAAAATATGATTGACGAAAGTGAATTGAGAAACAAAGACTTTATTGAAAAAGATAGAGATGCATTTAAAATAATAAGATCAAACGTTTGGTATGTATTGTCATATATAAATAACAACGATAGCGTATTTGATTTAAATAAAAACGACGAAACAAATATATGGATAGAAAAAAAGAATAATTTTGTTAAACTTAATTGCTCGATAGAAAAAATAATAAAGAAAGACAATAACAAGAGTATCTTAATTATTAAATTAGATAAGAATATTCAAGATTTTATAAAAAGAAATATTAAATTTAGATTAGGATATAAGAAATTTTACGGTTATAAAATATTAAAAAGTTCGATAGAAACTAAAAAAACTTATAAAATCAAAAATGATTTTATTGATAAAAATAAATCCTGTGTTACGAGGATTAATGGCGAAAAAGTTGATGTTAAAATTCTAGATAGCAACAAAAATTTTTGTTACGTGGAGAGCGATGATTTAAAAATAAACGACGTTTTGTTGTTAAATAAAAATAATAATAATAATAAAGAAAATTCGATAAAATTTAGTGTAGAGAATACAAAAAAAATATATGGTATTTATATAGCTAATACAGGTATTGCCGAATTTATTAGATTAAATTTTGGTAGCAACGATATATTTTATTTTAAAGATAAAAATTTTATTATCATAAATACAAAACTAAATAATAAAATAAAAATTTATGACTCAGTAGTTGTTGATCATAATAAAGTAAAATCCGGTGATAAAATTATTGATTGATAGATCAAATAAATTTAATTATTTAGATTTATCTTTTGTTTGTTTATTTTAAAAACGAGGCGATTTTTTAATGATGTACGCGTTGCTTTCAACAGTTTTGATTTTTATAATAATTGGTGTTTTTTCTTTTCTAAAAAACTTTTTTCCCATAGGAACTTGGATTTCTGCAACAGCTGCTGGAATTAATATTAATATATTATCTCTAGTCGGAATGGCTCTTCGTAGAACCAATTCTAGCTTAATAATTAGTGCAATGATACGGGGCACAAAAGCGGGATTAGATTTATCATTGAGTCAACTCGAATCTCATTATTTATCCGGTGGTCATGTAGATAATATAGTAAATGCCTTAATAGCTGCTCATAGAGCTGATTTAGAATTAAGTTTTGAAAGAGCAACGGCAATCGATTTGGCCGGTCGTGATGTTTTAGATGCTGTAAAAATGAGTGTAACGCCAAAAGTAATAGAAACACCGATGATTTCCGCGGTTGCCATCGACGGAATAGAAGTAAAAGTTGTTGCGCGAGTAACAGTAAAAACTAATATAAAAAGACTTGTGGGCGGTGCTGGTCAAGAAACTATAATTGCTAGAGTTGGAGAAGGAATAGTAACGACTTTAGGTTCTTCACAAACGCACAAAGAAGTTTTAGAAAATCCTGACAAAATATCTAAGACTGTTATAAGTAAAGGTTTAGATTCGGGTACAGCATTTGAAATATTATCGATAGATATTGCTGATATTGATATTGGCAGAAATATAGGTGCTGATTTACAAATTATGCAAGCCGAAGCTGATAAACAAATAGCCCAGGCAAAAGCAGAAGAACGTCGCGCATTAGCAGTAGCTCAAGAACACGAAATGAGAGCACAAGTTCAAGAAATGAGAGCAAAAGTTGTAGATGCTGAATCAAAAGTTCCATTAGCAATTGCTGAAGCATTCAAATCTGGAAATATTAGTATAGAAAAATATTATAAATTACAAAATAAAATTGCTGATACTAAAATGCGCGAAAGTTTATCTTCGATTACAAAACAAAATTTTAATTTAAATATTGATAATCATAAAAATAAAGAAAAACTAGATAACGATAATAATAAAAAAAAGTAATTAGTTTTTTAATCAATATCTTTTGTTTATTGATTTGTTGAAGGAATACAAATCTGACACATGGAAAATTTGTTAAAAGACAGATATGACAGATGCTCAGAAAATCAAAATAGAAATTTATAACCATCAGAAGTAATATCTCTGGTTGAGATAGCTTATGTTGAGTATGAATATTAAATTTTATTTCTTTTTATTTTTTTTGAGAGATGCATTCAAAATAATGTTGTGTTGTATTTTTTGTAAAATAATAATTATCTTCGATATTAAAAATAAATTTTAGTTTGTTTTTTAAATTTTTAAATGTTATTGTATAATTATAATATTTACAAAAAAATAAAGAGCGAGTCCAATAGATATGAAAAGTATTGAAGACGCCATAGATCTTCTTGTTCAAAATAATTTTGACGAGAAAAGTTGTAGTATTATTAAATATCATGTAACAAACTTTATGGAGCGAAGTTCTAGTAATGATTTTCTAATCGGTTTGTTTAATATATTAAATATGCCTTTACAAGAATATTTCAAAATAAATTTTTTAGACATCGAAATTATTAAAACAACACTTCAGAGATTATCAATTTTGTCAGATCTTTTATCGCCTAATAAAATCGAATGTTTGTACGGAATTTTGTTATATCAAGAACGCAATTGTAGTTCTAAATTAATTATATCATCTTTAATGCAGAGTTGGATGACACATAATTTTAGTTATCTAGATAGTTTGTCAACAAGATGTTTGGTATATAACGTCTTAGAAGATTTGTCAGAATTTTCGGTTACTAATTTATTTTGTAATTTTAAAATGTGGCAACAAGACATTCGTAATTTTTGTATATTTTTATCTTTTATAGAAAGGTCATCATCAAATTATTTGATGATGTGTTTTGCGACAAGTATTATGGAAATAGAATTCGTTGTAAAAGATAGTGTTTTAAAAACAGGAATTCGCCTTAGCGATGAAGAAAGAACAATTGCAAATGAGAGATTGCTGCTGCTTTTTCAAAAGCTACCAGATGAATATAAACAAAGATCGTTGCTTGCTTTTTTTAATAAAAAAGTAGAAGAAATTTGTACTAATATCGATGTCATCGAAATATTATTAAAACTATTGCCAGACAGATTTACAGAATCGGTAGCACTGCTTATTTATGAATCATGTTCTTTCGATAGAGATTTTTCTCTTTATTTTATTTCTCTTATGTTAAATAAACTGCCAATTAAGTTCATAGAAAAAGCGATAATGTTTTACACAAAGCGACATTACGAGATTTGCGATTACGTAATTCATGCAGAACCAGATTTTGAATCATTGCAATCATTATTGAATGCATTGCCCAATGAAATTATGGAAGAAACGATAATAGATGTTCTATTAAAAGATATCGTACACTTATTTATTTATTTTAGAGGTACCAGAGAAACAATAATGAGATTATCAAGCAAATCTATTGTAAGAATATTATCAGTTTATTTATATAGATACTGTTATAATCCTGTAGCTCTTACAGCAGCCGAATCAATATTAAAAAAATTACAAAATGATGCCATGGAAATGCTTATACTTACTGTTTTGGAAAATCAATATCAAGTTTGGGATAACAATCGTCGCTTTTATAGTGATTATGTTGTTACATTGCTTAGACTTTTAAAAAGGATAGAAAGCGAAGACGGTAAATTAACAAAAAAATTAATATTAAGTACTAAACTAATAGACTTATTTGATAAAACTATAAGAACATATATTAAAGAGTATACTAGAAAACCTCGTTTTCCTCTTTCTAAATACGAATGTCTAAATTTAATGATACCGTTTTTAAAACATTTACCATCATCGTTACGGTCTAGCTTAGCGACGAGCGGTATACTATCTCTTGAAGCTACAAATTATAACCCGTTAGAAAAATATCCAGACTCAATATTTTTAGTACTAAAGTATTTAGAAACAGAAAACCAAAATCTTTTTATAATATCTTTTCTTACTAGAAAAGTATCAAGAGGCCATATCGTCAAAAACTCATCACTATTCTATGATATTTTAGAACAAATATCAGAAGAACAAAAAAAACAAATATTGTACATAATGCCAGCTTTAATAGTTTATTCGAATAAAGACGAAGAACTTAGAGCACGTAAAGTTTGCGTTAAAAGAGGAACAGTAGTGGTTAGTAGATAAATTTTTAAAAATATAAATTATGATTTTTTAAAAAAATACTAATAATATTTTTTTCTAAAAAAATTAAACTGTCTTGACATATAATTGAAAAGAATAACTTTTTCTGAACAACTAAATATAAACGAAACTCTAACTATAAACTCACGAACTAAAGTTTAATTACATCGCAAAATTTTTAAACATCCGTGTGTGTATGAGTGCACGCGAACTTTAGCTTGCTGAGTAAAAAATCGATGTTAAATGTACACGGAAGGATTTGGACCCTCGACCTCCTGATCCGTAGTCAGACGCTCTATCCAGCTGAGCTACGTGTACAAAAAAATGGGTGCAGTAGGACTTGAACCCACGACCCTCTGCTTGTAAGGCAGACGCTCTCCCAACTGAGCTATGCACCCGACGACTCAAAAGGGACTTGAACCCTCGACCTCCGGCGTGACAGGCCGGCACTCTAACCAACTGAGCTACTGAGCCACCAGTACTAAATAATAGTTCTTTTTTTTATATTGTCAAGTACATGAGAATAAATAGATATTTTAATACACGTGAGATTTTAACATATATGAGAAATTAATTTTATTAATAATCAATATAAACTATTTAGAATTCAAAAAAATAAAAAGCACGCTTGTATTGCTTCTGTTCTACATCGTAATATGACAAGTAACTAGAATGTATGTGTGTGTGTTTTTAGTATCACTTATTATTTTACATAATATACGAACTTGATTTCGTTATCTAAAAAATCAAAATAGATTTCGTTGTTTATTTTTTTAGCGTCTTCTATGACTTTTGTATTTTTGTCTATATACCTCATATTAATTTTATTTTTATGATTTAAACAACAACCATCTGTTACAACGCGAACAAAAATTTCACCTGTGTTTATCTTTAATCTCATATAAATTTTTTTGTTATCTTCATTTTTGTTTGGCTGCGATGAAATATCAAACAATATATTTTTTAATATCAACATAATATTATCGAACTCATATGAATTTTCTTTAGTAGAATTAAGATCGCTTTGAACTTCTTCGATAAATTTCAAAGATGTTTTAATTATTTTCGGTATTTTACTAGAATTGCTGAAACCGACTTGAAATATTTTTGATTTCGATATCATACTGTCCTCCGTACAAAAACCATAGTCAATCTATTTTTTACAAAAAGAAAATATTTATTATATTAATTTGTTTGATTAACAAAAATTGTCATAAAAAACTGTTTAGAATTAACTTAAAAATTAATTTATTGTCTATTGTTTTTATCTATTTTAAGTATGCTATTGAGATTAGCTATTCTAAATAACTTTTCTATACTGGGACTTAAATCCTCTACACTAATTCGTTTATTTTTATAATGCATACTTTTTGATAATAAAACAAAAGCATTCAATGCTCCTGAATCCATATAAGTAACTCTTTTGCAGTTTATTACTACATCAGCATCTTTTTTTTGTACAGCTCTCATAATTTCTGATCTCATATTTCTAGAGTTAAACATGTTTATTTCTTGAGAGATTTTAATATGCCAATATTTATTCTTGTAATTAAAACTAATATCCATTTCAATATGATCTATTTTTGTATCGGTTTTAAAATAGTCCAATTAAAATCACTTCCCAAAAACAATTGCTTTTTTATCAAATATATATTTTTCAAAAAAGTGAAACATCTACGTTTTTAGAATATCTATTAACAATTATATCGTATAATTATATATTATATTTGTTTAATTTATAAAATAAATACATAAATTTAACTGATTAAAGTTTTTTAAGAATAACGCTTTATAATTTTATTTGTTTAAATTATCTTGTTGATGCGCATAAATCAATTTTATTTTTCTTTTTATCCAAAATTGCAACAATTGCAGTAATAATGCACGCAATTAAAAATATTGAAATAACAACAGTCGGAATAAGAAAATTTATTTTTAGTAAGTTAGGCTGTATATTTTTTTTAAAAAAAATAAAGTAAAAGAAAATTAATGTTCCTAAAGCAGTTGTAATTCCAGTGATTGTAGAAATGATAGTAAAAATAAAAAATTTACTCGTGCATAACTTAGAATCGTTAAGCAAAGGAGCTTTTTCTAATTGTGAATTATCGTATAAAGGAATAATTGTTGTGTGAGATTCTATTTTTGGTTGTCTTTCGTACATTATTTCGTGTTCTTGAATTGTTGGTTTTCTTTCTTCGGAAATTATTCTTGATCTAGATTGTGATGGTAATACTCGTGCATTACAAAAAAGTTGCTCAATTTTGGCACGAGGCAGACGACTAGATGACGAATCTTGAATGTCTTCAAAAGATTCTTCAAATGCAAATCGTTTTTCATCAAATATATATTTGTTAGCTGGTATCGTCACATCTCTACCTGATGCTACCAACCTCACAAATTTAATTCCACCAAAAGTAAAAAATTGATAAAAAATTCCGTTTCTGCCTAAGTTAAACATAGATATCAGTGTATCTTTTCCCAGCGGGAAACACCCAGAACTGCGTGCATCATCTAAGTAAATACAGCAAACATCAGGATCTAAATCTGGCATTATTCTGTCTTTTATACAAGCTTTTCTACTACTTCTAATTGCAACAGTATGTCCTACAATACTTATCATGTTTAAACTTTTTTCTGGAGCTCCTCTTTGAGCGAACATAAAATTATTAACACCTGATCTGTCTTCCAGACTATGACACGAAAATATTTTTAAGAAAATCACATCATAAGGCGTAGAGCCAAATTCATTAAAATTCGTAAAAAAATCAAAAAAACCAATGTATTTATTTGTGCTTATCATTGAATTCCAAATAACAGAAAGATAATTTTTATAATTTATGAAAATTTTTAGAAGAGCAGTACCAACAATATCTGCAAACAAACATAGCGGATCTGGTGATAAATTTGAAAATTCTCTACTAATAATATCTATAGAGCTTTTAGAAAAACCTTCAACAAGCGTATTCGCTACACTAAAATTCATTGTGTTTCTGATGGGATCATATACAGCTTGTATATCATTTTTAGTTCTAAGAGCGAGCATAGTAATTAAATCTAGTACACGACAAAATTTTAATTTAATATCTAAATTTTTTATTTTTTCTAACTCATCTAAAAAATTGATGAGTAATGATGCTAATTGTACGAGACTTCTTATATTTCGATAATTGTATTCTGGATCATCCATTTGATTGAAAATTCTACACTGATCTTGTATTAAAGAATATAGCATCCTGTGTATAACATCTGAAAAGGAAGATTTATCTCCTGTTATTATATTATAGAAAATATTTTCTAATTGTATTCTTGAACTACGAAAAATTTCTTGCTCAGAAAACATACACATTGCCGCGGAAATTAAAGCAAAGAATTTCCATAAATTTTCAGGATGAAGTTCAACGTGAGAAGCAAATACCGGAAGACATTTTTGATCCAGTGTCTGGCGATTCCAAAAGAAAGAATAACGTTGAGATCCCATTAATATAAGTCTAGCAAATATTATATTGTATTTTTCTAAAATTGATTCATTGCCATTGATTCCAACAAACTGATGGTTACCCGGCAAAACGATTAACGACCTAAGACGAAAAATCTCATTGGTTCTTAATGAAGAAGTTTCGATTAATCTGAGAAATGCAGTAATTTTATCATCTATTACACTAAAATCATTAAGATTTGCTGAAATTTGTGGAGTTTCAACAGCGATTCTATAGGTGTCCATAATAGTTAGAAGTTCGTATGTGGTCAAAGTTAAAAAGCTTTCAAAAACAGGGCCGCGATCTGTTTGATCACCAAGATCCACAGTAATGCTTTTGAAATTAGGATTTAAAGCTATTGGCAATAAAACTATGAATTTACTTTCTAAACACAAATTCAGCCCAAAATTTTTGAATTCTTGTTCTGTATAATACTTAGATTCTATAGTATCGTAATATAAAAATTCTTCTCTTAATATTTTGTCTTTGCAAGGCACGATCATGCCATTTAAAAGCAAAGAACCGAATAAAGAAATAAAACTACCGTGCAAATCAGTTACGAAGTTTACACTATTTTCTTCAGTAACAACTTCCGAAAAATCGCCTTTTATATTTAATCTGTCTAACTGATTTTGTTTTGCTTTCAGAGCTGATGTAAGAGCGACAATAAGAAAATATTTTTGTAAAATAATTGGTGGTTGAAAATTGTCGTTCGGATGAATTTGTCTTCCAAATATTTTATCTACCTTAAAAGTTTTCCTATTTTCTTCAAGAACAAGTATCTTATTTGATGTTAATTGAGTTTTTAGTTGTTTTAAATAATCTCCAAGATCTTGAGAAAAATCTGTGTAGTTTAGTCCCTCGCTTGGAGATAATAATTCTCTGAAAAACAAGCTGCTTGCTATATTGCTAATTGTAAGTTGAGGATTTGGATTTTGAATATTTATCATTTTCCTAATAAAATTTCTGTTAACAAAAAAATTAATTATTTATCTAATAATTAAATCATATCACTTAATTTAGACATCAAGCTACAAAAAATATATATTTATTAAAGTCGTTTGATTATTTTTTTTATCTTTATTTATTTAAAATGTTTTATGCTAATTTTAACTGATGAAAACTATAAAAATTTATACAGATGGATCGTGTTCTAAGAATCCTGGACGAGGTAGTTATGCTGCAATTATTTTACTTAAAGAAAATAAAATAGAACTATCTGATGCTTATGAATTTACAACTAATAATCGTATGGAATTAATGGCAATAATCAAAAGTATTGAGCATCTATATTTACTCAATGATAATGATTTATTAAAAAAACATTGCATAAAAATTTATAGCGATTCTAAATATATAACAAATGCTATTAATTTAAAGTGGCTAGAAAAATGGAAAGTAAATTGTTGGTTGAAAAGTGATCAGAAATATATCTTAAACAAAGATTTGTGGATGAAACTCGATATTTTAATTTCTGATTTAAATATTAATTTTAATTGGATTAAAGGTCATAATGATGATAAGTACAATGAAATTTGTGATTCTTTAGCAAGAAAAGCATTGAAAAACGAAAAAATTTTATGTGATGTTGGATACAACACTAAATAAATAAATTTCATAGAATTATTATTTTTAAAAACAAAACATGAAATGCTAAATATGATATACTATTAATATTATATTACTTTTATCATAATAGGAACGGAGGGCAATTTATTATGAAGATAGAAAAAATAAATGACAATCAATTAAAAATATTATTGAGTAAAAATGACTTAGAAGAAAGAGATATAAAAGTACAAGAACTAGCATTCGGAACTGATAAAACTAGAGATTTATTTAAAGAAATGATGAACATTGCTACTTCTGAATACGATTTTAATGTAGAAGGTTCGCAACTAATGATAGAAGCTGTTCCTGTTTCGTTTGAAACTGTTATGATAATAGTTACCCGTATAGATAGCAAGAACAACATTAAAATTAAAAGAGAAAAAGAAAAAGTTGATGATATTGCTAAACCAAAAACAAATAATTCTTCAACTAACAAAAAAAAGACAGATAAAAAAAATGATAACTTTATTTTTGAGTTTTCAAGTATAGAAGATGTTGCTTACGTATCGAGAGAACTATATAATAAATTTAATGGTGATAGTTTTTTAGTAAAGTATAAATCGAAATTTTATTTATTATTACACAGCAATGAGCACATGAGTACGGTTAATCAAGACGAATTAGAGTTATACATGAGCGAGTATGGAAAGAGGCTTTATGATACTTTGATATCATTTTCTTATTTTTTTGAACACGGCGAAATTTTAATGGACACACCAGCACTCGATAAACTTAGTGAATTTTATTAAAAATATATTAATTAAATTTTAATATTTATTTACAAGAAAAATAAATTATTTGTTTTTATGTCTTATAATTAAGTTGTGATTATTTTTAAAAAAGGTTGAAGTTAAATGACTAACATCCCAGTTATTGTATGGGCAGGTATATCGATAGCAGCAATTATGATTCTTTTTGCTATTTCATATAGATTTTACGATTATGTTATTAATAAAAATAAAAAAGAAAATTCTGCAGAATCTCTATAAGAATTTAAATTTTTAAATAAAAATATTAAAAAACGTCGTTTGACTAGCTAGAATAATTGTCAAGCGATATTTTTTGTTTTTTGTTTTTGTAATAAAATAAAAAAAACTTGTTTTGTTACTTAATTTTTTTGTTGTTATCTTTTTTATCTATTTTTTATTTTTTATTAAATAGTCATGTAATTTTCCATAAATCAGTTTTTGATTTATATTATCTAATTTTTGAAATTATAGATTAATATTTTGATTTTTTTTGTTTTTTAAAATAGATTTTAAAATTTTATTTTTTTGTTATTTTTTGTATTGGTGATAATTTGAAGGTCGTTTTTGCTTGCACAGCAAATACTTGTCGTAGTCCGATGGCAAAAGTAATAGCAGAAAAAATTTTTGAAGAAAAAAATATTAATTACTGTGTTGATTCGTGTTCTGTTGATCTTTATCCTCCTATGTCTGCTACAGAAAATGCTCATCGCGCAGTAAATGATTTATATAATTTAAGTTTAGAAAATCATATTTCTAAAAGTATAGACGAGAGTATAATAAATTCTAGCGACTTAATTTTAACTATGACAAAAATACATAAGAAGTTAATATTAGAAAGGTTTGATCTTATCTCTGATGATAATATTTATATTAATAAAATAAATACAATTGTTAATTTTGTAGATAATTCTGTCTGTTATGATATAGTCGATCCATATGGTTGTGATTTAGAAATTTATAAAGATTGTGCTAAACAACTTTTTAAATTAATAAATGATTTAGCATTTAAAATATCTAAAATATAAATTCAGGAGATATTTTGAGTAAACTTTTTGTATGTGATCACCCATTAATTACCAACAAAATTTCTATGTTAAGAAATAAAAATACCGGTAGCAAAGAATTTAGAGAATTAGTTGATGAAATTGGAATGTTAGTATGTTATGAATCAACTAGGGATATTGAATTAATAAATAAAACAATCGAGACACCGTTATGTGAAACTGAAGGTAATATAACAGCGAAAAAAATAGCCGTAGTTCCAGTTTTACGCGCTGGTATTGGAATGACGAATGGAATTTTAAAATTAATACCGAATGCAAAAGTTGGGCACATTGGTGTGTATCGAGACCCAAATACTCTAGAACCTCATGAATATTATTGTAAATTACCAAAGGATATTAGCGATAGAATTGTTTTCTTAGTGGACCCAATGTTAGCAACAGGCGGAACAGCTTGTATGGCAATTAATTTCTTAAAAAATCGCAAAGTTAAAAATATAAAATTTTTATGTTTGATAAGCACACCAGAAGGTTTTGGTAAAATTAATAAAGAACATAATGACGTAAATGTATTTACGGCCGCGCATGATAGTGAATTAAATGATCGCGGATATATAGTTCCTGGTCTTGGTGATGCTGGTGATAGATTGTTTGGTACTAAATAATTATTTTTTTGTAAAAAATATAAAAAAAGAATTTATTTTAATAAAAAATATCTTGATAAAATTTTTTTGAATATATTATTTTAAAAATTTTTTTAGTCCCAAATTATATAACATAACCGTCAAAATAATTTCTGGAATATGATAGGATGAGTTATATGCTAGCGAATATAAATACGATAGAAGAACTTTCGGTCCATATGAATTAAAAAAAAGTATCCCTGAAATTACTGAGCATAAAAGTTTTAATGCCGAAGCTAGTAAATAATTTATTATAATTGTCTTGTTTTTTAAAAATATTTTTGATGAACCTAATAATCCAAAAGCAAGTATATAATCTAAAAAAAACTGTATTGGATTCAAAAATATAGGATTAATAATAAATCCAATTAATCCGGCGATTATTGCTGACAAGATACCGATTTGGGGTCCATATAAATATCCTGGCAAAAATAAAAAAAACATACTGCAAGGAGTTATTGATCCGCCAGAAGGTAATCTAAATAATCTTATTTCAGAAAGAATAATTCCAGTAGAAATAAAAAACGCTACGCGAGATAAAATAATAGTTTTTTTTATCATAGATTTATTTTATTTTAATTAAATATAATTCTAAATTTTTATTATTTTTTTAAAAAATCATAAATATATAAGTTGAAATTCTTAATTTTATTTAGTATAATTAAGGTTAAGTTACAATTAAAATAATAAAAGAAGGAATGAATGTGCAAAACCCAGATTTGGTCAGTGAAATTTGTGAACGTTTTAAAATAATTGGAAATAGTTTAGCAATGTGGGATGTAAGAAGGTATTTAAAACAATTCAACGACAGAAATCGTGTGATGTCCGAAATAGTAAAGGTTCGTGAAGAAGAATACGAAACTAAACTAGCTTATAGAAATGAAATTGGAGAATTAATATATTTAAGTGCAAATGAGAGTCGAGCAGAAGATTTATGCAAAAGAATGGCAACTTGTTATCCCGATAATCCTTCAGTCGCTTTTATTATAAAAAAAGTTAGAGAATACAATAACAAACCTTATCAAATTCGGATCAAAACTTCAGAATGGGAATTTTCTAAAATTAGGTACTTGCATCCATATGATTATGCAGTTATTATGTTTTTTATAGGAACTGTTGCTGATGTAGATACTTTGTATACAGAGGATCCGAACCAGATTAGAGAATTAGATTCGCGTTATGAAAAATTGCCTAAAGGAATGAGGGCTTGCCTAGAAATTTTTTTTGATACATTAAAATTAGAATCTTCACAAAAAATATCAAATTTAAAATCAGAATCTTCACAGATAGCGTCAAATCCAGAAGAAGCTCCTGAAGAAGTTCCTGATCAAATTCTACAAAGAATTACTAATAACAAAATGTTAATGGATTATATGTTATTTAGGATAAAGCAGGATTCTGACGATGAACAACAAATGAGTCCATATATGTATTTTACATTGTTACCGACTTTTTTTCTTTCAAACTTAATTTTTGCTCCGCTTTTTGTGGCTGATTTAATCAAGATATCCCCACAAGGATTGAATGCTGCAATGCCGGTTATCATTTCCGTTTCGATTACAGGTATAGCGGCAATTATTTTAGCTGTTTATCACTTAGGTAGATATAAATCAGTAGATCGACGGAGCTGTAAAAAAATTTTAGATTGCAGAGAAGATTTTACTCAAACATATGGTTGATTTTATTAATTCTAAAAGATATTAAGAAAAAATCAAAGAGTTTAATTACACAATTCAATTATTTTATGTTAAAGTCCTGAAAATATATTGTTTTTTATAACGTTTGATTCTTTCTATAGCTAATTTAATTTCGTTACAAACGATTATATTTCCATTTTCTATTAAATTTATATATTCATCAAAATATTTCATGTTTAATTATTATAAAAATATTAATAAAAAACTTGACTAAAAAATATATTTATTTCATATAATTAAAGTATGAGTAGCTGTTGTTTAGACGGTTGACTCCAAATAAAAGTTAGATTTTTTTAGATATAACCGTTTATTTTAGAGATACAGCGGTTATTTTTTTGTTATACTGTAGATCATTATCAATATTAATAGAAGAATTAAGGCGTCTATATTCATCTCTATCACCTCCAATCTTGGAGGCCAACCGCCTTCGTCAATCTTTGGCATCACATACATCGTCAAAGATATTCGACAATAGCTACTAAAGATATCTTAAACATACAAAATAAATTTGACAATGATTTTTATTCTTGACTAAAAAAGATATATTTGCATATACTTTAAAAGAAGTTGCTCGTCATAGACGACTTCCTCTGATTAACTAGTTAATAGTCGTTTCTTTGGAATGTTAGCGACTATTTTTTTATTGATTTTATAATTTCGATGATTAATTTAACGATCTCGAAGAGTAGTTTTGCTACTCCAAGAATAATAAAAATATTCTCGATCATATTATCACCTCACTTTTCTTTCAAG
>JAISCN010000004.1 GCA_031265515.1 Clostridiales bacterium | reverse complement strand
TTGATTTCCCTATTCTATCACTTGAATACCAAGAACTTATAACTGAAATTATTTTACAAGTAAGACTTGATGATTTGGATACACTTTTTGACTATATAAGACGACATGTTCTTCCTAATCTACCACCCGAATATCAAGAAAAATTTATAATTATGATTATTTTAAAATCAACGCATGATAAACTGGACGCTATTCTTAATTTTGTGGAACGATTTGTTCTTCCTCATTTATTACTTGGTGTATCACCTGAACAACAAGAAACAGTTATTGTCGAATTAATGGATATTCTTTTACCGAGAATATTAAAGAATCCAAATGTATGTATGCATCTTATAGTATACAACGTTCAATTTTTATCGCAAGTACAACAAGAAAGTTATGCTGAACGAATATTTAGTATTGTCTTAGCAGAAAGACCATGTAATGCAGATATACTTTTTAGTTTTGCAAAATCTTCTATTTTTGATTTGTTAACGGCTGAACATAAAGAAATATTTGCTATTCAAATGGCTGAAGAAATAAAATTGGATGATTTAAATGAGTGCGCTAGATTAGTAATAGATTCTCCTATTTTTAAATTTTCATCGTACGAAAAAAAAGTTCAAATACTTATTCGAATATTAAATCATCACAATAGCAGTTTTTTTGACTTTTCATCAATATCTTTTCTATGTAGTTCACAAGCGCCTATTACAGATTTACCCATTCTAAAAACAATAAAAATTTGTGATGTGGTCAGAGAATTAATTTCAAATCCGTCTCCGGATATACCGGAAACAAGAATACTATCACAAACACTTCTAGACAGTTTTAGATCAGCGCTTAAAAGTTATAATCAAATTTTAGTACAATTTCAAAGAGTTCGAGAAGAAAGATCTGTGCATGGGTTGCCACCAATGTTTTTAACTAAATATTCGGAAATTTTTGTGTTAAGTGGCAGGATTAAAGATTATGAACAAAAAAAGAGAGAAAGTAGAGATAAAAGCAAAACAAGCGAGCTAATCTAAACGATAGATAAAAATTTAATTATCTTGATTAAATTTATTTGAGTTATTTTTTTGTTTCTTTAACTTTATGAAGATAACTAAAAAAGAGACTAAGTTTTACGAGAGAATATACAAGATTTCTGATTAGCCACAGATTCGTCTTTTTAATTTTTTATCTTTATGACATAAATTTTCATAGCATTATAGTATGTAAGAAATTTTTCTATTCGTCAAATCTCTTAAAAAAATATAAAAAATTAGTGTTAGTACGGCTAAAAATTTATTTAAACCAAAAAAATGTTATAAAAAGCAAAAGTTATTTGTTAAGACGATAAAAGCCTTTAAAATTAAGAAAACGGTTCGTAAGTTTTAAAACCAGGTTATTATTCACAATAATCAAACTTATAGTCATAAAAAAATCTTTAAGCATTAAAAAACAAAACTAAAAATTCTTATTAGTGACTCGAGAGTTTTGTAATTTTTTATTTTCGATAATATATCAACAATAAAAAGATGTTTACTTTTTTGATTGTGTAAAACCTAAATTATTTGTTACAAAAATATCTTTTTTATTTTATCATTCTATGCGGATTATTATCTTGCCATATTTTTAATTTCCGAAGTTTCTTTTTCTTTGACTAAAACTTAGTATTGCAGTCTCAAGATCTTTAGAATTAAAATCTGGCCATAATTTTTTACAAAAATAAAATTCAGTATAAGCACACTGCCACAACAAGAAATTACTCAATCTCAAATCTCCACCAGTACGAATTAATAAATCAGGATCAGGTATTTTATAAGTGTCTAAAAATTTCTCGAAATTTTTTTCGTCAAAATTATTAATATCTAAGTTTTTTTGATCATAAATTTTTTTAATAGCACGCAAAATTTCATCACGCGATCCATAATTTATTGCGATCAAAAAAGTTAAACCATTTCTATTTTTAGTTATATCTTTAAGTTTTAAAATTTTTTCGCGTAAAGAATTATCAAGACCGAAAATATTTCCTATGTAATCTAATCTATAATTTCCATCTCCTCCTTTGTTTATTTGTTCATCTAGATAATTATCAAATAATTTCATTAGATCATTAATTTCTTCTTTATTTCGTTTCCAGTTTTCCGTAGAAAAAACATATGCTGTCACAAATTCAACACCATAATTATGTGCGGCATTAAGAATTTTCGCTAAATTATCACTTCCGGCTTTGTGACCGAATTTTACAGGTAGAAATCTTTTTTTTGCCCATCGTCTATTTCCATCGAATATTATTGCAATATGTTTAGGAATATTTTTTATCTTAATATTCTTTTCTCTCACGAAAATTATTTCTCCTTAACAAAAGTAAAATTTAAATAAAGTATTACTATTAAGATATAAAAAAATATTATCAATCAATATATTTAAATTTAAAAAACACGAGTATTTTTGTGTTTTTTAAATTTTTATCGACATAAAAAAAAGACGTTAAACAATAAGATAGACTAAAGTTTGTTTGCGAGGTAACGCTATGCAAACTGAAATTTATCTCGATGTCTTTTTCACGATAAATTTCATTATGGATTTATTGATTTTTTGGATAATATCAAAATTTTGTAACACCAAAATAAAATTTACCAGATTAGTTTTTGGTTCTCTAATAATAGCGATTTTGTATTGCTTTGCTTTTTTTAATTTAAGTCCTAATATTTTTATTGCTATTTTTATATTAACACTAGGCATATTGATAACTTTTAGACCAAAGAATTTTTTTTATTTTTTAAAATTATTTTTTTTAGTCCATATAATTGCTTTTGTTCTTGGAGGAATGGCAACAGCTTTATTTTATTATATAGATTTATCAAATATCATCAGCAATACAAAATTAGATTTCAAAAACTTTAGCTATAAAATATTGATAGCTTCGACATGTATAACTTTTTTAGCAATAAAACTATTTTTAAACAACATAAAAAAAAGTTTAGCTTCTAATCAAACTTTTTACGAATTAGAGATATTTTATAATAATAAAAAAGTTTTTATAAAAACGCTTTTAGATACAGGACACGATTTGTTCTATAAAAACAAATCTGTGGTGATATGTGAACTGAATGCATTAGAATTTTTTTTTGATAAAGAAATAATAAAAGCTATAAGAGAAAATGACTTAGAAGTTCTTGTATTATCAAAAATTAAATTTAGTTTTGTGAGTTATAAATCTCTAGGAAAAAACAACGGAATACTAATATGTTTTAAACCAAATAAAATAAAAATTTTATGTGATAAAAAAAATATAGAATATCAAGATGTTTATATTGGAATATGTGATTTTAGTTTATCAGAAAATTATTCAGGATTAATAAACTCTAGCCTTATTAAATAAAAAAAATAATTAAAATATAAAAAATACTCAAAATAAAAATATAAAATTAAGTTGACAAAAAAGATTAATAGGACTCTATAACTATGGACAAATTTGAAAAATTTATAAAAAGAGAAAAAATTTATGAAGGAAAAATAATTAAAGTTTATAAAGATAAAATTAAAATTAAAAATAATAAAATTATAACTAGAGAAATAGTAAAACATGATGAATGTGTGGCAATTCTAGCTATAAAAAATAAAAAAATAGTTTTTGTAAGACAAAATAGATATGCAATCAGCGCAAGTTCTTTAGAAATACCAGCTGGAATTTTAAATTCTAATGAAAATGCCGAAAAAGGAGCTCTTCGCGAACTGCATGAAGAAACAGGACTAATAGCGAAAGAAATAAAATTTTTATTTAAATTTTATAGTTCAATAGGTTTCTGCGATGAATTAATAAATCTTTTTATAGCACAAGATTTTATACAAGATAAACAAAATTTAGATGATGATGAATTTATAAGTTTAGAAGAATATGATTATCGACAAGCAATTGAGTTGATAAGCAAAAATAAAATTTTTGATGCAAAAACAATCATTGCTATCTTAACTTACAAAAATTATATTAAAAATACATAATTTATAATCCGATCTAAAAAGATAGATGTTAAAAAAATATTTATAAAATTATAAAATTATTTGTAGTAACCAGTCACGTTTAAATTTTAATCACAATCAAAATTATTTTTTTTGACAAAAATAAATTTATAAAAATAAATTTTATGTTATTTTTTCTGTGAGTCTTATCTAAGACTCCGGTTGTTCTGTCAATTAAATTTGACGACATGGGCGACTTCCTCACTCGCAAAAAAAGTGAGGTGATTATATGATAAAGAACATCTTAGATGTTTTGAAAATAATAGAATTACTTTTTAAAATTATCAAAGCTGTTCGGAATTATGTAAAACAAAAAAATAGTCGCTAATCCCGTAGATAATCGACTATTTGTGTTTAAGTTATTGTTAGGGAAGTCGTCTGTGACGAACAACCGTTATCTTTTAATTCTACTCAAAATTATTTTTTCTAGTCAATAAAAAAATAAATTTATAAAAATAAATTTTATGTTATTTTTTCTGTGAGTCTTATATTATGTTCTGTCAATTAAATTTGACGACATGGGCGACTTCCTCACTTGCAAAAAAGTGAGGTGATGACATGAAAAAGTATTTTCTAGATATTTTAGAAACAATAATACTAAAAGTTATTTCTGAAATTATTAAGAAGGCTTTTAAGTTCATCAATAAAAAATAGTCGCTAGCCCTGAACAAGTTAAGTGACTATTTCATTCAACATTTCAGGAAGTCGTCTATGACGAACAACCGTTATGTTTTTATTCTACTCAAAATTATTTTCTTTAGTCAATAAAAAATAAATTTATAAAAATAAATTTTATGTTATTTTTTCTGTGAG
>JAISCN010000002.1 GCA_031265515.1 Clostridiales bacterium | reverse complement strand
ATTTTTTTATTGATTTTATAATTTCGATGATTAATTTAACGATCTCGAAGAGTAGTTTTGCTACTCCAAGAATAATAAAAATATTCTCGATCATATTATCACCTCACTTTTCTTTCAAGTGAGGAAGTCACCTACTCGTCTGTTAAAACCGACAAGCAACCAAGGTTTATTAAAACACAATCAAACATAAAGCAATATAATATTTTTTAATACAAAAATATAAATTAAAAAAACTTGACTAAAAAATAAATTTATCTCATATAATTAGAGTATGGGTAGCTGTTGTTTAGACGGTTGACTCCAAATAAAAGTAATTTTTTAAAGTTCTAATAACCGTTTATTTTAGAGAGATTGCGGTTATTTTTTTGTTATGCTGTAAATCATAATCAATAGTAATAATAGAATAACCAGATCTGCATTCATTCCAATCACCTCCAATCTTGGAGGCCAACCGCCTATCTCGTCAATCTTTGGTATCACATACGTCGTCAAAGATATTCGACAATAGCTACTAAAAATATCTTAAACATACAAAATAAATTTGACAATATTTTTTAATATAAAAATATAAATTAAAAAAACTTGACTAAAAATAATTATTAGCTAATACTAAATGTTGTAACATTTAATTAAAGATATTCGGCGATAGTCACAAAGAATGTCTTGACTGTCAGAGATTAGTCTGACAGTTTTTTTATATAATTTCTCTCAAAGTACTACTGGTATGACCAGATTTTAGATGAATTAATTCGTTGTTACTGCTTATAGAATATCCTGTTAAAACCGAATTATATATCTTGTTATTATAGATAATTTTTACATTTAAAACAATTTCTAGATCTTCAAGTCTCAAAATGTTATTATTTTTTATAACATCAAAATTAATTTCATGAGAATAAATATTTTCTTGTAATTCGGATATTGCAACATCATTAAAACTAGACTTATCTTCCGAATCATTGTCGCAAATATAAATTTTTATTTTAACCGGCTTAAATAAATTATTAACATATAATTTATATTATATTTTCTCTATGTGTTTTTTTAATGACAAAAATGTGATATATAACAACAGTTTAAAAATTTTCTTAGAAAATAATATTAAAGATGAAAAAATATCTCATGCTTATTTGTTTTACGGTGACCACGGAACTGGAAAATTATTTGTTGCGAAAAATTTTGCAAAAAAAATTTTAAATAATAACAATAAAAATAATTTAGAATCAGGAGACAAATGCTGCGATCCAGATTTAATTATTATAGATAAGGACAGTATCGTTGTTGATGATATCAAAAATTTAATAAAAGATATTTATATAAAACCATTTGAAAATAATTATAAATTTTTTATTCTAAAAATGGCTGATTTTACTCAACAAGCACAAAATGCATTATTAAAAATTTTAGAAGATCCACCAAAATATATAATTTTTATTTTAATATCTGATGATATAAAGATTTTTTTAGAAACTATAATCTCGCGTTGTATTGTTTTAAAAACTAAATTAATATCAAAAAATAAAATAAAAAAAATTTTGAAATTAAACTTTGAATTAAAAGAAGAAGAAATAGAGATTTATAGCAATTATGCTAACGGAAGTATAGGACGCGCTATCGAAGTTATAAGAGATAACGAATTCTTAATCAGAAGAGATACAATAATAAGTTTGATAAAAAAAATTTTGTTCTTAGATTCAAGCGAATCGTTGTTGCTAATCGATGAAATAGAAAAGTTTAAATACGATGATTTACTTAATATAACGTATTATTTTATATATGATTTAATTATGTTTAAAAAGACGAGAAACAAGAATCGAATAATAAATATAGATAAGCTAAAAGAAATTGATTTTATATCTCAAAAAATAAAAACAAAAAGATTATTATTTATATCAAAGCAAATCTCAAAATACTTTAGGTATATTAATAATAGCGTTAATTTAAAACTAGTCTTTATAAACTTAGCAATTAACTTATCTGATCAAATAAAAAATTAGATCAAATCAGTTTGTTTTTTTAACTTGTTCTTTAAATCAGTAAAACGTTGTGTGTTTTTATTATTTTTTATCATAGAATAAACTATTTTTTTTGATCCTATTATAATTACGATTTTTTTTGCGCGAGTTACTGCTGTATATAATAAATTTCTACTCAGTAACATAGGTGGAATGCTTAATATGGGTATAATAACAACATCGTACTCACAACCTTGTGATTTATGTATTGTCGTCGCATATGCTAAATTTAATTCTATTAATTGCAAAAATTCATAATCAACAATTTTTTTATCATCAAATTTAACTTTTAATATATTTTTAGAATGATCTATATTAGTTACATAACCGATATCACCATTAAAAACTCCTCGTCCTTTAGAAATACAACAATTATTTTTAAAAATAGACCATTCGCGAGAATAGTTATTTTTAATTTGAATTACTTTGTCTCCTTCGCGAAAATCATATATCTCATGTTTAAAACTTTTTTTAGGATTAATTTTTTCTTGTAAAATTTTATTAAGATTAATTGTGCCAAGTGCAAATCTTTTTATCGGCGAAAGTATTTGTATATTATTAACATTTTTTTTGTTAATTATATTCAAAATGATTTTTGTTGCTCTTTCGTTATTATCGCAATTTATAAAAACAAAATCACTTTTTTTATCACTAAAATTTATTACCTCACCATTGTTTATTTTATGAGCGTTAACAATTATCGAACTTTCTTTTGCTTGTCTAAAAATTTTTTTTAATCTCACAACTTTAAACTTATTACTCTCGATTAAATCTCTCAAAATATTTCCAGGACCTACTGACGGCAATTGATCAACATCGCCAATTAATATTAATTTTGTATTTTTATCCAAAGCTTTTAATAAAGAACACATTAATATAGAATCCATCATAGAAGATTCATCGACTATTAAATAATTTGTTTTTAATAATTTTTTTTCATTATGTTCGAAATTTCCTGTCGAGTGATCTATTCCTAACAATCTATGAATTGTTTTAGCCGCTAATAAAGTTGTTTCTTGCATTTTTTTTGCAGCTCTTCCAGTAGGTGCACAAAGTTCTACACTGTTACATAAAAAATTTATTAGTTTAACTAAAAATTTAAGAGTTGTTGTTTTTCCAGTACCAGGACCACCAGTTATTATAGTAACACCATTGATGATTGCGTGATGCACTGCAATTAGTTGTTGATGATCAATATTTAAATTTTGACTCGCAGCAAATTTTTTTATATCTTCAAAACTAATTTTTAATTCAGAAAAATTTTTGTTTAAAGTTAAAATTTTTTCAGCAATATAGTTTTCTATATTATAAAATAGACTCGAGTAAATTTTTTCTTTATCACAAACTAGAATTTTTTTTTCTTCTAATGTCGCTAGATTGTTTCTAATTAAATTTTTGTCTATTGATATAAGTTTATAAGTTTCTTCAATTATATTGTCATGAGGCATATAAGTATGCCCGTGAGTTTCGCTATTGTATTCCAAAATATATTTGATAGCGGCTTGTATTCTAAAATTCGATTCTAAACTAATGCCCATACTATTAGCTATTTCATCTGCTTTTCTAAATCCTATTCCATCTATATCGTCAATAAGTGCATACGGATTATTTAAAATAATTTCTATAGTTTTGTCACCGTATGTTTTATATATCCGAGCAATATACGCTGATGATATATTTAAATCTTGCAAAAAAATATTTATACTTCTTGTTTTTTCATCTTTTAAAAAAAAATCATTTATTCTACTTGCTATTTTTTCTGTCACGCCAGATACAAGACACAAGCTTCGAAAATCATTTTTTATCAGTTCAAAAGTTTTTTCTCCAAATTTATTTACTATACGTTCCGCAATTTTAGGTCCGACGCCTTTTATAAATCCAGAAGATAAATAATTTATGATATTTTTTTTATTTAAAGATATTTTTCTATCTACATAAGAGATTTTGAACTGAATACCATATTTTTCATGGTTTATAAACTCGCCAGTTAATCCTAAATTTTCTTTTATTTTAATATCATATAAATATCCAACGCAGACTATATCCACTTCATGAATTTCATCATTATCTGCTTTCAATGCAGAATTAAAAACTGTATACCCGCTATTTTCATTTCTAAAAATTATATTTTTGACCCTGCACTCGATTTTTATTACTTCAGATTTTTTTTTAGTTTTTAAAGTCATCAATCAATCCTAGCAGAACCAAAAAACTTCAATAGCATATTTACTCAAGTAAAAAATATAAGACAAAAATTTTATTTTTTTTTGATCATTGCTAAAATTAAATTACTTAACATCAATTATTTTTGTATTTTCTATTTCTCGGTGGCTTCAGCACCTGCTACTCTAAATTCTTTTCCCTTAATTCTTGTCTTTTGTTTTTTTAAATTGTATTTTAATATGAGTCCTACCAACAAAAGGAAACCACCAATAGCCGCCCCAACAATACCTAAAGATTTAGGAGATGTTTCGGTGCAAAGACCTATGGCGGCTAAAACTCCCGCAGCTAATAACGCGACTACTATAGGAGATGTGATAGCTAATTTTACATTTGATTTATGTGATGCTTTTTCTGTTTCACCTGTGTATCTGCAGTGTTGATCATTAATAAAGTCCATTCTATATAACGGAACAACACTTTGTTCATGAGTTGGACTAATGAAATCGTTTATAGCTTCAACATCATCGCTTGTCATATCTGATTTTACATTTTCTAAAATGTTTGGCGCAAATTGGTACAAGTTGCTCAACATATCAGTCACTTCACTTACCGCCACATTAAATGATAATTTAGAAGACAATCGGTCATCATTTCCAACAGTATGCACTCCATTAAAAGTTTGTAGGAAATCTGCTCTAACATCTGGACCACTATAAGACGAACTAGTTCTAATAGCTTCAAAAATAATTTTAGATTGTGGACTATTTATGAAACGATTATAAGATGCCACGATGTTAAAAATCGCTGTAGTAACTTCTTCTAACTGCGTTGTAACATTCTCGTTGGCTAAATCAAAAACTTTAGAATTATTAATATTTTTACTTATAAAATTTATACAGAGCACAGCGTCTCTAAGTTGCATTGCTGAATTGATCAGAGTATTTTGGAAATCTCTTGGAATTGATATTCGTGAATTTGGAGAATGAAATCCAGCTAATACTTTCGAACATAAAAGTTCTAAATTATATCGGTATTTGTTATCCTTATTATTTTGATTTGTCCATTCAAGTCTAGTTTGTCGTTTGTTCCCATATGTCGCTCCTAAGCTACCGTTAAGCTCAATTGGAGTTTTCGAACTCGGAATATAAGAGAAATGAGTGTCCATTTCTTTTTCATGGCCCGTAATAAATCCTCTCAGAACTTGTATATCTTCATGTAAATACGCAGAATCCATTTCAAAACCTCTTTTCTGTTTACTATTTATTATTTTTTTCAATCATTGATAATTTATTTTGAAAATAAAAAACGCCACACATAAATACTATCATGATTCATAATATTTGTCGAATAATATTTTTTTGTATTATCAGAGATTATTTTAGACAAAAAATAAAACGTTATTCAAACTTCGTTCTATATAAGAACAAAATAAAAATTTTATTCTATAAATACTTTTTTAGCCATATAACACACAATTTTATGTTTTAACTTATTATCTACTATAGTTATGATTTATAAATTTTTCGTTTTTTCTATATATGTATTGTCCAGATTTGTTTTAAGTATTAAGTTTGTGTTTTTTTATAATCATTGGTATTAAAGTAATTCTATGTATCGTTTCGACAATCACATATAAAAATTTGTTAATTATAATATTTAAAAATCAAACAGGAGTCCAAAGATTTTCGTAAAAAGACATTACGAATCATTTTTTTAACTAAACTTTTTAAATTTTTTTATTAAATTAATTTTCGAAATTGTAATTTCTTATTCAGATTTGTATATAATATTTCAATAATTAATTATCTTTTATTTATTTTAGCACACAAAAACTTAAAAAAGTATCACGATAAAAATACCAAAGAATAATAATAATTAAATTTTGTTTTAAGAGTATGTTTGTTGTGTTACGTTTTTGTTACAAGTTCTATGTATCTTTTTGATTCTTTTTCTTTAGCAATTTTTTTTATGATATTTGTTAGTGTACAAATACTAATTATTGTAAAAATGATAGCAGATACAGATAATCCCATAAAAATCACAGAAGAAATAGAAATGATTTTCATTAACGCAAGAGAAGTCATGATACTTATAGATGATATTGCAAAAATTGATGTTGCAGCTATTATTCCGTATAAAATTGGTCTAATTGATTGATATTTATTTTTTCGACTCAACAAATCTATTTCATCTAATGGCTGAAACTCTAGATTGGTATCTTGTAAATCTTTGAACGGAATAAGAATATAAAAGAAATGTTGTATAGCAATAATATCGTCAATTTGCAAATTTTGTTTTACCGAATCCAATAATTTAATAAATGCTTCGTTGCTCGATATTATCAACAGTTTAAAATTTATTGAAGTAAGTTTTAAAATATCAGTTTTACAATTATCATCATCGATTTCTAACTTTTGGAGAATCTGAAGAGTATCAACTGATTTTTTATTACTTAAAAATCGATTAAAAGATGCCAAGATACTAAAACCTGATGTAAATATTTCTTGAAGTTTACGTAAATTATTATTGCCGTTAAAAAATTTACAACGAAAATTATTTATAAAATCAAAACATAAAATAACATTTCGGACTTGCAATAGTAATTCGACTAAAACATTTCGATCATAAGTATCGATTTTTAATGAGCAAAACAAATCTTCTAATCTACTTTTGTACTCTGTATCATCACCGCTGTATGAAAGAAATAAATTTAATTTAGTGGATAGATTTTTAACTCTCTCTTCAACGCAATAATTTTTAATGAATATATTTATGTTATTTTGATGATCAGACAAAAATTTTTTAATGATTTCTATATCGTAATACAAGTATGCAGTAGTATTCATTTTTTTAAACTTCTTTTTAAAAATTATAGAAACTATTTTTTAATTATTTTTCAAACAAAAAAATATCACGACGAAATAATATCACGATGCATAATGCTTGTCGAAAATAATTTATTCACAAGCGATCACGGTCAAAAAAAATAAAACCTTACGAAATAATATATGGTTAAAATCAAATTATTTTAAGTTGCTACTAATTTGTTTAAAACGCAAAAATTACTTTATTTTATCTATTTAAAAAATATATCAATTAAATATAGTCATTAATATTTTATTAAAGTTCATAGTTCTTATTTTTTTATTTATAGTTAATAAATCATAAAACCAAAGTATTCCAAACAGTCCCAAAGTAAATAGTTTTAATATACCAAAAAAAATGTCTTTAATCATAAATCTATCTATACCAAGAATACCCCCGAAAAAAGATATAATTTTCATCTTCCACGGAGATATTAATTTTGCTATTAAGACCATTTCAAAATCATCAATATCTAAACTAAGCAATCTATTTTTTAAATACATAACTCTATTTTCTGGAAAATAATCTTTGTTTTTTAAAATATACCTTTCTACTTCTATGGGATCAACTTTATCTTTTTTATTATTTTTATCTTCTTTTGATTCAGGTTCTGAAAAGTAATAATTTTTATAAGTGTCTATAATAAAAATCACGCTAAATTTAAAATAAAAAAATTTTTTAAAAGTACGATTAATTCTTTTGGACATTATTATAATCCAACATAAAAAATAATATAAATTATTTTATCTCTCGATTTTTAAAGGACGTTAAATTAAATATGTGTGGAATTGCTGGATTTCTAACTAAAGAAAATAATTTTCAAAAAGAAAAAATTTTAAAAAATATGATCAATTGTATTACGCACAGAGGACCTGATCAAGAAGGAATTTTTATAAAGGATAATATTTTTTTTGGTCACAAGCGTCTAGCAATAATAGATGTTCAAAACGGAAAACAACCAATGAGCACATACGATAACAAGTTAATTATAATTTATAATGGTGAAATTTATAATTCTGATGATATAAAAAAAGATTTATTAAAACAAAACTTAAATCTAAAAACGAATTGTGACACAGAGATAGTTTTAAAAAGTTATTTATTATGGGGAAATAAGTGCGTTAATTATCTAAATGGAATATTTGCTTTTGCTATTTTAGATTTAATTAATAAAAAAATCTTCTTGGCGCGCGATAGATTTGGTGTCAAACCACTCTTTTATCATTTTGATAAAAATAATTTTGTTTTCGCATCAGAAATAAAATCAATTTTAAAATTTCCAAATATTACGACTGATATAAAAAAAGATGATTTAAGAGAACTTTTTGCAATTGGACCATCAAGAACACATGGAAACGCTATATTTAAAGATATAAGCGAACTAAAACCTGGTTATATTTTAGAATTTGATTTAAGCAATCATAAAATAAAATTTAAAAAATATTTTGAATTAAAACATCAAGAACATAAAGAAAATATTTACGAAACTGCTGAACATGTCAGAATTTTGTTAACAAAAGCAATAAAGCGTCAATTAGTTTCTGATGTTCCAGTTGGATATTTTTTATCAGGTGGACTTGATTCTAGCATAATTAGTGCTGTTGCGTCCCAAGAATATAAAAATATAGATACTTTTTCGTTGGATTTTTTAGATAATAAAAAATATTTTTCAAAAAGTTTATTGCAGCCAGAAAACGATGAATATTATGCAAAATATATGGCAAATTATTTAAATTCTAATCATCACGAAATAATTTTGTCACCAAAAGAATTAGCTGATAATCTTGAAAAATCTTTAGTAATGCGTGACTTACCTGGTATGGCAGATGTTGATTCTTCTCTTTTAAAATTTTGCGGTGAAATCAAAAATTATGTTACTGTCGCGCTTTCTGGTGAATGTTCTGATGAAATATTCGGCGGATATCCATGGTTTTATAATAAAATTTATTTAGATAATAAAGATAATTTTCCATGGATTAGTCAAAATAGAAATGATCTTTTTAATATAAAATTAGATTTAGAAAATTATTCACGCGAGAAATATCTCGAAGAAATAAAAAAAATTCCTGAAAATCCAGATGATGACACTCAAGATAAATTTATAAAAAAACTGACTTTTTTAGATATAAATTATTTCATGGCAAATTTACTTGAACGTAAAGACAGAATGTCGATGGCAAACGGCTTAGAGGTTCGCGTACCGTATTGTGATCACGAATTAGTCAATTATGTTTTTAATATTCCTTGGAGATACAAATTTTATAATCAGCAAGAAAAAAGTATATTAAAATTAGCTTTTAAAAAAATAATTCCTGAAAAAATTTTATCGCGTAAAAAAAATCCTTACCCAAAAACCTTTCATGAAGACTATAAAAATATTTTAGTTAGTCTTTTAGATAAAAAATTTAAAGAAAGTAGTTTGTTTTCTGAGATTATAAATCGAGAAAAAGTTTTTGAATTTGCTAATAAAAAATTATCTTATTATGGCCAATTAATGTCAGGTACTCAAGTTTTAGCATATTTTTATCAAGTAGCTCTTTGGTTTGATATTTATAAAATAAATATTTGCTGATAATTTATTATTTATTTTTAATTACATGAACTAAATTTAGATTTAAATTTTTTTAATTTATTATTTTATTTAATATAATTCTTCGATAGGCGTTATCGTGATAAATATAAAAAAATAAATATTATAAAATAAATATAAAATATTAAGAGAATAATGACTTGAGTAAAAAAGCATTGATTGCAATGAGTGGAGGCGTTGATAGTTCTGTATCTGCATATATAATTAAAAAGCAAAAATTTGATTGTTTCGGAGTAACGATAAAGCAATTCAATAATAGAGATATAAATATAGATGAAAAAAAAACGTGCTGCTCGCTTGACGATATTTTGGATGCTAGAAATATCGCTCATTCAATTAAAATTCCTCATTACGTTATTAATTTTATAAATGATTTTAAAAAACAAGTTATAGATAGATTTGTTAGAGGATATCAGATTGGTGAAACACCGAATCCGTGTATTTATTGTAATCGTTATATAAGATTTGAAAAATTATTATCGTATGCAAAACAATTGGATATAAATTATATTGTAACAGGACATTACGCCCGTATTGAATACAATAAAAAAAGCAATAGATATCTTCTCAAGAAAGCAATTGACGAGACAAAAGATCAAAGTTATGTGTTATACTGTGCAACTCAAGATCAATTAGCTCATTTTTTGTTTCCCCTCGGATATTTTTATAAATCTGAAGTGCGTGAAATTGCTAGAAATCAAGGTTTTTTAAACGCTGAAAAACATGATAGTCAAGATATTTGTTTTGTACAAAAAAATAATTATTCAAAGTTTATAGAACAATATACAAAAAAAAACTATGAAAATGGAAATTTCGTTGATACTAATAATAATTTAATTGGTATACATAAAGGATTAATTAAATATACGATTGGACAGAGAAAAGGTCTCGGACTTTCTCTTAAGAAACCAATGTATGTACTTTCAAAAAACATAAACAACAATACCGTAACACTTTGTGAAGAAAAAAAGTTATTTGCAAAAACATTATTAGCAACTGATTTCAATTGGATTGCTCATGATAAAATAGATAATTCTATTCGAATCAAAGCGAAAATAAGATACAAACAATCTGAGCAGTGGGCAACTGCAGAACAAATTTCAAAAAAAATAGTGCGCATCACATTTGATTCACCTCAGAGAGCAATCACTAAGGGTCAAGCGGTTGTTCTATACGATGGTGATATTGTTGTTGGCGGTGGTACAATTTTATGAAAATTAGCAAAATATACTCTTTCGCCGTTAAAACATTTTATTTTTATTTTTGTCAAAATGTGTGATAGAATTTTTTTGTTTATTATAAATCTTATTTTTATTTGGAGGAAATAACTGTGAATCGAGGTAGCACAAGAGGCATAACAAAAACCAGCACAGGACATACACCTAAAAGTCCATCACCAAGAAAACCGCCAATAGGAAGCTCAGAGATAGCAGGAAGCTCGGATAGAAATCGACTTAAGATTATATTATTTGCCGGATGGCGCTATGATCCAAAACATAACGTTCTAGCTAATTTTAAAATGAATTTTATTCCTAATCCTATTCTCCCACAGAATGATGAATTTTATTGTGAATTATTTGATTCAGTATCGAGAAAAAATCGTGCAATGATGCGATCATTTCCTTTCGCAAGGGGGGAATTTGGAACGCTTGCATTAACATATAGAGCAGTTCCAAAAATAAATGATCTTAGATTGTTGCTCGCCATGTCAACTTGTCTTATACTTACTACTTTCAATTCTTCTGAGATAATCGAATTAATTGCTCACGAACAAAGAATTTATCATAAATTTATTTCGCTGATTACTCCAGCATTTCCAACTCCTATGATTGGATTAAAAAATCCAAATGATTTTCAGCGAATTTTTGTTAGTCGTTTTGCTGAAGATAAAGATGCTTCTGTGATACCGCAAAAAGATTTTCTTATTTTTGGGAATGAAGAAATTCGTTTGGCATTTGAAAGTTCCAAAAGAGATGTACTCACAACTAGTATTAAACCCGTAGGCATCAAGCTGTGTCCGCCTGTTCCTGCTGAAATTGGGAGTGAAATCGAATATGACGGATACGACGGTGAAGAAGATGTTGAAATACAAGCAAGCAGCACACCAGAAATAATTGACTTAGAATCTCAACTTTCAAAACTAAGATCATCTCTTGGTGTAAAAGAAGAAGAACTTAAACAAAAATCAAGTGCATTAGAAGAATCTCGAAATCAATCTCATGAGACAATAACTTCTTTAGAATCTCAACTTTTGTCACTACAATCATCTCTTGAAGGAACAAAAGCATCTCTACAAGAAAAGGAAGAAGAACTTAAACAAAAATCGAGTGCATTAGAGGAATCTCAAAGTCAATTT
>JAISCN010000061.1 GCA_031265515.1 Clostridiales bacterium | reverse complement strand
GATTAATAATTTTGTTTTAGAATAAAATTATCATCTTTTATTTAAAAGACAATTGTTTTTAAAAAATTACATAATTCATTATCTGTTGACTACAATCATTTTGTCTGTAATCTTGAAATAAATTTTTCAAGACTTCAAAATTTTGGGGATAATTTTTTCAAAACAATGCGACGATAAAAAATCATCAAAAGATAAGAATCGTTTGTCCAAAATAATTCAAAGACAAACAATACACAAAAAAAATTAATTTTTTATAATTTTTTAAAGAAAATAAATTTTTAATTATATTAATCTAATTTTTTTATATTATTTTTTAAGAGACGCGATACACAGAAAAGTTTTTTAAACATCGTAAAAATTTGTGTCATAAAGATAAAAAATTAAAAAGACGAGTTTATAATTACCCAGCAATCTTGTGTAGTTTTTCACAAAACCTAATCTCTTTTTGAGTTATATTCATAAAGTTAAAAAAACAAAAAATAGATTAAATAAATTTAATCAAGACAATCAAATTTTTATCTATTTTTTATCTATCGTTTAGATTAGCTCACTTGTTTTGCTTTTATCTTCACTTTCTCTTCTTTTTTGTTCCTGGTCTTTAATCATGCTGATTAACACAAAAATTTTTGGATGTTCAGTTAAAAATTTTGGTGGCGTATATATAGGTCTTTTTTTTTGAAATCGTGTTGGAATTCGATCATGATTTTCAAATACTGATCCATAACTTTCTAGAAGTTTTTGTGATAATACTCTTGTTTCTGGTGTATTCGGAGACGGATCTGAAGCTAATTCTCCGGCCGCTTCGCAAATTTTCGTTGCTTTTAGACTGGGCAAATCTGAAATAGGTAGTTGCAAACTATATAAAGCATATATTGTCGAGAAGTCAAAAAAACTGCTACTATGATGACTTAATATTTGAATAAGAATTTGCACTTTTTTTTCGTACGATGAAAATTTAAAAATAGGGGACTCTATCAATCTAACGCACTCATTTAAATCATCCAATTTTATTTTTTCAATTATTTGAATAGCAAACTCTTTTTTATGTTCATCTGCTAACCAATCAAAAATAGGAGATTCTGCAAAACTAAAAACTATATCTATACATGATCTTATTGTTATAATAGTATTAAACATTTGCTCAGCACAGTCTTTTTGTTGTGCTTGCGATAACAATTGAGCATTATGTGCTATAAAATTAAAACATGCATTTGAATTCTCTAACGGATTTGAACTGCTTAATATTCCTGATAAAATACGATGTAGGCAAGGAAAAGCAACTTGTTTTATAGAGTCAAAAGGTGTGCCCAAATCATTGGGTTTTACTTCTGAAATAATTTCAATTATAAATTCTTTTTGGTATTTAAGTGGTAGACAAGGAAAAGCAGAATGTTCTATAAAGTCAAAAAGTGCACTCAAATCATCAAATCTTTCTTTTAAAACAGTTCCAGATACCAATGAAACGAGCGTTAATTTTTGATGAGAATCTAGAATAGGAAAAGCAAAACATTTCAAAAAGTTAAGAAGTTCATCCAGAGTATAAGATTTTTTTTCTTGAATACTGAGAACCATAGTATAAATAAATGTTTCTTTATCTAGGGAAGTTAATGAATTAAGAAAAACACTAGATTGTAATAAATTAATACATGCGTCTAAATTACCTAATATTCTTGGTAAAAATAATTCAATTGCTTCACAAGCGAAGGAGGATCTCAGTATTTCATCGCTAAAAGGAATAGCATGCTCTACAAAACCAACAAATGCGTTTGGATCTTTGATTTTACTGATTACATTAACGATAAATCTTCTTTTATATGAAAACGATAAATGATAAAAAACGGTAGAGTTTATTAAATTACCACATGCATCCAAATTTTTTAATATCCTTGGTGAAATAATTTTAATTGCTTGAACAGCAAATTCTTCTTTCTGTTTAGCCGATTGAGCAAGAACAAAATAATGTTTTGTAAAGTTAAGAAATGCATCTATATTATCAGGTTCTGCTTGTAAAATACTTCTAGTCATCTGAATAGCAATCATTTCTTTGCGTTGAGCTGACAAACTAAGAAATATACGAGAATGTAATGTTAGTGTACATAACTTTAAATTACTTAGTATGCCTCGTAAAATAGTTTCAATTATTTGATTGGCAAATATTTCTTGATTTAAAGATGGTATAGTTTTAAAAATATCATATTCTATAAAATGAAAAAGTACACGTATGTTACAAGGTCTTGCTTTTAATATACTTCTAATCATCCGAATACCAATCATTTCTTTGCGTTGGACTGATAAACTAAGAAGTATACAAGAATGTAATGTTAGTGTACATAACTCTGAATTGCCTAGTATTCTTGGTAAAATAGTTTCAATTGTTTGATCAGCTAATGTTCTTCGGCATTCAAATGATAAAAAAGAAAAAGCATTATTTGTAAAATCAAGAAGTGCACTTATATCATCCAGTCTTGATTGTAAAATACTTCTAGTCATCTGAATAGCAATCATTTCTTTGTGTTGAACTGACAAATTAAGAAGTATACAAGAATGTAATGTTAGTATACATAATTCTGAATTGCCTAGTATCCTTGGTAAAATAGTTTCAATTGTTTGATCAGCCAATGTTCTTCGGCATTCAAGTGATAAAAAAGAAAAAGAATTATTTGTAAAATCAAGAAGTGTACCTATATCATCCAGTCTTGATTGTAAAATACTTCTAGTCATCTGAATAGTAATAAAATCTCTATCGCTATCAGATATGAATGTATGAAAGAAAAAAGATTTTATTAAATCACTACATAGATCTAAATTGCCCAGTATCTTTGGTAAAATAGTTTCGATTATTTGATTAGCAAATATTTCTCGATTTAAAGATGGTATAGTTTTAAAAATATCACGTTCTATAAAATGAAAAAGCGCGCTTATATTATCAGGTCTTGCTTCTAAGGTACTTTTAGCCATCTGAGTAGCAATCATTTCTTTGCGTTGAGGTGGTAAATTATTAAAGAAACGAGAATGTAATATTCGTGCATATAGCTTTAAATTGCCCAGTATCCTTGGTAAAATAGCTTCAATTATTTGATTGGCAAATATTTCTCGATTTAAAGATGGTATAGTGGTAAAAATATAACTTTCTATAAAATGAAAAAGTACGATTATATTATCAGGTCTTGCTTCTAAGATACTTTTAGCCATCTGAGTAGCAATCATTTCTTTGCGTTGAGGTGGTAAATTATTAAAGAAACGACAACATAATATTAGTGTACATAACTTTAAATTGCCTAGTATTCTTGGTAAAATAGTTTCGATTGTTTGATTAGCAAATATTTCTCGATTTAAAGATGGTATAGTGGTAAAAATATCAAATTCTATAAAATGAAAAAGTACGATTATATTATCAGGTCTTGTTTGAAAAATACTTCTAGTCATCTGAATAGCAATTATTTCTTTGCGTTGAATTGACAAACTAAAAAATATACGAGAATGTAATGTTAGTGTACATAACTCTGAATTGCCTAGTATCTTTGGTAAAATAGTTTCAATTGTTTGATCAGCTAATGTTCTTCGGCATTCAAGTGATAAAAAAGAAAAAGCATTATTTGTAAAACCAAGAAGCGCGTTCAAGTCATCAGGTCTTGTTTCTAAAATGCTTTTAATCATTATAATAGCAAATTCTTCTTTATTTCTATTAGATAATATATTAAAGAAAAAAGATTTTATTAAATTACTACACATATCTAAATCAACTAGTATACTTGGTAAAATAGTTTTGATTGTTTGAATAACAAATGTTTCTCGATATTCAGGCGATAGACGAGGAAAAGCAAGTGCTGCAAAATTAAGAGATGTATGTAAAACATAAGTTCCTGCTTGCAAAATACTTATAGTCATTTCAAAAGCGATTATTTCTTTGCGTTGCGGTGACAAACTGAGAAATACACGAGAATATAATAGATTAATGCATGTTTTTAAATTACCTAATATCCGTGATGAAAAAATTCTAACTATTCTAGAAGCAAACTTTCTTCGGCGCTTAGGCGCTATATTAGGAAAAACAAATCGTCCTATAAAGTTAAAAAGAGCATTTAAATCATTAGGTCTTGTTTCTAAAATGTTTATAGCTATCTGGGTAAGCATTTCTTGACGTTCATATGGCAGACCAGGAAAAACAAATTGCTCTATAAAATTAAAAAAAGTATCTAAATCATTAGGTCTTGTTTCTAATGCTAAAGGAACAAATCTTCTTTGCGAAGCCGTATCATTTTGTGATCGTAACAAAAGTTTCCTCTCCAACTAAATAATTTTGTTTTAGAATAAAATTTTCGTTTTCTATTTAAAAGACAATTGGCTTTAAAAAATTATATAATTCATTACTTGTTGATTATACTCGTTTTATCCATAATTTTAAAATTAAAATTAAAAAAATCACATTTTTCTATAAAATGTGAAAATTTATAAAAAATAAAAATAAACGCAACAAAAATTGTTGGAGTAAATTTTTAACTATCTTACAATAAGCTTTTTATTGCCGTTTATTTAGCAAAACAGTTAGTATAAAAATTATTTATGTCCTTTTGTTATCTGAACAAACAACTTTTATTTTCTATAATATTTTTTTGGTTTAAATAAATTTTTAGTTATGTCAACGCTAATTTTTTTATATTATTTTTTAAGAGACGCAATACATAGAAAAGTTTTTTAAACATCGTAAAAATTTGTGTCATAAAGATAAAAAAATTAAAAAGACGAATCTATAATTACTCAGCAATTTTGTTTAGTCTTTCACAAAATCTAGTCTCTTCTTGAATTATCTTCATAAGTTGAAAAAAATAAAAAATAGATTAAATAAATTTAATCAAGATCGTAAAGTTCTGGTTCTAAATCGACTTTACTTGCCCTACTCTTACGAGTTCCCTTGGCTTTTCTTTTTTCTTTTTTATCTGCTTTTTCTTCTTCGATTAAAGCACCTGACACAAATAATTGTGAACTGCCGTTCAAAAACCCAGCTGGTAGCTCAGTTATAGTTCTTATTTGCGAGCATTTTACTGAAAGTTGACAAAAATTTTTAGCTGCTAAACCGCGAGCATTTTGAAGAATTGTTAATGCTGCTTTTGAAGTTCTCGACATATCTGGATTATGGTTTAAAATTAATTCATTAGCCATTTCGTAGACTGTTTTTGCAGATTCGCTAAAACCTACGTTATACACTTGCACATCAGGTATATGGTCTATACTATAGAATTGAATTTTATCACTATGAAAATTTAGAATTCGGGCAATTGTATGCATTCTTTCTTCTTCTGGTAAAAGTGAAAAAATAGAAGATTTTAATAAATCGGCGCATTCGTCTAAATTATTTGATCTTTCATACAGAGTTGTTCTCATTTTTGAAATCATTTCATCAGTTAACATTTTTTGCATTCCAATTGGCGCAGATTTAAAAAGATTAGAATCTGGAAAATTAGGATACTCGCGTTGATTATTTAATATCATTGGAAAAATACTTCCAATCATTTGAGCAGAAAACATTTCTCTTTGATCAGGTGACAAAATTTCAATAAGGCGAGAATTCGATAAATCGAAACATGCACGTGGATTTTCTAATGTCATCGGGAAAATACTTTCAATCATTTGAACAGAAAGCATTTCTTTTTGATCACGTGGCAAGACTTCAATAAGGCGAGAATTCGATAAATCGAAACATGCACGTGGATTTCCTAATATTGTCGGAAAAATGTCGCGAATCGCTCGATCAGACATTATTCTTTGTCTTTCAATTGGCAAAGTTCTAACAAGAGGATAATCGAATAAATTAATTAATCCTCCTAGATTGTTCGAATTTTCTCTTGCAATTTGCTCAATAATTTCTTCTCGCCTTTCATGAATAACTTTAGCATCTATGGACATCCTCGATTGGATTCCTAACACACAAAAATTATTGATAAAGCTAATTTGAAGATCCCTATTTTCACCAGCTTCAGGCAAAGAATTTTTTTTAAAACATTCAGCAATTATAGCTACTCTATCGTGAGGTCTTATTTCAATTTCATCATCATTCAAAATCCTATCACATTCTAATTCATTAAAGTGATTACTTTCGAGACGATTACATAATTCTAATCTTTTAGATAACGAAAGCTTAAGGGTTTTAATCACTTCGAGTTCTTGGATAGATAATTTTTCTCGATATATATTTTCAAAGTTCAAAACTATATCGTTAAAATTTGTCACATCAACAGAAGAAAGAAAAATATCGGCGTTCGATGGATGATTAAATACATCAAGCAAAGTATCAGCAATTCTGTTTCCATTATTATCTGCATAAAGATTGTCAAGTTCATTAACAAGAACAGAATAACTAGGATGTGGGTATGAGTCATGTATTCTGTCTATTGCTTCCTGTTGTATTCTAATAGATTCTAAAAGTCGAACCGAATCATTAGAAGTAATAATATCAATACCCAAAGCTAATTCTACTACAGTTGTGCGCTGTTCCTGAGTTAAATTTTCTATAGTATGTTCAAATATATCAATTATATCAACGGGAGGCATAGTTTCTTGAGATAGATGTAAAATTTCTAAAAAATCACCAAGAATTTTTTCTCCAGAAACGTTAGCAGTATAAATCAAATTAACATTTGAAATCTGTATTGCAGGATAATTATTCATTTCAAAAATTTTAACTAAAGCTATCTTTTGTTCGGGTGACATTAAAGATCCTTCGCCGTTTATGATGAATTCTACAAATTCTTGTGTTACGTTCTGCTGATATCCTCTCGGTAATTTTTTACGAAAGGTTTTAAAAGAAGTAAAAACACTATATAAATCTTCTTCTGCTATCGTTTGTTGTTGCACCAATTTGTCAAGTTCTCTCAGCAATATTTCACTTGATCTTTCTTCTGCACTCACAAATTCAATTGCTGCAGAACCATTATAAGCAAGACCAAAAGCTCGAAAAATTTGCCTTCCCAACATTTTCATTATTTCCTTATCGTGAACAGTATTAAATTTAAAATATTTGTGAAAAGCATTAATTACAAACTGCATTTTTTCTTCTACATCATGAGAAGCTTCAATAGCTTCAATTTGTCCAAGAATAATATTTATTATATTTTTTCTATCTTGAGAGATCATATCATTTTGCGATTGTGACACAAAAAATTTCCCCTCTAACTAAGCAATTTTGTTTTAGATTAAAGTTGTCGTTTTTATTTAAGAGACAATTAGCTTTAAAAAGTTACATGATTTATTATCCATTAATACGATCATTTTATTCACGATTTTAAAATAAAAAAATTATATTTTTATATAAAATGTGAAAAATAAAGAAATTAAAAAATAAAATTATATACAGCAAAAATTATTCGAATAAGTTTTTAGCTGTATTAACAATAAACTTTTTATCGCTATATGCTTCGCTTAACAAAACAATTGTTGCAAAAAAGCACTGGTATAATAGAATATGCGCTATTTATGTTACAAAAATTAAAACAAAATTAAAATCGTCGATATTTTACGTTCTCTATTCAATAAAATTTATTTTATATTTATTTTTTATTGTACTATCAAAAACAACACGATTAAAAAAAGTATTAGAAATCAAAACGACTATCTAAATCGCGAGGTTTTATATCGCCGAGTCTATTTTTCTCAATTATATTTCTTAATATAAGAAATTCTTTGCCAGAAATTGAAGATGTCAACAACGGATATATCGTCGATGAATTACATGTAAGTGAAAGTTCTTTTATTTCAAGTTCTAAAAGTAATAAGTTTGCTCTAGTAAATTTTCCTTGAAGTTTATTTAAAATATCGGGATGCTCTTGCTGTACAGTTGGATCTGTAAGTAATTCATTAATTTTTGAAATAATTATTTTTGCGCTAGGACTAAAATCTACATAGGGAGGTTTAATTTCAAAAAAACTATTCTTGCTCGTATTAAAATCTAACATTTGTCCAAGTACTTTTATTTTCGTTTCGTTTGAAGAAGTTTTAAAAATATCAGATTGCATCAAATCAGCACAACTATATAGGTCATAAAATCTCTCTTTAATAATAAAATCAATAAGCTCTTCTTGTTTTTGATCAACAAATTTTTGAAATTTTGATTTTGTCGAACTATATTCTGTAGTTTGAAATGTAATAAAAAAATTAACCCATTTTTCTGTATCTACTCCAAATTTAGTTTGTGCATTTTTTTCTAAAAAAAGAAAAGTTAAAGCTGCAACGAGATCAGGTGTTTTAGATAATTCTTTCACAACATCTTTGTCATAAATATTTATGTTATAATTATCTCTTTCTAGAGCAATTATTAAATTTAATCTTGTTTTAACGCTATCCTTTAGTTTCTCAAATACATGCGCTTCTCTTGGATAAATTTTTTCAGTTTGCTCAATTGTGTCAAGAAATTTTTTTAAAATATCAATTGTCAAAAACTCGTATATATTAGGTACTCTGTCAAACACTTCGCAAAAAATTACATGAATTTCTTCGACATCACTACTAAAAAGAAGATTGGAAAATTCATCCATAAAAACATTAATGTCATAATTAAAATAATTTATGACATATGTTGGTTCCAAATAAATAATACCACTTTGATTAATTAATTTTATTATCCCTCTGACTTGAGCGATGCTTAGGTTTTTTTTAATAGAAAATTCTTTTAAAGTATCCATCGCGATTCCTTCGCTGGTTATAAAAACATATCCAGGTTTTTTTTCAGTTAAAATCGCTATATCGTTTTGCTCATCTAGTTTAGTAAAAACTTTTAAAAAATCATTAAAAAGATTCTTTTGGGATGATATTTCACTCTGCGATTGCGACATAGAAGCAGACTCCTTAAACTAAATAATATTAATTAAGATTGTTATTTTTTTCAGAAAATATACTTCTAGAAACAATTAAATTTGTCATTTATGAATATCGTTATATTATTCGTAATTTTAAAATAAAAAGACTGCGCTCTTTTATAAAACATAAAAAGCGCAAAAAAATAAAAAAATCAGAAACACACACAATAAAAATCATTTGAGTCAATTTTTAATTATATTAACTACGAATTTTTTTATTGTCTCTTAAAAAAATAGCTAGCAGAAAAAATTACGAGCAAATACAAATCATGTAGTTTATGATTCACATCACAAAAACATAGAAAATTAACTTAAAAAAATTATTCCAAAAAAACTACTAACAAAATACAGTATTGATTAAAATTTTGATATTATATCTCATCTTCAGATGTATTTCTATCCGGTTTTGATGTTACAGTTATTCTCGCAATTTTATCAGCGGTCGATTTCATAATTCGATCAAGTGATTCTAAAAATACTGGTGTAAGTATATCATCTCGCGAAGGCAGATATAACTTAGCTGCTTTCATTTCGTTTGCGGTAATTAATTGAGCTTGAAGATCCTCTATGCGATCGAAAAGTTCAGGATTTAATTTTGATAATGGTTCTGCAAGCTTAATAATTCTCTCCGCATCTTTGCTAAATTCCCCTTCATGAAAAAAATCTTCACCTGATAAGTTTAGTGCCATAATTTCAGCAATTGCCTTAATTTTAACTTCAGTTGGTGCAAACCTAAAAATTGGAGATTCTACAAAACTAGCACATTTACTTAAATCACCCGCAATTTTTTCTATATTCCAATCAACGAACCTTGAATATGTTTGTTCAACTAATTTTTTATCTTCTGGATCTACCGTAGAAAAACTTGAGATTTGACCTAAAGTTTCAAACGAAATTAAAAGATCGATCCAATTACTTGTATTTTCTTCAAAATTGGACTGAAGATTTTCTCCTAGTCGAAGATTTCCTTTTACAAATTGAACGGCAAAAACTTCAGGCATACCAGGTCGTTGTTCAAGCTCAGTCAAAAGCCTACTAAACATATGCATATCAAAATTATTGCGATGAACTTCTTCAAACAAATTCAATCTTTGAGAAATTTCTTGTCCAAGAGGCTGAAGTGCATCTAAAATTTCTGGATATCTGTTTTTAATTTGCTCAATTATACTAGAAAAATTTTCTAGACTTTCGGTTGTAGATAACTTAAATGAATCATTTTGAAAATTAAATACATGATTTAAAATACCAATAACCTTAACACCTTGATTACCTAGAAAAATATCAGGTAATTGATCATTAAGAGCATCTACGCTTAATTTCCTTGACACAACATTTATCGATTCTCGTTGTATTGGTTCGAGTATTTCTACTTTAAACCTTGGGTTATTAGCATTAAATGCAATATCATCATTACTTATAATAGATCGTGCCATATCTGCACGTTGTTTAAGATTTAAATTTTGTGTGATAAAAAATCCTTCTAACGTATTTATTAAAATATTCTCGCGATCTTCTATAGTTAAACTTTTGTCAGTTGATTCATTTTCAATATTTTGATTGAAAACATCCAAAAATTTAGCAAAAATTTGATCCTTATCAAGATGTATAATAATATTTAACTCATCTTTATTAACATGATAACCATGCTCTGAGAACAATTTAATCATTTCGTCTCTTTCTGTTTCTAACATTTCAGAATGTTTGGAAAAAAAATCTTTAAGCACTGGCGTTATATCTTGATCTAATCTTATACGATAATTATCAATAAAATTTTCAACAAGCGACTGGGCTTTTACGGATAACTCGTTGTACATTTCTATTCTTTTGTCATTTAAACTATTTTCTAAAAATCTAAAGGAAACAGTCCAAGCTTTTGTGTACTCAATACCTAGGTTTTTAAAAATCACTTTTCCGATTTCTATGTTTATTGCAGCAGAATAAATTCTATTTAATAAATAATGATTGTATATAACAGTGATTACTTCTTCAGCATTACGTTTTATTTCGTCACTCATAGTACGATTAATAGTTTCCATTAGAATATCAATTTCTCGATTTACTATTTCTTGATCTGTTGCAGATAATTGCATAAGAGCAAATCCTCCTAACTAAATAATCATAATTTTAAATCAAAATCGATTTTATAAAAAGCAATTATTTTTTGAGAAATAATTTACCATCGCTCATTATCTGCAAATATTATTTCTGTATTCATAACTTAAATTTTTTTCTATGAAATATAAAAAAGCACGGAAAAAAATATTATTAACGATGAATGTAGTTGTCGGAGTAAAAAAATTATTCAATATTAAAAAAATATGTTATAATAAATATATAAAGTTTATTTAGTCCTGGAGGTATTTTGAGAAATGAGAAACAATGATCCTATCGATCCTTACTCGGATCTTTACCGATGGTTTTTGTGTATGATAACAACTATATCTCTTTTAATAAGTATAATTAAGGACATATCTAAAAACAGTCCGGACAATCTTGATGAAATTAGTTAGTGGTAGTATTCAGACTTTTTCTATTATTTTTAATAGCTTTATATTATCTAGAGAATTAATATTTTTTCCGAAGGTTTAAAACATAAATGCCAGATAAAAAAATTAATCCAGGAAATAAAATTATAGTTGACAAATTTATTAATATAACTTGACTCTGATCAAAAACAATCGACTCTCTTTCTTTTGTCTTAGGTGGTATATATAGATCATTCTTTTTACCATCATTTAAAAAATTTAAAGAACTGATTATAAAATCGTGATTACTGCCAGGCATTGCTGCCGCAACGCTGTCGTTTAGTAATTCACTTGTTGATATAGCTATTATTTTTGTTTTATTGCTATCGAATTTTATTGCCAAATTAAATGGTCCAACTAAATCATCTTTTTCTTGGCTTATTATCTTGGAATCTAAATTTTTTTTAGCATATGAATTTTTAGAACTTGTCAATATCTTTTTTATATTTTTATCTTCGTTGTTAAAAATAATAATGTTTTGACAAATCGGCATTAAAATATTATATTCTTTCTCTTCTAATGGATTAGTAATATCGTCACCCACAAAATCGGGCAAAAGATATGCATTTCCGTTAGAAATATAATTTGATTTATTATTTTCAAGAACAAGTTTATTGTCAAACTCAAATCCAAAATCTTTAAATATATTGTTTAAATTAACAAGTTTTTTGTATGAAATTCCGTTAGCGATTAATAAAGATCCGCTGTTATATAAATATTTTTTTATCAATTCTGTTTCTTTTAAGGTGAAATCACGTTCAGGCGTAGTTATAATTAAAATTTTGCAGTCACTTGGAATTTCTTGATCAGTAATTAAGTTTAAATTTTTAATCTCAAAGTTTGCTAATTCGATTTGTTTTTTAAAATCATTTCCCAGATTATTTTCGTTATGTCCAATTAAATTATAAATAATAGGTGTATTTTCTGATATTAAATATCTTATAGCATTAGTAATTTCTGGTTCGATATCTATCGATTTTACGTTTTCCTCTCCAAACATAGAATATTCAGAAGTATAAAGATCATCGTAATTTATAATTTTATATTTTTTGTTACTTTCGATTATCAAACTACCTTTTGGAATTTGATCTGAAATTCCAAATTTTTCACCAATTTTTAACGACTGTTCTTCACTTTTAAATTCTAAATTAATTTTGTTAGAATGCGACTTATACTGATCTAAAAGATTTTTTTCTATATTGCTTAAATTATTTTTATCGTTCAAAATATAAATATTTATTTTTTTATCAAGCGATTTTAAAATTTTGATAGTTTGTTTATCTAAAGAATATAATTTTTCTGTGGTTAAATCTTTTTGTATATTAAATTTTTCTACTATTTTATTCGTAAAAATTAAAGCTATTGCTAAAAATAAAATAAATAATACAGATGAGTAAACACGTTTTTCTTTTTTATTCAAGATTAACTCCTGGATTTTAAAATTAACTCAGTTAAAATCTTTTTCTTTCAATTGAATTAACAGTTAATAAAATAAAAAATACTATAAACGAGATATAATAAAAAATATCTGATAAGCTCAATATTCCTGAAATAAAATTATTAAATCTTGACATTAGCGAAAACCAATTTAAAGATTTAGAAATTAAAGAATCAAAATTAATGACTTTTAGTTTAAAAAAATAATCTATTAATATCAAGATTTCTAGAATTATAGAGACAAAAACTAAAGCATAACTTGTCTTTACTCTAACTTGAATAAAATAAGTTAAAACAAATATGCATACTGTTATAAAAATTAAAGACGATATTTTATCGCTAGGCATGTATCTCAACAACGAATCAAGAATATAAAATAAAAATATTGATCCAAAAGTGGATATAGAAACAACAATTTGATTTTCTGATAGAGTAGACAAAAATATTCCAATTGATATAAAGCAAGAACCTAATAAAAAATATCCCAGATAAGTACAAAAAATATGCGCCACAGCTATTTTTCCGTAGAAAGACAAAATAAATGGAAAAATAATTGTTGCTAAGAGTGTTAAAAAAAACAAAGATATAGATGCCAAATATTTTCCGAAAGTTATTTTAAAAATCGATATTGGTGATGTTAAAAGCAGTTGATCAGTTTTATTTTTAGATTCTTCTGAAAACAATCTCATTGTTAAAATAGGAACTAAAATTAAAAACATAATGACGGTTGTCATTAGAGTAGATTGATAATCTAATAATCCGTTATTTATATTTATGAGACTAAAAAAAAGAGCAGTTATAAAAATAAAAAAAGATATAAAACAATAGCCTGTCATATTTATAAAATAAGATTTAAATTCTTTTTTAAATATCGCTAACAAATAAAAATTCTCCTATGAATTTTTAATAACTTTGATAAATATCTCTTCAAGAGTCATATCATACGGACGCATTATTAATATCAAAATATTATTATCTTTTGCAAATTTAAAAAACTTTTCTCTTAAGTCAATTATATTTTCAAAATAATCTTTATCTTGTTCTTCATTGTCGTTGTTGTTTTCGTCTTTTGAACTTTCTGAAACTAAAATATCTTCTAAAGTTAAGTCAATACTACCAGGTTCAATATCTAATTTATATTCTAAACAATTAAATTTTTCTGTTATTTTTCTTAGATCTTCTATTTGACATTTTACTCTCACATAAATTCTTTTATTATTAATTAATTTATCAGCCAAATTCTCCGGTTTATCATCAGCAATTATTTTTCCACTGTCAATAATAATAACTCTATCTATGATTTCACTTATTTCGTTTAAATTATGAGAACTAATTAAAACTATTTTATCTTTTTTTAATTTCTTAATAAATTCTTTTATCTTTAAGATTTGTGCTGGGTCAAGCGCTACCATTGGCTCATCAAGTATGATTAAATCAGGTTCACCAATTAGTGCTTGAGCAAAACCAACTCTTTGTTTAAATCCTTTAGATAAACTTTTTATAACTTTATTTTTAACTTCTAAAATATCCAAATCTGACATCAAATCATTTAAAACACTTTCGTTTTTAATAATTTGTTTTAATTCACAAACAAATTTTAAATACTCTAAAACTGTCATATCAGGATACAATGGTGGACTATCTGGTAAATATCCAATATTTTTCCTAGCATTGTTTTCAATTATTTCAATTCCGTTTATAATAACGTTTCCGTTACTTGCTGGAGAATATCCAGAAATAATATTTAAAGTAGAAGTTTTTCCCGCACCGTTTGCACCTAAAAAACCAACTACACTATTTTCTTTTATTTCAAAATTTAAATTATCTAACACTTTTTTATTTCCATAGACTTTTGTTAAATTAATAACTTCTAACAAAAAAATACCTCTAATTATTTAAATTACAAAAAACAGGAGCAGTAGGACTCGAACCCACGACATTCGGTTTTGGAGACCGATGTTCTACCAGCTGAACTATACTCCTAGAACACGAAAAAACACACTAGTATAATTTCTATTATACATAACTAAACAATTACTAATATTTTTTTAATATATAAAAATTCAAAACAACATTGGTGAATTAATAAAATAATCAAAAAAACTAATAAAGTATTTTTTGATTTTTTATTTTATGATGGTCTTATAATTCCAAGCTATGAGATAAAATGCTGATTAACTTTACAATGATAAGTAACCACTTCCTCCTAATGCTCTAGTTTTAGCATTTTTTAGATTTTTGTGATTTATACCAATTGTGATCTCTTTACTTCTATCCAGATAGTGATTGCAAAAAGCACTTGCTCTCCAGTATAACAAATCTACTAATTTTAAAGTTGCGGCAATTGCGAAAAATGCTGATAAGAATGTAGTAGATATTCCTGCGACATGTAAAATGTTTAACAAGCAAAGACTTGTTGCAACGGCAACATTTGTCCACGAGAAAATCACCAAAACATTATGTATTATTTTATTTTTTTTAAAAAGAAAATTTATATACTCATCGATTTGTAGTTGTTTAGCCCTTTCTTTGGTTTTAAGTTCTTCTGGCAAACCAATAAATAAATCAATTCGAGAAACTGTATCTAATTCATCAATTGATTTAATATTGTCTAATCTTTCATATAATTTATGTGAATCTACCTTAACAGAATTTAATTGACCAGTTTGTGCCGCAAACAATAGTTCTTCGTATGATAATTCTTCGTAGTCAATTTCATGAGGATTTAGAGAGCTTGAAAACACTTTTATCATTGATTTTGAATTAATGAGTTTTGCTTTTTTTATTTCTGCTGGTGTTGTTTTTTCTCCATCTTGAATTGGTTTCGATGCATACTTAGGTTCAATATTTTTTGAAGCGAATGAAAACATAATTGATATAGTCATAGTTAAAAAACCAGCTACTGCTCCGAAAATTTCTATTGTAAGAGGAGCAAGTGGAAAAACCATTGAAATTATTAGCATAGATATAACTGCAAGATAAGATAGAATAGAAATTAGAATGAATAAATATTTAAAAAAAGAAAAAAGATAATATGTAGAGGAAACACTAAACATATTTTTAACTTCTTTTGGTAGTGTCGGATAAATTGCCGCTTGATCCTCAGGAGTTAAAAGTTCAAACAACATAGTTTGAGATTGTGTACCATCTTGTTGAACTAGAAAATTAGTTGTCAGCGCTTCCTGCGGCACAGCTCGGAGCATAAGATCATAAACAGAGTTGTCTGTTGACATCATTCTAGCAAGAATTAAAGCGAAAAAGCAATTGAGTCTCAAATATTCTTCTATTATACTTCTTCTTTGCATTAAATAAAAATAAAAAATATTATCTCTATCATTTTTGAGAATTACATTTTGTTCTTTTAAATTCCAATTATCTGGAACTTCTACTCTAGAAGATTGCTCTCCTCTAGCAAATTTACATATGATAACAAAAAGTATGGCAAATAATACATTTGAATCTAATTCTTCAACTTCTGATTGAGTGTCTTCTCCATTAGCAGAGAACCTTTCTCTGGTAAATTTGATTTTATCTCCACTGTTATCGCTTTTAGCAAAAGTAATTTTATCATAAGGACATCCAGTTCCATGACTATTCACAGCGGTGTCTAGTACATTCAAAATACTATACATAAAATCTTTATCTATGCGATTTATAGATCCATTAGCGATTTGACTGCACAAATATAAATCTTCTCTACTTAAGCACCTTGAGTTAGGAACGAACATTTTTAAAACCCCTTATATTACAAAGTACTTACTGACTAATTATAAATCAATAAAAAAAGTATTCCAATTTCTTTTATTTATTGTTTTTTTAAAAAAAATAAAAAAACAGCATAAAAAATAAATAATTGTCTAAAAAATATTTATTTTATTACACTTCATAATTTTAACATACATAGAAATATAAAAATTTATATTTAAATAAAATTAAAATCAGGAGATTAAAAAAATGCAAAGCCATCGAACCGAACCAGAAAATGGTATGAAACCGTTACAACATGCGCTTTTCTATAGTATTCTTACTGGTCTAGTTTTATCTGGTATATCAGCAGCTTTGTTTTACACATTAAATTTAAGTTGCGAAATTTTTATTATTTCATCTTTTAGTATTCCGTTTATTATAACTTGTTTATTTTTAATGATAAAAGAAAAATGCGATCAAACTAAATTTAATACAAGATCGAAATTATTTGCAAATGATAACGCAGAAAATCAAAAATAAAAATAAATTTATTATCTATCATAGCTAGTAAAAATTTTATTAATCATATTAGCCATTTTAAAAAATAAAAATAAAATAGATTAATAAAATGGAGATGTAATTTTATCAATAATAAAAAAACTATTCTCGAGAAAAGTGAAGTCAACAGATCAAAACTTTCAATTATTTTTTCTTCTACTTTAATTGCCGTTGTCATAACTATTTTTATTTTTCTATCGTACGCTATTTTAATAACTTATACTAATCTAAGCGAAAAAAATATATCCTTTGTAACTACATTAACAAGCATAACTGTGATGGCAATATCAGGATTTGATACTGCTCGCCTATGTGAAAAAAAGGGATGGTTATGGGGAATTGTTTCTGGATTGGTTTATGCAGTGTTATTGATTTTAGTTTCAACATTAATATTTAATCGTTCTATATTTAATTCTCAAACATTTATAATCATAATATTAGCTATAGCAAGCGGTGGTTTTGGAGGAACAATAGGAATCAATTTTAAAAAATAATAAAAAATTAACTTGTGTTTTCTTTGTCACAAATTATTTTTTTAAAATTAGAGATATGTTTAAGTAAAACGATCAAACTTAATAACGATAATATAATTATCGGCTCGATTTCGAATCTATAAAAAAACAATATAAATGGCAACACAACCGCGGAGATTATTGCTCCAAAGAAGATTTTTCGAATTAATAACACACTTGCTAACCAAATTAAAAATATTAATAATCCAACTCTCCAATCAAACGCCATCAATAAACCGCCGGTAGACGCTACACCTTTTCCTCCATTAAATTTTAAATAAAAAGTAAAATTATGACCAAGAACAACGCCTAGTCCCGCATACAATCCAAAAATTTTTTCTTTAAATAAAAATATACACAAAAAATAAATAGCGATAGATTTCAAAATATCAATCAACGCAACAGATATCCCTGCAAATTTTCCAAGAGCGCGCGATATATTGGTTGCTCCAGCGTTTCTACTTCCAAATCTTTTTATATCTACATTGAATATGCGCCCAACTATATACGCTGTTTGAAAGCATCCAGCAAGATAGCCTATTAGTAAGCAATAAATTTTTATCATCAATACATTCTAATTTAAAAAACTCTTTTTCAAAAAAATATACTTCGCATAATAATTCTTTAAAATATTTTCAAAACCATAACTAAAAACAACCACCAACCACACTAAAATTAAATAACTATTATATTTTATTGATTTTAAAAATCTTTCATAATAAATAACCATTAAATTTTTTATTTTATTTAAATTATCTTTTCTGTTAATTTTATTTGATTTTTAAGCACAAAAACACAAAATAAATCCTCATAGAACAAGAAATATAGCAACCGCTTGTTCACGAATCTAGCAAAATTTTATCCATGATAATATCTTTAGTACAAACGACCACCCCCACCTTTTTACAGACAAGGCGGTAACATGAGAGATATTCTTAAGTATTTCAAATGATACCCTATTTAAAATTATTTTTAAAGTCAATAAAAAATAAATTTATAAAAATAAATTTATGTTATTTTTTTTGTGAGTCTTGTATTATGTTCTGTCAATTAAATTTGACGACATGGGCGACTTCCTCACTCGCAAAAAAGTGAGGTGATGATATGAAAAAGTATTTTTTAGATATTTTAGAAACAATAATATTGAAAGTTATTTCTGAAATTATTAAGAAAGCTTTTGAGTTCATCAATAAAAGATAGTCGCTAACCTTGGAAATTACGACTATCTTATATTTTAATTTCTATCAAGGAAGTCGTCTATGACGAACAACCATTATATTTTTATTCTACTCAAAATTACTTTTTTTAGTCAATAAAAAATAAATTTATAAAAATAAATTTTATGTTATTTTTTCTGTGAGTCTTGTATTATGTTCTGTCAATTAAATTTGACGACATGGGCGACTTCCTCACTCGCAAAAAAGTGAGGTGATTAGATGCTTAGATATATGTTTAAAATTTTGAAAGAAGTATTAATAAGATTGCTTCCAGAAATTGTTAAAACAATTATCGAAGTTATGATCATAAAAAAATAGTCGCTGACCCAGAAAATCACGACTATACTTAGTTGATTTTTTTTAAGGAAGTCGTCTATGACGAACAACCGTTGTGTTTTTATTTTATTCCAAATTACTTTTTTTAGTCAATAAAAAATAAATTTATAAAAATAAATTTTATGTTATTTTTTCTGTGAGTCTTATATCATGTTCTGTCAATTAAATTTGACGACATGGACGACTTCCTCACTCGCAAAAAAGTGAGGTGATGATATGAAAAAGTATTTTTTAGATATTTTAGAAACAATAATATTGAAAGTTATTTCTGAGATTATTAAGAAAACTTTTGAGTTCATCAATAAAAGATAGTCGCTGACCCTGAACAAGTTAAGTGACTATCTCATTTAATATTCTGAGAAGTCGTCTGTGACGAACAACCGCTATTTTTTTATTATACTCAAAATTATTTTCTTTAGTCAATAAGAAAAATAAAAGTTGTGTTAATTTTTTTTTTTTTTAAAAAAAACATGAAGCATGTATCTGTAAATTACTTAATTGATTTAAATTTTAATTATTTGAACTAAATTGGCTATTGTAAAGATCAAAATAAAATTTTTTATTTTTGATTAATTGTTTGTGATTTCCCTGTTCAATTATTTTTCCATCATTAATAACTAGAATTAAGTCAGCATTTTCTATGGTTGACAAACGATGGGCAATTATGAAACAAGTCTTATTTGTCATAAGTTTATTTATCGCTTTTTGAATTAATTTTTCGGTGTAATTATCAATATTACTAGTTGCTTCGTCTAAAATTAAAATTTCGGAATTAGCTACAAAAGCTCTAGCGATATTTAGAAGTTGTTTCTGTCCGGCAGAAATATTTTCGCTATCTTCGTTAATTATTGTCTGATATTTATTCTTAAGTTTATTTATAAAATCGTGAGCCTGAGAATCGATAGTAGCTTTTTTAATTTGTTGTAAATTAACGTTTCTTTTTGGGTAAGAAATATTTTCTAGTATAGTTCCGTTAAATAACCAGCTATCTTGCATAACCATGCTAAATAAATTTCTTAAATCACTTTTTTTATACAACAAAATATTTTTTTTATTTATTAAAATTTCACCTGAATCTATATCATAAAACCGCATTAATAATTTCATTATTGTTGTTTTTCCAGATCCAGTTGGTCCTACTATAGCTACTTTCTGTCCTGATTTTATTTTTAAATTTAAATTTTCAATTGTCTTTTTATTTTTAGAGTAACTAAAATTTACGTTTTTAAATTCTATATATTTTTTTAGATCACTATTAAAAAACAAATTATCTTTTATATCTTTAGATTCTTCATTCTGTTCTAGAAATTCAAAAATTCTTTCTGATGCTGCTGCAGTTTGCTGAATCATATTGACTATATTAGAAACTTGATTTACAGGTTGAGAAAAAGATCTAACATAACTTATAAAAGCTTGGAAATCACCGATTAATATTTCTTTTTTTAAAATTAAATAAAAACTATAAATACAAACAAAAACGTATATTATATTGCTTATAACTTGCGAAATCGGAATTAACAAACTCGAAAAAAAATTAGATATCCATGAATTTTTATAAAGTTCGTTATTTATTTTTGTAAATTCTTTTATAGTTTTAGTTTCTGAATTGTAAGATTTTATTATTACATGATTTTCAAAATCCTCTTGTATTTTAGAGTTTATATTTCCTAAATAATTTTGTTGTTTTACAAAATATTTTTGAGTTTGTTTTGTGATTAAAAATATTATGAGACTTGATATCGGAACTATAAAAATGGTTACAAAAGCTAGTTTGATATTTATCGTAAATATAATTATTGTCATACTAATTATTGAGACTACTGCTGTAGTAATTTGGATAAAATTTTGGCTTAAAGTTTGGTTTATTGTTTCTACATCATTTGTCATGCGACTTAAAATATCGCCATGAGAATTATTATCAAAATAGCAAATTGGCAAACAATGAAATTTTCGATTTATATCTTCACGCAATTTATAAATTATTTTACTAGAGATATCAGAAATAATATTCGATTGTAGAATCGATAGTAATAGAGACAGAAAATAAATAATTGCAGCGTTGATCAATATTTTATTTATCTCTAAAAGACTTATATTTATTTTTTTTGAATTTTGATTTAAAAATTCAGAAGTTAAAATGTTAGTCGCTTTACTTAATATTTTTGGACCCAATGTACTCAAAATATTAGATGCAGTTGCTAAAATAAGCACAAATAAGAAACTTGATTTATAAAATTTTAAATAATTTAATAACTTTAAAATAGAACCTTTTAAATTTTTCGCTCTAGCTGTTTTTTTACATTTGTGTCTGTTCATCATCATAATATTTTCACATTGTTTGTTTGTGAATTAACCATTTTAAAATATTCTTTGCAAGTTCTCAGTAATTCTTTATGAGTTCCAATTCCTGCTACTTTTCCTTTTTCTAAAAATATTATTTTATCGGCGTCAATTATATTGCTAATTCTCTGAGAAATAATCAATATTGCTGTATTTTTTATTTTTTTTAATTCTTTTCTTATTTTTGAATCAGTCTTAAAATCTAAAGCAGAAAAACTATCATCAAAAATTAAAATTTTTGGTTTTTTTATTATTGCGCGTGCTATCGATAGTCTTTGTTTCTGACCACCTGACAGATTATTTGCATCTTTAGATATTAAAAAATCAAATTTATCTTTGCTGTTATTTATAAAATTTAATACCTGAGAAACTTTGCATGCATCATCAATTTCTTTCTGACTTGCGCTATCATTTCCGTATTTTAAATTTTCTATTATTTTTCCAGAAAATAAAACAGTTTTTTGAGATGCGTAGCCTATCTGTTCACGTAAATTGCTTTGTTTTATTTTTTTAATATTAATTTTATTTATTAAAATTTCACCTGAATTTACATCATAAAACCGCATTAACAATTTTATTATTGTTGTTTTTCCAGATCCAGTTTGCCCTACAATTGCTGTTATTTTATCTAATTCAACATCGAAATTTATATTATCAAGAATTAACTTATCTTCTTTTTCATATTTGAAACTGACATTTTTAAACTCTATAGATTCAAAATTTTCCAAATTATTTGTTATTGGTTTGATAGGATCTAAAATTATATTTTTCGTTTCAAGAATCTCTAAAACTCTTTTAAAAGATATGATAGCGCCAGGTAATATAGAAATCACAAAAGATAGTAATAAAAACGATATTAATACTTGCGTTGAGTACTGAATAAATGCAAGCATGTTACCGATTTCAAATTTATCCTCTATAATATTTTTTGCACTGACATAAATCACAGAAACAGTAGTTATATTCATTATTAAGAACATAAATGGCATTATAGATGTCATAATTCTATTAACAAATAAAGTCATTTTTGTAATTTCTTTATTAATTTTATCAAATCTATTTTTTTCGTGAAATTCTTTACTAAATGATCTTACAACAAGTAAACCGCTTAAATTTTCACGTAGAATTAAATTTATTTTATCAGATAACTTTTGGATAAGTTTAAATTTCGGTAGAGTAAAAAATAAATTAATAACTATAGTTATAAAAATTACTAAACACGATAAAAATATTATCCAAAACATATCTTTTGCGTGTTTTGATGACATGATTATTCCGCCGATTGCCATCATCGGTGCGTAAAACAACATTCTCGAAGACATAATCAAAAAATTTTGAATTTGATTGGTATCATTAGTGCATCGTGTTATTAAACTTGAAGTTCCAAATTTATCTAATTCACAACTATTAAAACTTATAATTTTTTCGAAAATTTCTACTCGTAAATCTTTTACTATTTTACATGCAACTCTCGTTGAAATTAAAATCGAACTTATACTTGCAATTCCACTCGTGATTGCCATAAACAACATGTTTATGCTATTCTTAAATACAAAATTAAAATTTATTTTGTCTTTCACAATTGTGTTGATAATTCCGGCTGTACAATCAGGCAATTTTAAATCACATAAAACTTGAAAAAATAAAAATATAAAAATAAAAATAAAACTAATTTTATATCTTATAAAATACTTTTTTAAAATGGGCATATTCTTATGATAACCAGCTAAGACAAGAAAATATCTCAATTAATTTTTATTTAATTTTCGTTTGAATCATAAATTTTTCCAAGAGCATTTGGTGGTTTTGTATTCTTTGAAGTCCAGATAAGAACTATTAAAATAATTATATATGGCAAAGATTTATAAAAATAACTAGAAATCGATATTTTTTTTAAAAACATAATCTCTGAATAAGACGTTGATATGGCTTTTAAAAAACCAAATAAAAAAGAAGCAAATAAAATTTTATCAGGCCTCCATTGTCCGAATATTAAAACTGCAAGAGCTAAAAATCCATATCCGGCAACGTTACCATCAAACTGTGTTGAAGTTGGTATTATAAAAGTTAATCCGCTTACACCAGCTAAAGCTCCTGAAATAGCTGTTGCAATATATTGCATCTTAGAAACTTCGATACCAACTATATCTGCTGCATTTGGATTTTCTCCGCAAGCTCTCAATCGAAGTCCAAAACGCGTTTTATACACGACCAACCATGATAAAAACAGTATAAAAAAACTAATAAAAACTGTTATGTAAGTCTGGGTAAAAAATATCTCACCCAAAAATGGAATTTTATTTAATAAAAATATTTTTTTGATTATAAATTGATTTTTAAAAGAAATTTGTTTTATAGAAAATATCATTCGCGATATATACACAGAAAAAGCCGGAGCAAATAAATTTATAGCCGTACCAGAAATTATTTGATTTGCTTTAAATTTAATAGATGCATAGCCGTGAATTAGAGAAAAAAATATTCCAACGAGCGCAGATATTAAAATTGCTATTAATAGCAAAGTCTGTCCATGAATTTTATCTTGAAGTTGATTTATAAATAAAATTCCAGAAAATGCACCCAATATCATTATTCCTTCGAGAGCTATATTTACTATTCCAGAAAGCTCGCTAAACATGGCACCAATAGCAGATATTAACAACGGCATAGAGAAAAAAATTGTTTGTCTTAAAAGAAACACAAAAATATGCAAAATAAATATCCTTTTATTTTTACTTTTTATTTTTAGAAAAATATTTTTTAATTAAAAAAATAAAAGTACTAGAATAGATTATAATGGCCGTGATAATCTCAATCAACTGTGGTGCAAAATTATAAATTTGAGTATTGAATCCGCCAACAATTAAATATGCTATAAATAATCCTGAAAATATTATAACAATTGGATCATTCGATGCTAACAACGCAACAGAAATTCCGGTGAAGCCTTCTTGAGCAAGTGAATCTATTACTTGTAAATTATTTCCGGTGTTGGATAGATACAATAATCCGCCGCCAAGTCCTGATAGTGCTCCTGAAATTGTCATAGTTAAGATTAAAATTTTTTTTTCATTTATTCCTATGTATCGCGCAACATAATGATTAAAACCGCATGTTTTTATTTCGAATCCAAAAAGTGTTTTTTCAAGAATTATATAAATAACAACAGCAGCTACAATCGAAATAAAAATATTTAGATTTACGCTAGAACCAAAAAAAAAATTATCGATCATTAATTTTGGAGTAACAGCACTATCCAAAATTTTTTTACTGTGATTTTTTGTTACATCGAATATATTTTTTTTTATCATAAAATTTACTAAATACATGGATATATAATTAATCATGATAGAAGATATAACTTCGTTAACATTGTAAAATGCTTTTAATATTCCTGGAATAGATCCGCAAAAAGCACCAAAAATAATCGACAATAAAATTGCTAAAACAAAGTGCAGCGAGTTATTTATAAAGTTTATTTTTACTCCACACCAGACAGCAAAATATGCTCCTAAAATAAATTGACCAGAAGATCCGATATTAAATAAACCAATTTTATTTGCAAAACACACAGATAATCCAGTTAGAATTATAGATGGAGCAATATTTAAAACTTGTTCGATGTCTCTCAAATTAATCATTGGAGAAAATAAAATAGTTAATATCCCAGCAATTGATTGCGCGGGATTAGTCAATAACATAATCAAAAATCCAATAAATAATCCAATCAAAACCGAACTACAAGAGAAAAAAAAGTCAGATAAAAATATTTCTTTAACTTTTGTTCTTTTTATCACGAAATTTTTCCTAATTTTTTTTAATAACAAATATTTTCTGCTAAGCTATCGTAAATTATAAGACACAAAAAAAGATTTGTTTATACAAGAAAATTAAAAAATTTTCTATTATTTTTTTATAAGTTAGATTTATATTCTTTTCTCAAATATTTTTTTGTAATTTATCTATATCTTTCAGAATATCAAAAGTTAATTCAAATAAATTTTTTAAAAAAATAAACATAAATCTTAATAAAGCACTTTTTAATTCTGGATATTTTAGAAAAAAACAATACTAAAGATTATTAATATAATTTAAAAACTATTTTAAATTTATTAATTAAAATTCTCTTAGTTTTGTTGGAAACACAAGATCTATTTTTAACTTATAATTTATAATACGTGTTAAGTTTTTGTATTTTTAAAAGTTTAAAATATTTTTATGACATCGCTTATAGCAATAATTATTGCAAATATTATTAACACACTAAATCCAATTAAATGAACTAAATTTTCGCAACTCGGATTTATTTTTTTTCTCCTGAAAAATTCTATAGATAAAAATATTAATTTTCCTCCATCCAACGCCGGTATCGGCAATAAATTAAATATTCCAACGTTGGCGCTTATAATCGCAGTAAAATTTAACAATGTTTGCAAAGTATAAAAAAAACTTTTTTTTATAGATTCGCTATATGTTTCTCCGATGACTTGTATTATTCCTATTGGTCCAGCCAATTCTTTGAATGCTATTCTACCAACGAATAATCTTGATAATCCAATTAAACTTATTTTTATATAAAAAAATACGTTATGATAAGCTAGAACCAAACTTTCTATTATATTTATTCTTTCATAATTTTTATCGTTATCAAAAATTCCTATCTTGTGATATCTTTCTACGCCAATATAATAACCACCATATTCTGATTTTATTGGTTTTAATTTAAAATCTAAAAATTTATTTTTTCTTATTATATTAACGACAATTTCTTTCCCATTCGTGTCATTAATATAAAAATTTAAATCTTGAGAAATATTTATTTTGTTATTGTCAATTTTATTTATTACGTCGCCAGAAACTATTCCTGATTCATGCGCTGGACTGTTTTTTAAAATTTTATTTACCTTACGAAAAGTAGCTCCGGAAAATAAATTTAATATAAAAAAAAATACGAAAGCCAATATCAAATTCATAAATACACCAGAACAAATAACAAAAAATCTTTGCGCAATACTTTTATTTCCAAAAGAAAAAGGACTTTTTGATTCTTTATCTTCCCCTGTCAACAAACAAAATCCGCCTATGGGAAATATTCTTAAAGAATAAATAGTTTCTTTTATTTTATACGATAATAGCTTGGGTCCCATGCCAATTGCAAATTCTTCAACATTTATTTTGCACATTCTTGCTGATAAAAAATGCCCTAATTCATGAATTAAAACTATTAACCCAAAAATCAAAATCCCTAAAATAATTGGCATTCGTACTCCAAAATCATAATGTTTATTATTATTCTAAATTATTTTCGATAATTATTTTTTTGTTTTAGTATTTTATGTTATTGTTAAAAGCTTATTCTCTTAAGCTAAAATCATCTAAGTTTTATTATTTTTATGTCTACACATTTTATATAAATATAAAATTTTTATATACGTATTTTTTTGTTATTTCTTAAAAGAATTATTTTTTTATCTCATTGTCTCTATAAATTCTTCTATTAATTTCTCTATTTTGGATTTTAAATTATCTAGCCTTATCAAAATCTCCTCTTTGTTATCATCAAAATCAAAATCAAAATAATTATCTAAAACAAAATCCAAAATTTTATATATATCTAAAAATCTTATTTCATTTTTTAAAAATTTATCAACTAAGATATCATTTGCAAAGCATAAAGCTGCTGGAGCTAATTTTCCTAAGTTCATTGCTTTTATACATAATTTAATTCCCAAAAGATTTTTATTATAATCATCAAAATTTAGAATTTTATTTTCAAGAAAGTTTATTTTTTTAAAATTATTTTTTATTCTGCAAGGATAAGTTAGAGCATATTGAATTGCTATTCTCATATCGCGATCTGATAATTGCGCAATAACACTGTTGTCTTTAAAAAGAATCATACTATGTATCAAACTTTCTTTATTTATTACTACTTTTATATTTTTTATATCTATATCAAATAAGTAATGCGCTTCTATGATTTCAAAGCCTTTATTAATCATAGTAGCAGAATCTATAGAAATTTTTTTACCCATATGCCAAGTCGGATGTTTTAAAGCATCGTTGGATTTTACTTTTTTCAAATCATCTAAACAATATTCATGAAAAGGTCCACCAGAAGCTGTTAAGTAAATTTTTTCTATGTCGCTAATATTATTATTTCCAAGTGCTTGCAAAATAGCAGAATGCTCACTATCAATTGGCAGTATTTTTATATTATTTAATTTAGCTTCTCTTATAATTATATTGCCAGCTAATACTAAACTTTCTTTATTAGCCAGCGCCAAGTTATTTTTTTTTCTTATAGTATTCAAACTCGGTATTAAACCAATTGAACCTGTTAACGCATTAACAACAAGATCAACTTTGACTTTCGAAATATATTCAAGGCCATCAATATCAGACAAAATTTTTATACTATATTTGATTTTTTTTTCTTTTAAAATTCTTTTCTTTAATTTTTCGCATTCAACTTGACTAAAAACACAGATAATTTCTGGTTTAAATTCTAATATTTGTTCATAAAACAAATCGATATTTTTATTACAGGTTATTGCAATAATTTTTATATCATAATTATTAATATTTAAATTTCTAATTACATCTAAAGTTTGTGTTCCGATTGATCCAGTAGAACCAAAAACGATTAATTTAATTTTTATCTCCTGTATTCTCTTATTAAATTTTCATGATATATAATAAAAAATAAATTATTGGTGCTGCAAACAAAACACTATCGAATCTATCTAAAAAACCCCCATGTCCTGGCAATATAATTCCATAATCTTTCAAACTCGTATTTCTTTTAATGGCTGACGCAGCCAAATCACCAAATTGCGAAAAAATAGACGCAATAAAACAAACTAAAATATATAAATAATTTAAATTAAAAAAATATACAAACGACCAGCTTATTAATAAAACCCCCAACGATCCTCCTATTGAACCTTCGATAGTTTTTTTGGGACTTATTTTTTCTGTTAATTTGTGTTTACCAAATAATTTTCCCGTAAAGTATGCAAATGTATCGCAACCCCAAGATGATATAAAAACTAACCAAATTAATATATTTCCATTCGTTTTATTTCTAATTAAAATTACAAAGCTCAATAAAAAAGTGATATAAAAAACACCAAAAAGAGTTATCATGCAATCTTGTATGTTCGACTTCGTATTTCTAAAAACTAAAAATATCAGTATAGATATTGTGAATAATCCAAATAAAATTATGAATTTTAGCGTATTAATTTTATTTATTAAAAAAAAAAGATAGACTATCGAGATTAGATAGCCAATTGTGTGTATGTATAAAAATTTCTTTGATAAAGCTTGATATATTTCTTTTAGTCCTAACATAGAACAAAAAAAAATAGATATATTTAAAAAAATTCCAGAATTAAACAAAACAAAAGATACTATCAAGAATCCAATTGCACCTGTTAAGATTCTTTTTAACAAAGTAAACCTCTTGAAAATATAAAAATTATAAAAATAAATTTAATAGATATATAGTTATTTTTATTATTTTATAGAAATATAAAAAAATATAAACTCGAAAAAAATATTTTAGATTAACAAAAATTAATTTCAATGGTTGCAAATTTGTTAGAATTAAATTTAACTTTAAATTTAATTTTGAATTTAATTTTTAAAGAAATATCTTAGTCAACAGATCTTTCTATCGAGGAGATAGAAGGATTTAAGAAAAGTGTAGTCGAAAGATAAGTATGTGACAAAATAAAATAAGATAAAAAATAGGATAAAGAAAATTATTACGCGATTTTAAAATATTAAAAGAATAGCTAATTATATTTTTGATAACAGTTATAATCTACAGTTTTGTTTATCTTCTTATGTTTCGCTCTGTCGAATTCTTTTTGCGTAGTAGCGATATATAAATATTTTAACAATTGATTTTTTTATTATCATTCAACTCATATTTATCTAATATCATTTTAAACATATCGGGTAAGTTGCAATTTATTTTTAAATTATTTAAATATTTTAGCAAATAGTATTTATTAATATCAAAATCAAAGTTAATTTCGTATGCATGCAGCAATTGATGATTTAAACAAAAAAACTTTTTAAAGTATAAATTAATTTTGTTATTTCCATATTTTTTATCTCCAATTATTGGATGATTGATGTGTGACATTTGAGCTCGTATCTGATGAGATTTTCCTGTTACTAAATTTATTTTAATAAAACTAAAATTATCTCTACTTGATATAACTCTAAACTTTGTTAATATATTTTTATTTCTTTTATCATCGTCATTATTGCTTATTTTTAAAATATTTCTTTTTTTATCTTTGACGCAATTATCATTAAGAATATAATTCGAGTCACTAAATTCTCCATAAACTAAAGCAAAATAATATTTTTTAACTTCGTTGTTAAATATCATTTTATTTAATTCTTGCTTAGCTAGAAAATTTTTTGCACATATAATTATTCCTGTAGTATCAAAATCAAGTCTATTGCAAATAGAAATATTATAATCGTTAAGATAATTATATAATCTATTTAGTATACTGTCGCAATTAATTTTATTTGGTTGACTCAAAACTCCATTTTCTTTATCGCATACTAAAATATTTTCATCTTCATAAATAATACTTATTTTTTTATTACTTTTTATTTTTTCTTTTTTTATTTTAAATTTTTCGAAAACATCATCGTTAATATAGATATCAATAATATCATCAGGGCTTAATATTTCACTTCCTGATGCACGCATATTATTTAGTTTAATTATCTTTTTTCTCAGTAGTTTATAGACAAAAGATTTACTAGATATTATTTTTAGTAAATATTTATCTAACCTTTGATTAAAATTTTTTTTGTCTAATAAAAATCTACGCATAAACTTTCAATAATTTTAATTTAATTTAATTAATAAAAAACCATATTTAATTAAAAACAACGTTAAAATAAAAAATTAATAATATTTAACAAATCTTTAAATATTGGCATTGACATCGATATTATGATTACTTTCGATGATAAAGATATTTTAGAAGCTATATTATTCTCACCAGAGTCTTGACAAATTTGAATTGCAAATTCTGATAAGTACGAGACAGCTATTATCTTTAGTATAATATCTAAATAATAATTTTTAAAATTAAATTCTTTTATTATTTCGTTGATATTTTTTATTACATTTGATAAATCTGGCAGTATTAAAAAAAATATTAGTAGTCCGGATGCTATGCTCAAAATTAACGCGAAAATTGGGTTGTCTTTTCTTAATAAAACTATCAAAATACAAGAAATTAAAGAAATAGATAAAATTTTTATGATCACTTAAAGACCAAACAAATCTCTTACTGTTAAAAATAAATTATGTATATGAGTTATAACACTAAATAAAACAACAACAAGTCCCGCAAGAGTTGTTAACATAGCTTGCTCTTCTCTGCCTGCACGTATTAAAACTTGATTAAGAACAGCTACTAGAATACCCACTGCAGCAATCTGAAATATTATATTTACGTCCAAATTTACCACCTGAGAATAAAATATTCTTAAGATTATAGAAATATTATTATTATTAGCAGACCGAATAAGACACCAAGTTGATTAAATAGTTTTTTTTGACATAAAAAATCTTTCTCTAGATAGACTATTTTATTATTTAGATTAAAATTTATCAATTCTAAAGTTTTGATTTTTAAGTCTTTATCAAAAGTTTTTAGTGCATTACTAAAATTATTTATTGCATCAAAATCTTCTTCGTCCAAATAAGATTTATTTTTTATTCTGCTTAAAGCATCGATCCAGGCTTCGTTAGCCGAATTAAACTCTTTAGTATCTAAATTTTCTGAAAAGTAATAAAAAAATTTTTCCGTGTTATTATTTTTTTTGTTTTTTTTATAAATTTTCTTCGATATATCGCTCAACAAATTTAGACTAAAATTCATTTCTGATTTTAATATTTCAAATGCATTAATAAAATTTTTTAGTTCTCTTATTCTATTTTTTCTTTTAAAATTTGAATATACTCCCAAAAAACTTGAAGAAAAAAAGACCATCAAAATTCCAGTAATTTTTATCATAATTCTAAAATTCACATTAGCCTCAAAAGTTTTTTATGAAAAAATACTTCTAAATATTTATTATTTATTTATTCTTATTAATTTATTTGTTCAAAAATTAGTAGAAAAAAATCTAAATTTTATCTAATTCCATTTTTCTCATTAATTTCAATCATCATACCCGCAAGTGGATCTGGAAATTTGTATTTTATCCATTCTGTTTCTCCCTTTCTAAATATCTTGTGTTCATAAAAAAATATTTATTAAAATAGACACAACCGTATTAATTCTATAAATCCGATTCCCGATAAAGTTGGATTGATGATACTTTTTAGATTTATCGTTTCTGTTAATCCTTTCATGCGAAAATATATCGATGTCGCTACAAAACAATATAATTACGAGCTAAACAAATTTTTTTTGTAACCTTCAGCACGAGCCGCAAAAAAAATCTAAAAATCTCTCTCCAAATCCGTGTGTAACATAATAAATAAATTCTTCTGCAGAACTATCGCTATTATATTCATTCAACTGATTCACGTCTCAATTAATTTATTTAATTAATCTCGCATCGCTAAATTATAGTATTAGACTATAGAATTAGCAATTTTGAACATATATTTTTCTTATAAAAATTTTTTAAATATAAAAAATATAAATTTTAGCTATTGTTTATAACATGATTAGTTTTAGAGTAAAAAAAATACTATATATATCAACAATTCTTTTTTTCTTATTATTTTTATTTAAAAAGTTTACGCCTGAATTTAGATGCAGAAATTTTTATAAATATTTTAAGTTAAATAAAAAAACTTATATTGTTCTCGAGGATAAATACTGTTTTAATTATGAGTGTTTTGTAAAAAGTATAAATGATATTAAAAAAGTTTATGTGGATTTAGAATTCGTTAAAGAAAATATAAGTCCAAATATTTTCTTGGATAGTTACGTTAAAAAAAACGATGTCGTTAAATTTAAAAGTGTAAATGACTTGGATAGCGCTATAGAGAGCCAAAAAAATAAAATCAAAATCATAAATATAGATAATGTTTTTTTTGTAAGTGAAGATTTATTAGCATATCTTTATGATATAAATATAAATTTTTGTGAAAATACTAACTTAATTAGTATCGATTTTTTAGACAAGAAAAATAAAAATTTAAAGTTAAATCTTAAGACTATGTTAAGATACATGCCGTATAAAAAATCTTTTATTATAAAAAAATTATTTCCAGGAGAAAAAGTTATCGTTTATAATCACGACAATAATTTTATTAAAATAAAAACTAGTGAAAATTTAATCGGCTATATAAAAAAGTAAAAATTTATAAGAAATGAGACTACAAAAGTTTTTATCACACTCGGGACTAGCATCTCGTAGAAAATGTGAAGAAGTTATAAAATCAAAAAAAATTAAAGTTAACAACAAAATTGTTGATAGTATGGGTTTTGAAATTGATGCCAACAATGATGTTGTTTTTTATAAAAATAAATTATTGAAATTAGAGAAATCTATATATATTGCTTTGAATAAACCGATTGGGTTTGTTACAACGGTTAAAGATCCATTCGGTAGGAAATGTGTATTAGATCTGATTAAAATTAAAAAAAGAATATTTCCTGTGGGAAGACTTGATTATAATACAAGTGGTCTTTTGATACTAACTAATGACGGGGATTTTGCAAACAAAATAATCCATCCACGAAATAAAATTTTTAAAAAATACATAGTTAGAACAGAAAAAAAAATATCAGATAAAAAATTAAAGATGATAAAAAACGGAATTGTAATAGACAACAAAAAAACCTTGCCTTGTAAAATAAAAATACTATCGGAAAATATGTTTCATTGTGATTTAGAGATAAAAATAAGTGAAGGACGTAATAGACAAATAAGAAAAATTTTCGAAAAATTAAATAACAAGATTATTTTTTTGAAAAGAATAGCAATAAATAAACTAGAAATAAAAAAATTAAATATAAAAATTAGTGAATATAAATTTTTAAATGATATGGAGAAAGAATTGCTATTAAGATAAAATTTAATAAAATTTTTTGTTTTTTTAAAAAATATAAAAAACATAATCGCGAAATTAATAAGTCTTTTATTTTTATTACGGAGAAAATAATTTATTAAAAAAATAATTTCAGTTAAATTCGATGGTATAAAAAATGTTTTTTATTATGACTCAGGCAGTATAAATATATGCAAAAACGATTACGTTGTGGCTATGTGCGAAGAGGAATTAAATTTTGGGATTGTAGTTGACGTTAAATACACAAGTAATGATGTAAGACAAGAAAGAATTATTAGAATAGCAAATGAAAAAGATAAAGATAGATTTAAAAAAAATAAAACACTTGAATTAAAAGCACTTAATTTATTTAAAGATGAACTAAAAAAAAGAGAAATCAATACAAAAGTTAACAGTGCTAAAATAAATTTCGGATGCAACAGAGTCGTATTCTATTACGAGAGTAACAGGAAAATAAGTTTTAAAAATATATTCAAAGAATTGAATAAAAATATAAATATAAAATTCGAAGCCAAATTAATATATAGAATTCAAGATAATATTAAAGAAGAAAAAGACTCTAAAAACGACATTCGCTTAAAAAAAATAAAAAGTACAAAAAACAGCCCTAAGAATAAATTGCATTTTAGCAAAGAAAATATAAAAAATATCAAGAAAAAAATAATAAATAAATGCGAAAAAAATTGTTGCAAAATCAATAGCATTGGAATATGTGGTAGGTGTGTTTGTTGTAGAGCTATAAAAAGACCTAAAAATATAGATATTGAAATGGCAAAAAAACAAAATTTGTCTTTGCAAAAGTTAAAACTAGCTGGGATATGCGGAAAGTTAATGTGCTGTATAAAATACGAATATGATGAAGATAAAAGCGATAAATAAAAAATAAAACATAAAAATAAATAGTCAAATAATATTTTTATGTAGATAGTTAAATTAAAAAATTTATATTTTAAAAAAATTAAACTTTAAGTAATAAGATTATTATAGAAGTTAGATTTAAACAAACTGTCATTAAAAATAAATATTTTACAGTTTGTTTTGTATTCATACCTGATTCCAAAAGGCGATAGTGGATTTGTGTATTGTCAGCCTTGTGAATTGGTTTTTTATTTAAAAAACGTTTAATAATCACAGAAATATTGTCAAAAATGGGAATTCCAATAGCGAGCACTGGAATAAAAATAGAAATTAACGTAGCTTGTTTAAAAGCTCCGTGTAGAGAAATAACTGCTAAAATATACCCTAAAAAGCATGCGCCAGAGTCTCCCATAAAAACTTTGGCTGGATAAAAATTATATTTTAAAAAAGCTAATGATATCGAAAAAATTAAAACTGCTATAATAGCAGAATCGTTTTGATTTTTAATTATAGCTGTTAAAAAAAATGTTGTACTAGAAATACATGTTAATCCTCCAGCTAAACCGTCTAAACCGTCTGAAAAATTAATAACTGTCGTTACACCAAAAACCCAAAATATTGTTAACAAGAACTGTATATATCCAGGAAATAGAATATATTTTTTGGTAAATGGAATCAAAAAACCGGTGAACTTTATCCCTGACAAAAATAAAATTATAGCTGATAAAATTTGAGCTGAAGCTCTTATTAAAATACTAAATTCATTTTTTTTTGATTTATAATAATCATCTATTAAACCAACTAGAAAAACAATCGATGCGCCTATGAGTATAGATACATGTTTTAAATTGTTTAATCCCAAAAATATTATGTAACAAAGAGAAAAAATTGAGTACATACACAATCCGCCAACTAAAGGAATTGGATTTTTATGATTTTTTCTTTTTGTTGGAATGTCAACGAACTTTATCTTTTTTGCGATTTTTATAAAAATCGGCATTGATACTAAAACTAAAAAATAAGATAATACAAAAATTAGCAAGAATATCAAAATATTCACCAAATTAAATATAGGTCACAAAATCATTAAAAATTATAAAAATCAAAGCATTTTAATTGTATTATAATGATTTTGAAAAATAAAAATTATTTTGATAAACAAAAAACTAAAAAAATTTTTTGACAGATTTATTTAAATAAAAGAAGTAAAATTAAAAAATTAAATTTAATTTTATAAAATTATAGATGTTTTTTTGAATTTTAATTAGGCGGAACTCTATTGACAGATATAATAAAATATTTTTCACAGAATAATTTTGCTGAGCTAATTGGTTTGTTAGGCAGTTTTATAGTTATAATCGCTTATTCTTGTAGTGGTGAAAAAAAAATACGTGTACTTTGCATAATATCATCGTTGATTGGCTTTTTATATAACATCCTTGTAGCTTCACCATGTTTTGCCATTATGAATCTAATTATAGTGTTGATAAATTTTTTTTATATACTTTCAAGCAGAAAACAAATTAATATAAAAAAATAAGAAAATTTTAGGAAATGATAAAAATTATTAAACAAAAAATATTATTCCAAATGTCAAATATGCTGCACGGAACCCAAATAATTAGCTTAATCGGAGCAATATTAGTTATACTGTCATTTTTGTGTCGCAAAGAAAAAAACATGCGCTACATAAATAGCTTAGCGTGTATTTTTTGCATTGTTTATTCTCTTATGACCGATCCTATTCAGTTTAGTAATTTTTTATTAAACTCAATCGTAATGATAACGAATTTATATCATCTATTTAAATTAAACAAAAATCAACTTCAAAAACACAAGTAAAATTAAAATATATTTTTATTATTGCTTATCATTATTTTTTTCAATATCTATAATATCGAAATTATTTTGTACTTCAAATTACCAGATGGAGCAGAAATTTCCACTATTTCTCCTTTACGTTTTCCGATTAATGATTTCCCTAGCGGAGATTCATTAGAAATTTTTCCATCTAATGGTGACGATTCAGCTGAGCCCACTATCATAAATTTTATTTCTTCGTCTAATTCTAAATCTAATAATTTTAACTTACTGCCAAATCTTATTTTATTTTTATCTAAATCAAGAATATTTACTATCTCAGAATTTTTCAAAATATTTTCTATCTCTAAAATTCTATTTTCAATCGTGGCTTGTTCTTCTTTGGCTGAGTCGTACTCTGCATTTTCTGATAAATCACCCTGAAGTCTGGCTTCTTTTAATTTTAGAGCAACATTGGGTCTTGCTTCGCTTTTTAAAACATTTAATTCTTTTTCAAGATTATTTTTTCCATCTGATGTTAAAACCATTTTTTTTGTTGCCAAAAAAATCTCTCCTGTTTTTTAAAATCTTTTATTTTTTAATCAAAATTAAAATTAAATAAAATTTATTTTTTTGTACAAAATTTTAATAAAACACAATTATTAATTTATATAAAAAAATTATTCTAAAATTATTAAATACCTAGGATCTAGAAAAGCATTATTGTATTTTATAGCAAAATGTAAATGTGGGCCAGTTGATAGGCCTGTATTGCCAGATAAACCCACTATGTCATTTTTTTTTATAGTACTATTTTCTTTTACAAAAATTTTACTCAGATGACCACATGTAATTTCATAATCATCAATAGTTTTATAAACAACAAAATTTCCGTAAGTTTTTGAGTTTCTTGCACTGATAATTATTCCATCGTTTAAAGCAAAAATCTTTTCACCTTCTGGAATATCAATATCAATACCATGATGAAACTCTTTTTTTTTATTTATAGGATTAATTCTATCGCCAAAACCAGAACTTATTATAATTTTTTGTCTAACAGGATTTAAAAATTTTTTTTTGAATCCAATTTATTTTTTACATCAATTTTGATTCCTGTATTTTTAAAAACTTCTTTGCTATCTGTATAAAAATTATTTTCGTTATTTTTTTCACTAATATTTTTATTAACGTTAAGATCTACATCTTCATAAATTCTATCATTTTTATTTTTATATTCTTCAATATTCTCTGGGTTATTTTCTATGTCTTTAGTATTATTTTTTTCATCTCTGTTTGCATTTAATTTATTATTATTATTCTCAGAATCAAAATTTTTGTTATTACTTTTTTTATTATTTTTTACTTCGATAAATTTTTCATTTAGTATATTAGTTATATCTTTATAAATAGATTTGGCGTCGTTTAAATCATAGTTCTTTAAAATAATATTTTTTATAAAGGGCGAAAATTTATTTTTAAAAGGCGTAAGATTTATCAATAAAATTATAAATAATAAAATTCCAGACATTATAATTTGTGCATACAATCTATTTGGTTTGTCGTCTGTTTTTTCGCTATCAAAATTATATTTTTTATAAACATTTCTCTCTGTCATCTATTAAACCTCTTCAATTACTTCATTTATGTCGACGTCTATCAAAATAATGTCGTCCCCAATTTGTCTTATCTCGTTCCACGGCACTTGTATTTCTAACTCTTTTCCAAATATTCCTAAAAATTTTTTGCAAGAATTAATAATTATTTTTTTTATTTTTCCACACATACAATCAATTTCAACATCGCTTACAAATCCAAATCTTTTCCCGTCATTTATATTTATTACTTCTTTTTGTTTTAATTCGTTTATTCTCAACTAAACGATCACCTGAACATAAAAATATTCAAGCTCTAATAAATTATTACGAACTTTATTATCAAAATTTACAATATAAAATCAATAAAACTATTTTTTATTATAAAAAATAAAAATATAGATTCACATAATAGCTTAGTTCATCACCAAGTTAAAAGCTTTTCCATAAATTATAATAGTGATTTAAAAACTTCAGCCGGCAAATTAATTAAATCACTAAATTTTACAAGAGAAGGTGATAAAAGATACAAGGGTATATGTTAAAAGAGTTAACACGATTCATAGAAAATATTTCGGATACGTTTAATGAAAGCAATAAATTTTCGAAATTTAATTGCAAAAGAATTTCCGATTGTTTTAACAAAAGAATTATTAAAATTAGTGATACATACTGTCATAAATCGTTTTACGATCCTAATACATATAATTTTAAAAACTATTGCGAAATTAATAAAGTCAAAGAGAAAAAGATAATTTTAAAAACTTGTTATTATATTCTGATTTTTAATTGCCCTTGAAAAAAACAAAAAAATATAATCTCTACTAAATGCATAGTTATAGAAAAATCAATCTCCTAAACAATACGCCAAGAGCATTTCACTCTTGGCGCCAAAATTTTTGTTATAATAAAATTAAATGTTTAATTTTTTTTTTAAGTAGCACTTAATATAAATTTATATGCCCAATGTCCTTCTTCTAAATCAATAAAAATATTTTCTTTATCTTTAATATCTCTACTAAAAGTTTTTGTTATTAATTTAACTGCCTCCGCACGATTTATTTTTTTATCAGGAAAAAATTTTTTATCACCATAACCCTCTAAAAATCCCAACGATCCTAACTCATTTATTGCATCTTTTGAAAAATTGTCGCTGATATCATCAAAATAACAATCATTATTGATCTTATCGTCAAATATTTTTTTATTATAATTTCTCAACACGTTAAACACTATTTGTGAAAATTCAGCACGATTTATATTTTCATTCGGATTAAAATATTTATATTTACATTCGAAATCACAACCAGATTTTTCTATTGTTTTAATTATTTTTTTATTAACTAAATACGCAATAGCGCACGAATACCATTTATTTTCATCCAAATCATGATATTTTTTTAGAGTATCAAAATTAATCCTAGTTCCGTTATACATAAGCTTATAAAGCATTTGTGAGGCCTCTGCACGTGTCAAATTTTCATCTGGTTTGAAAGTTTTATCTTCATATCCTTCGATAAATGATCTACTTTTTAAATTATCAGGAACAAAAATATTTTTTGAATTTCGAACATCAACATCACTTTCTTCTTTTTTATCTAAAGATTTAGAAATCTCCGAAGCATAAATACATGGACCAATTTTTATCTTTTTAAATAAATTTAATTTACTTAGAAAAAAAGCAGCAAAACAAAAGCAAACGACTAAAACACAAAAAGTCACTTTTTCAGCATTAAATTTAAATATATTTTTTTTAGATGATTTAAAAAAACTTTTCATTTGAGCACCTCTTAAAAATTAAAAAAATTAAAAACAAAAATAACTTATGTAAAACGCTTTCTATTTTTTTAAAACGAAATTAACTACTTTTTTAGGAACACTTATTATTTTTAAAACTTTATCTTCAGAGATTTTAGTACCTAAAATTTTTTTTGCCATCGAGATGATTTCGAACTCTGTGATATTAAAATCAACTGACAGATTTGATTTAAACTTACCGTTCACTTGAACAGCGATGTTTATTTTAGCATTATTTAGATATTTTTTGTCAAATTTAGGATAATCATTTTTAAATATAGATTTATTATTATTTAACATAAACCAAAACTCTTCTGCTAAGTGTGGTGCAAATGGCGCAATTAAAATAGCAAAGGTCTCTAAGCTTTTTTTATCTACACCATTCAAATCACTAGATATTTTTATCAAACTATTTAAAGATTCCATAAAACCAGAAACAACAGTATTCAAAGATAATTTCTCTATCCGTCGAGTAATTTCAAAAATAAATTTATTTTTCCATGACAACAATTCATCGTTTTCTTTAATTAGTTTATCTTTAAATTTAAAAATAAAACTATATAGCCTGTTTAAAAATCTAAACACTCCATCAATTCCCGAATTATCCCATTCACAATCTAATTCAGCAGGTCCAATAAATAGTACATACATTCTTAGAGAATCGCATCCATATTTCTCTATTAATTCATCTGGAGAAACTACATTTCCTTTTGATTTACTCATCTTAGATTTATTTTTTGTTATCATTCCTTGATTAAACAATTTCAAAAATGGTTCTTGAAAATCAATAACATTTATATCATAAAGAAATTTTGTATAAAATCGTGCGTATAACAAATGCAAAACAGCGTGTTCAACACCGCCAATATAATAATCGACAGGCAAAAATTTTTTTAGTAAATTCTTATTTGCTATTTCTTTGTCATTTTTATTATCTATATACCTTAAAAAATACCAGGACGAACCTGCCCATTGTGGCATAGTATTTGTCTCACGTTTAGCATTTTTTCCACACTTAGGACATTTTGTATTAATCCAATCGTCTATTCTGGCAAGTGGTGATTCTCCATTGTCAGTTGGTTTATATTTATCAATATCTGGTAATAAAACAGGTAAATCATTTTCCGAAACTGTTACTAATCCGCATTGATCGCAATGTACAATTGGAATTGGTTCACCCCAATATCTTTGACGCGAAAAAATCCAGTCACGTAATTTATAATTTATAATTTGTTTACCAAAATTTTCTTTTTCTAATTTACCTAAAATTTTTTTTCGTGCATCTAAAAAATTTAAGTTATTAAATTCGCAAGAGTTAATTAGATTATTTTTATCATCTATCACTTTAACTATTTCTAAATCAAATTTTTTTGCAAATTCATTATCTCTTTCGTCGTGTGCTGGAACACACATTATAGCACCAGTTCCATAATCTATTAATACATAATCAGAAATCCATATTGGAATTTTTTTATTATTTAATGGATTTATAGCATACGATCCCGTAAAAATTCCCGTTTTATTTTTATTTATCATTCTATCAACTATAGATTTATTATTAGATTCAAAAATATATTTCTTAACTCTATCTTTATATTCATCAGTTACTAGTAAATCAATATTTTTATACTCAGGAGCTAAAACTAAAAAAGTAGCCCCATATAGGGTTTCACATCTTGTTGTGAAAATTTTTATAAATTTATTGTTATTATTTTCTAGAACAAAATTAACTTCTACACCGTGACTTTTTCCTATCCAATCACGTTGCATTTTTTTTACTTTTTCAGGCCAATCAAGCAAATCTAAGTCATTTAATAATCTTTCTGCATAGTTAGTTATTTTTAACATCCATTGGCGCAATTTTTTTTTTGTCACTTCATTTCCGCATCTATCACAAATTCCACTTGTTGATTCTTCGTTTGCTAAAACACATTTGCAATTTGGACACCAATTTAGCAACATCTCTTTTTCATATGCTAAATTATTCTCAAACATTTTTATAAATATCCATTGAGTCCATTTATAATAATCAGGATCAGTAGTATTTATTTCACAATCCCAATTATATACAGCACTAATTTCTTTAATTTGACGTTTTAAATTAAGAATATTTTCTAAAGTTATTTTTGACGGATGTTTACTCATTTTAATTGCATAATTTTCAGTCGGCAAACCAAAAGCGTCCCACCCCATCGGATGAATAATTTCGTATCCTTGCATTATTTTATAGCGAGATAAAACATCGCTAATAACATAGCCTCGCCAATGACCAACATGTATTCCGGATGATGATGGATACGGAAACATATCTAAACAATAGAATTTTTTTTTATCGCTATTTTTAAAATCATTTTTATTTAAATTCTCTTTTTCCCAATAATCGCGCCATTTTTTTTCTATATTTTTAAAATCGTATGACAAAAAAACACTCCTGAAATATTATTATTTATTTTTATCAACATAACAAATTGAGTACTTACAGAAAACACTTCTGAAATTTTTAAATTTATTTTCTATTGAATTAACATTACAAGAGTATATAAGAAAATTATTTATAGTTTTTCACACTATCTTAGATATCTAAAATTTCCTAAAGTGCTTCGATATAAAAATTTTAAATCTAAAAGTTTTTTTATTTGATCTGTGAATAACATTTATTTTTTTTCACACACTTGGTTTTAGTTTTAAGAAGTTGGTGAATAAAGCAATGTTGTGGAGTTCTACGGATCATTTTGAAAGTATTCTTTTACGTAGAGAGATGGCACTTTTAGCCGCTATACCTGTAGCTGCTGGTAAAACTTATTCTTATCTTCTCGGAAGAGATTTAGATTATTTAGTTCCAATTGTCACTGAATTTGTGGGAAAATTATGTAATGGTAAAGATAGCTTCTTAAATTTCTCAATCGAAGCAGGAGTTAAGAATCCTAAAGAATTAGAAAAAATTTTTATCCGATTTGTTATGAGTCGTGCTGAAAATTTCATTTTAGAAAGATTCGAAGAAGTCTCGAAAAAATTAAATGACATCGGAATAGTAGACGGAAAAAAATATCTGACAAAACATTTTTTCGCTTCAGTAGTTTTACGTGAGATTGTTATTGTTAGCGATCTTTCTTTTTTGGCGCAGACTGACAGAAGAGAAGATAGAGAAGGAGGCATACGTCCCACAACAGAAGAAATTATAGGTCCCATAATCGAAAAATCTTTACAATTAAATCAAAAAGAAGGTTCTAATATCGAAAGAGCAACTCAATCTCTGAGAGAATCACTTGAGATTTGCCAAACACGTATCAATACGTTTTACGAAAGAGGTAGCACTAGAAAGTATGCTAAAGGGGGATCGCCAATTGAACAGGGTGTAGATTTTAAAAGAAATTTTTTGGAATATATTAAAGATTTCGCACAATTACGAGAAGATGTAAGCATATTAGAATCGCAGTTCTCAGAAATAGGAGAAAAAGATACATCTGTTTTTAGTGCGTTGTACGAATTTATGGATAGAATGTGGGCTATGCAAACAAAAACTGCTTCAAGAGCTGCTGATCTTTTATCTGTAAACGGTCCAGCAGATCCCCAATTAATAGAATCTTTGCTATTATATGCCAATCAAAACATCGCATGGGCAGCTTACCGCTTGCATATACCTTCTGAACAAATTGGACAATTTTCAAAGGCAATAATAAACACTATTTTAAAATTTGATCAAGTATCAGCTTGGGCTGCGTACAGAATGTTGATGGAAGGACAAGCGGAGAAATTTTTCTTAACTATAGCACAATCTCATCAACATCTCAAAACCTTTGGCGAAAACAATTCTATAGATCCTAATAGCAGGTTCATAATTTTATCTCAAAAGCCAATAAACATGTTGTGGGAGTTATCGAGTATTGCAGAAAAATCGGATAGGGAAATAACTGAAGAACAAGTTTTACAAAGAGAGGGATTAAGACAAACAAAAATTAGATCAGAATTATTTGAGCCGGATTACGGTGCGCGAGTGAGTAGTATTTCTGCCAGCGTATTAGAATTAACTGGTAAAGAATCCACAGGCATAGCTAGTTCTATTTCAGATAAATTAGAATTAGCTTCTGCACGAGCACAATTAAGCGCTCTAGCTTCAGAAGATGATATATTACGAAGTTTGATGGAAATTGGATAAAAGCAACAATCTTGTAAAAATAACGACGTCAGTATTTCTAAGAACAAGCATTTATTACAAAGAATTAAAATAATTATTTTAATAAATGATATTTTGTTTTTCTAGGATAAGTGTTGTTTGGTGATATAGAATTGATAATCGATTTTTTAAAAGAAAAAAAGTTTATTTTTTAAGATAGAAGTTAAAGATTAAATATATGGCGAGAATCTTATCATAAATAAAGTATAGGAATTATATTAATTCATGAGCAATCTGAATATTTTGGGTTTTAATATATTAGATGTAATAATCATATGCATGATTTTTAGTTTTGCGTTTAATGGCATGCGTTTAGGATTAGTAAAATCAGTTTTTAATTTATTTTCTTCTTTTGTATCAATAATATTAACAGGTTTTTTATATAGACCGGTCGCAAATTTTATAAGAGAGAAAACAAATTTTTATAATATTTTTTTAAAATTTATTCAAGAAACGCTTGCACCGATTGTTAAAAATAATATCGAAAATATCCAAAAAGCAATAAAAAATAATTTGATAGAGAACGCAGGTAAATCAATTGGCGATCTAAAAATAAATATTGTAGATACTGTAAAGTTGCCAGGAATATTAAAAAACGATTTTGTATCAAAATTTTTTGAAAAAATAAACATAGAAAATTTTTTAAATACGGATTCTCTTGTTAGTTTTATATATAATAGTCTAGCAATATTTTTATTAAATATAATGGCAATGGCGATTACTTTTTTTATTATCAGTTTAATCATTAGCATTATATCTAGAATTTTAGATATAATATCGTTTATACCAGGTCTAAATACAACCAATCGTTCACTTGGGTTAGCAATGGGTTTTTTTCAAGCAGCAATAACAATTTGGATATTGTGTTTAATTCTAGGTTTATTCATAGAAAATCCGAGCTTAATTTTCCTGAAAAATATGCTAAATAATTCAAGAATTACAAAAATATTTTATGATAACAATTTAATATTAAAGTACTTTTCTATGTTTTTAAAAATCAATACTTAATACACATAAAAATTTTATCTACGGTCTAACCGACTGATTTTTTTTTTTTTTTTTAAAAAAAATCTATAAAATTTTAATTCGCGAAAAAAAATAATAAGAATATAAAGTATATATAGAATTAATGCTATTGAGGATTTTTTGTGATTCTAAAAAATAAAAAAAATATTTATATGATAGGCATAGGCGGCATAAGTATGAGCGCCATAGCTGAATTTTTAATAAAAAAAAATTTTTCAGTTTCAGGATCTGACAATAGTTATTCTGAAACTGTAAAAAAGTTAGAAAAAAAAAATATTAAAATCAATATTGGTCATAAATCCAAAAATATTTTATCAAATATTGATTTAATTATATATTCTGCTGCTATAAAAAAAGATAATCCCGAAATAATTCGCGCAAAAGAATTAAATATTAAAATTTGTGATCGCGCGGATATTCTTGGAGAAATAATTGATGAATACAAAAACTCTATAGCCATTTCAGGTTGTCATGGCAAGACGACTTTGACTGCTATGATTTCAGAAATTTTAATTTATGCAAAAAAAGACCCGACTATTTTTTTAGGGGGTCAATTATTATCTAACAAAATAAATTTTATACTTGGAAAATCAGATTATATTGTTGTTGAAGCATGTGAATTTCACGATAGTTTTTTAAAATTTAAATCCAGCATAAGTATTATTAATAATTTTGACATTGATCATATTGATTATTTTAAAACTCGCGAAAATTTAATAAAATCTTTTAATAAATTCGCTGAACAAACTAAAAATAAAGTTATCATAAATGCAGAGTGTTGTGATCTATTTAAAAATATTAATAAAAAAAACAAGATTGTTTTTGATTTTAACAAAAATGTTAGAAAAATAGATTTTGATGATAATCAATTAGCGACTTTTGATTTTATTTGTGAAAAATGTGAGATAAAAAATATAAAATTAAAAATTCCTGGAAAATATAATGTTCTAAATGCCATTGCCGCAATATCTACTTGTTTAGAATTAAATGTAGATCCTCTTGAAATAAAATATTCTTTAGAAAATTTCTGTGGTACTGCACGGAGATTTGAATTTAAGGGAAATTTTAATAGCGCAAAAATTTTTGACGACTACGCTCATCATCCAAGCGAAATAAGAGAAACTTTAAATACAGTTTTAAAAATGAATCATAATGATATATATTGTGTTTTTCAGCCTCATACTTATTCTCGTACTAAAATTTTATTTAATGAATTCGCTAAAGAATTAACTAACAAAAATATTAAAACAATTATTCTTAAAATTTATGCAGCTCGTGAAAAAAATATCTTTGATATAAAAGAAGAAGATTTAGTCAAAAAAATTAATAATCTCGGAGGCAATGCGATTTTTATAAAAGAATTTAATGATGTTGAAAAATATTTAATAAAAAATATAAAACAAAACGATTTAATTATAACAATGGGTGCTGGCTTAGCGTATCAAATAGGCGAAAACTTACTAAAAAATAAAATAAAATTAAAAAATATCAAAAAAAATATATTTTAAATAAATGGGCATTTTATCGATCGTAAAAAAAATTTATTTAATTTTAATATTTTTATTTTTATACTTGCCGATTTTAGTGCTGATATTATTCTCTTTTAGTAGTTCAAGAACACGTGGCGTTTTCGAGGGATTTACATTAAGATGGTACATAGAGTTGTTTAAAGACAAAGAAGTATTAAACGTTTTGTTAAAAACTTTATTGATTGCTGTTTCATCTTCTTTTATTGCCACTGTATTAGGAGTTATTTTTGCTTTATGTTTATATAAATCAAAAGGATTTTTAAAAAAATTTTTACTAAATACAACACGATTGCCGTTAATAAATCCAGATATAATAACTGGGATATCGTTAATGATTTTGTTTATGTTTGCATTTAAGTACTTAAAATTTTTAAGTATAAATTTAAATTTTGGTTTTTTAACTATACTGATCTCGCATACGGTTTTTAATATTCCGTATGTTATTTTTGCAATTTTACCTAGATTAAGTAATTTAGATGAGAATATTTTTGAAGCGGCATATGATCTTGGCGCCAATCATTTTGTAATGTTCAAAGATATAATGTTGCCAGAAATTTTTCCCGGAATTGTTTCCGGAGCCCTTTTGTCTTCTGCCATGTCGCTAGATGATTTTATTATCAGTTTCTTCACAAGCGGTTCAAGTTTAAATAATTTATCTATATTAATTTATTCAATGACTCGTAGAGGAATAAATCCAAAAATAAACGCATTATCAAGCATTATATTTTTATTATTATTAATTTCTATTTACTTCATAAATATAGACGATGAAACAATACTTGAGTCTACTTCTGATTAGCAAAAATTATATTTTAAATTTATCTTTATTTTTTTTTATTTTAAATTTTAGATAATTAGTTGTCACTAAAATTTAGAATATTTTTTAATAAGTTTTTTAAATACAAAAAAATGATTTGCAGTTTTATCTTTTAAATTTACTTTTTTCGAATTATAAAATAATTTTTGACAAACACTTTTTTTGATATACGTGTACATGTGCATGTATATGATTTTTTTGTTTTCTGACGATACTAAGACTTTTTTAGAAAAACATTTTATTTTGGAGTTGTTATTTTTTTAGATAAACAATGAAAAAAAGTCGTTGTCCGTGGAATTTTTTCGATAAAATCTATGTTAATTATCATGATAAAGAATGGGGCAATCCGATCAGAAATGATCAAAAACTTTTTGAACTTTTGATTCTTGAAGGCGCTCAAGCCGGACTTTCTTGGTATACTGTTTTGAAACGTAGAAAAAATTATATAAAAGCTTTTGATAATATGAATCCAGAACTAATAGCGTGTTATACTGAACGAGATATTTGCCGTCTTTTGAATGATACAAGAATAATAAGAAACAAATTAAAAATTATTTCAGTCATAAAAAACGCTCGCGCCTATTTGCGAATAATGGAAAGTTCGAATTCATTTTCAAAATGGCTTTGGAATTGGGTCGATGATGAGCCTATCATAAATTTTTTCAAAACAACTCAAGAAGTTCCTGTGTCTACACCTCTCTCAGAAATAATCTCTAGAGAACTAAAAAAACTAGGATTTTCTTTCGTAGGACCCAAAATAATTTATGCTTTTCTTCAAGCCGGTGGATTTGTAAACGATCACTTAATAAGCTGCTTCAAACACCCAAGCTTTAACAAAAAAAATATTTATTTATAAATTTAAACAAAAATCATTAGACGCATAAATTTATCGTAAATTATGTGTTTACTTAACTCTTAAAACTATACAAACCACTAGAAAATAAAATAGTAAATTGAATTACTCAGAAAAAGTTATGAAATTATTTATAGTTATTAAAATTTCTGTAAAACTAAAATTTAAACCGCCTTGCGTTAATATTATATACGGTTCTTTTATCAACGCATCAGCACTGTATTCTATTGAAGATCCCTGAATAAATGATCCAGATGCCATTATAATTTCACAATCATATCCTGGCAAAACACTAGCTTCAGGTGTAACAAAATTATCTACAGGCGAGGACATTTGTACTGATTTACAAAATTTTACAACTTCTTCCTTTGAATTTAATTCGATTATTTGCGTGATATCAGTTCTAGGATCATCGTATCTTGGTTCTACTTTGTAATTTAAAATCTCAAAAAATCTCGAAATAAATATAGAGTTTTTTATAGCATTAAAAACAATTTGCGGCGATAAAAATAATCCTTGTAAAAAATTTTGGTTTACTCCAAGCGAAGTTCCAATATTCTTTCCAATCGCATTTAATTCTATTGCAGCATTCGAAATTAAATTTTTTTTTCCTGCTATGTATCCGCCGGTTTTAGCTAAACCACCACCAATATTTTTAGTGAGAGAACCACAAGTCAAATCAGCGCCAACTTCACTTGGCTCTTCGTATTCAACAAATTCACCATAACAATTATCGACAATTATAATAATATCTTTAGAGATATTTTTTATAAATTCTATAACTTTTTTTATTTTTTGAATACAAATCGAATCTCTGTATTCATATCCACGCGATCGTTGAATTAAAATAACTTTGGTTTTATCGCTAATATTTTTTTTTATGTTTTCAAAATCAAAATTATTATCTAATAAATCTATTTGTTTATATAAGATATTATTGTTTATAAAGCTTTTCTTATTATTTTTATCGCATATGATTTTTTTTAAAGTTAAATAAGGTTCACCTGTTATAAATAATAATTCATCACCATAATTCAAATTTGATTTAAGTGCTAATATTATCGCGTGGGTTCCAGATGATATTTGTTGTCTAACTAGCGCATCTTCGGTTTTAAAAATATCAGCATAAATTTTCTCTATAATATCTCGTCCATCATCATCATATCCATAACCGCTTGTGTAATTAAAATGCGAAGAACTTAGTTTGTTTTTTTGCATTGCATATAAAACTTTTGAATGATTATATTCTCTAATCTTCTCAAAACTTTCTGTAATTTTATTTATATCTCTAATTACTCTATCTGATAATTCTAAAATTCTATCTTTGATATTAAATTTTTCTTTCAAAAATTTGTAATTTAGATCCGCCATTCATTTTTCTCGACTACTTGTTATTATCTCATTTTTTTTACGACTGAGAGAATCGTCTGTGTCGTCAAATTTAATTGACAAAACATGATATAAGACTCGCAGAAAAAATAACATAAAATTTATTTTTATAAATTTATTTTTTTATTGACTAAAAAAAGTAATTTTGAGTAGAATAAAAACATAACGGTTGTTTGTCACAGACGACCCCCTCGGGAGAGGTTTTAATAAAAATAGTCAGTTATCTCGTGGATTAGCGACTATTTTTTTTTATATAATTTCGAACTATTTTTATAATTTTAAAAAGTAATTCTATTACTTTCAAAACATCTAAAATATTCTTTATCATATAATCACCTCACTTTTTTTTGCAAGTGAGGAAGTTGCCTATGTCGTCAAATTTAATTTACAAAACATAACATAAGACTCACAGAAAAAATAACATAAAATTTATTTTTATAAATTTATTTTTTTTATTGATTTAAAAAAAGTAATTTCGAGTAGAATGAAAATATAATGGTTGTTCGTTATAGATGACTTCATGGATAAAACTTGAGACAATATAGTCGTTATTTTTTTTTGGGGCTAACGACTGTTTCTTTGTGATTATAACTTCGATAATCGTTTTTAACAATTTCCGGAAGTATTCTTATCAATATATTAACTGAAATATTTTATGATATTTTTAAATCTCGATATTATTAAATTTATGACGCAATTAAAACTCATAGATTTTATAAAACAAATTGATATCGAAGAAACTAAAGGCTTATTAAAAATATGTTGCTGCTTTGCTGAAATCGTAAAAAAGAATTATGTGAACCAGAAACAGATATTTTTTTTGATATACCAATTAATATTCGTGGCGATATTGTTAATTTACTGAATTACTCTTATGACAACGATATTTTAATTGCTCGATTAGTAGATGAGTTGGGTATTCCTTCTGATTGCTCAAGAAGTACTCTTGATGAATTAATTTTGTTAGCTGAAGAAATGAGAATGATTTTGCACGCTACTGTGTTTTCACTTTTCTTTAAATTGAGTCTGTCATTATCAAAAGCAACAAAAAATAAATTGGAATCTATTTACAGGAATAAACATTTTATTTCAGCTACTTGTTTTGCGTTTCAAAATTATCGTAATAAAACACAATGCTATTCAACGCTTGGTAGATATTCGCGATTGAAATATTTTTTGAATGGCGTTGCGAATATTCAAAAAGATATCTATAATAGACAAATAGAAAATGGGTTACTGAATTATATGTTTATTTCAGAAATTTTTAAAATACACAAACAAAATGTTCGACAAGTATATTTAATAGCAAACGAAAATTCACAATTGCAAAATAACATAATAAAATTCCGAATGGCTCGTAGACCCACTGATTTTAGTGTTTTGCACAATTCATTGATAGATATTCGACATTTTCATTTTAAAGTCAAAGTTTTTGCTGCTATTTTATTTTTTTTAGGTAGTGGCGGAACGGCCATTTGGATTTTAATTTCAGATAAATTTTTGTGGAAAATGATTTCTCCAATAACTGTAACTTTTGTGGTTGGTTTAATTATTGTAATAGTTACGATATTGTTGGAAAAATTAAATAAAAATTCAATAGAAAAAATAAAAATGTGTCCAGAGTACTAAACTAAAAAAAATTATAAAAAATAAATTCAACGTCAAAAAATTTACGAAATCTCATAGCTGATGTGAAAGAATTTATCTTAGAGCAGTTTTACTAAAATTTTTAATAGCAATAAAAGAAAGAATTTTTATAGAAATAAAATATTAAAAATAAAACAACTGAACAATAATTTAATAAAATTAAAGCTAATACGAAAAATAATTAATAGAGAATCAATTTATTAATTTAATTAGATAATAAATTTATAAAATTTTTAGATAGTTTAGTTTTTTCTGTGTAATTATTTTTTATCAAAATTTTCTATGGTTATTAAAACAGGAACTGTAATCATAACAACAGCGACACATTTCCATATTGTAGATAAAGCTATAGAACTCATAATTATTTGCAAAACAGTTTTATTATCATCTAATTTTTTTTTTGCATAGATAAAATAAATCATGGCATAAACTGCAAATGTATTGGTTAAATTTCCAAGTGTAATCGAAAAAGAGTATCTAATAATTTTTTTATTAAATATCTTTTTAAAAAATGTGTTTGAATAAAAAGTCACGATCGGAATTAATAGTCTTGGAAAAATAGATATAAATGGATTAACAAAAAGAGGATCTAATAAATTTTGTGATTGTGTTGCGGCTAAAAATAACGTTGTCACTCCGAAAAATAAAGAGATTAAAATACCAGAAGACAAATTTAAAAAAATGGATGCTATCAAAATTGGTATATGCGCAATAGTTACACTAATAAATGGTAGTCTTATCATACCCAATGGTGTGAAACACAAAATTTCTGTTATTGACGCTAAAATTGCAGTATATACAAGTATTTTTATTCTGTTTTTTCTTATCATATATTTAAATATAGCGTCGTTTTGAGAATCTATTTCTATTTTTAAATTTATATAGTAAAAGAATTTTTTTGTAATTGATTTCAAAATCATCGTCAAAAATAAAAATTATCTTTTAATTTTATCTTTACTTTCGTCAAAATTCCTGTTATGTTAATTGTCATCAAAACAATCTCAAGGATTTTTTAATGCAACTAGATATTCTTAACATTAGAAATTTCTCGACTGAAAACCAAGTCATTTATTTCGTTTCCCTCGCACCAGAAGAAAGAAGCAAAATAGAAATATTTATTCAACTAAATTCAGAAGCACGCTCACAGACTTTTATTTTTTTACCAGA
>JAISCN010000005.1 GCA_031265515.1 Clostridiales bacterium | reverse complement strand
TGGAAAAAGGTATGGAAAAAGGTATGGAGAGAGGAAGGGAAGAAAGGGAAATTGAAATAGCTAGAAATTTATTAAAATCAAATCTAAGTCCGGAATTTATCTCTGAAAATATCGGACTCACCATCGAAGAAATAAAAACACTCAAAAATCAAAACTAAAACAAATTTACATCTTTTCTTTGCAAGACATCAAAATCGATTTTATTTTTAAAAATTATTTAATTATGACAAAAAAAATACAAGGAAATTTAAGATTATTTGTATTTAATGCTGTATTTTTATTTTGATAATTTACGAATGTTATAGGTTTTATATTAATCAACAATAAATTTATCTAAAATAAATTTATTACATAAGCAACGTCAATTTACGTAATTACTCTTGATTTTATTATATAAGTTTTTGTGTGTTTTAAAATTATAAAATTTTATTTAAAATCAAAAATTTATTTAAAAAGAAGAGAATATTACTATTAAAAGTCGTTAAGAATTTAAAAAGAAATTATTTATAAAATATTATTTAAATATCGAATTTCTAGATAATATTAATAATATTTTATTTTTTGAAATAATTATTTTTGAAAGTAGAAAATAACTATTTTGAAAAATTTAAAACATAAAATATATTTTTATTTTTTTATTTTCTAATACTTAAAAGTAAAAAAATTTTCTCAGGATTCAAAAATATGGAGACTTCAGAACAAAACAAAGGACTACTAACAGAAAATCCAATTTTGCAAGATCCGCCAAAACAAAATATAACAGCACCAGAGTCTCCTCTATCAGAAATATTAGAAAAATATACTCAAGTGCCGAAATCAGAATCACAAAGAAAAGCTCCATTACGAGATAAACTAGAAGATATACAAACAAACCAGATGTATAGATCAAAACGTTTAGAAAGAAATAAAAATAGAAAAAACAAAGCAAGAGATATATTTATTTCTTGTGCTATTTGTACGACTCTTATAGGAGTACCCTTTGCTCTTTTAACTGGCGGAGTTACAGAATTTACTGACGATCTTTTTAAAATATTAATGGGTGTTTCCGGAGGACTCACTGCATTTACTGACGATCTTTTTAAAATATTAATGGGTGTTTCCGGAGGACTCACTGCGATTTTTGGTTTAATTGCTATCATTGCAGCAATAGCTACACTGCATTATAGTAGCAAAAGCAATAAAATAGAAAAACAAAAACAAAATGATCCCTTAGAATGGTAAGATTACTCATCATAGAAATTATTTAGAGATTTAAAATTGTTATATGATTTTAAAAAATTTTATCTTTAGTAATTTATTTTTAGAAATAAAAATAATATTTTTTTGTTTAACATCGATAGCTATAGTTAATTTATATTGTTAATTTATATTACTAAAATTTATAAAAAAACTAATCTCAAAATATTATCCGAAGACTAAAATCTTCGGATAATTTTTTTAGTAATATTTTATCTTTTTGACCATACTCATTTTCGCTAATACAAAGTGCACCATTTTAAAAAGATTATAAATCAAAAGCTGTGTTTTTGTTTTGTTTTTTTATTCTGGAGCTTTTTAAAATAAAAAATCTTTATCGAGATGAGTGAAATTATGAGTGAAGATTTTGAAAATTTAACAACTATGGACAAAATTTTTAAAATTAGAGAGTTTCTGTATATTTTGGCTGATGCTAAAATAAATAAAGAAGATACTAGTGAACTAGAAGAAAAAGTTAAAACAATGATTGAAAATTACCTTAAGCCTTATGAAAAAAGCCCACACATAAGAATAAGCATGGAAAATGAATTATGGACTGCTAATAATCAACCTAATATTTTTAAAAAACGACATTCTGAATCTGCTCCAAAAGGCCGCCAAGTAGTGCTAAAGCCTGCACCAGCACCACCCGCTCCAGTTCCACCACCGGTACCACCTGTACCACCAGATCCGGCAGCGGCACCACCTGTACCACCATCTCCAATTTCACCACCAGAACCGGGAATACCTGCACCACCACCAGCACCACCTGTACCACCAGATCCAATAAAACCACCAGATCCAGTTCCACCACCAGTACCACCTGCTCCAGTATTACCACCAGCAGCGCCACCAACAACACTAAGTTCAGAGATTAGCAGATTTGTAACAGCAAATCAAGATGCTCGTAGAACAATGAATGGAATCGCACTCCAAACAACCATTGCAGATAGAACGCTTGCATTTATTGAGGGACAATTAAATCGAGCAAATGCTGATAAAAATTTTGAACTAAAAGTTTTAAAACAATTATGTGTTAGAAATACAGATACAAGAAGATTAGAATTTCCTCTTAAAAGAACGATTCAGATGAATATCCGAAGTAGTTTTGGAGGACCTCCTCTTCAAGACACTTTATCTCAATTGCTTTTAGATGTTGAGAATTCATTAGTAATCATGTACAGATTATCCAACGATCCAGATTTTTTAAGAGGCCCCGATGATTCCGGACAACGCGCTGAATATCTCAAAGCATGTATTGAAACAATTCACAATTTTAACGCTTTTTGTGAAGTTGTAACTAATCAAAATTTGCAACAAGATTTAGGAATAATGAACATAGAGGCTTTCAATAAGCTTTTTTTTGTTCCAGGGGCAGCTGGACATATTGTGGTACCCGATGGAATACTAAAAAATGGCATAGTGGATCTTTCGAGTGCAAATAAATTTTTTGAAAAGTCTTTAGCGCATATTCAAGCAGATATTGGGAATTTACAATTATCCCAAGAACAAAGAGGTTTTTTAGAAGAAATATTTGGAATAGAAGCAGCTCCTGTATTGCCAGATCCGCCAAGACCGTTACCACCAATAAGAACGGGAATGCCACAACCAGTACCACCAGGACCAAGAGTAGCAGGACCAGCACCATCTGCACCACCCGCTCCAACAGCTCCAGCAAAACCACTATCTCCAGTTCCACCACCAAGACCGAGAGTAGCACCAGGACCAGGAGGACTTGCACCACCACCAGTACCACCAGCACCAATAGCTTCAATAAAACCACCAGGTCCAATAAAACCACCAGATCCAGTTCCACCATCAGGACCAGGAGTAGTTCCAGGACCAGCGTCACCTCCACCTCCAGCTCCAATGACAATTCCTCGAGATGGAATATTACGTTACTACGCAGAAATCAACAAAATTGTAGATCGTAGAAAAGAAGTGAGAGATAGAGCTGTAAAAGCATTTGGTGTTAATAGTTATTTCGCTGCAGTAGGATTTGTAATTCCAGAACCGGTAGCTCCTGAAAACGCTTCTTTAGTTGATGAATTAAGAGCAAACAATTGGATACAAGTTACTGCTGATGGCAAGCAAGAAGTCATAGGATTAACTAAAGGTCTTTCTTACGATCCAAGAGTTGCAGAACAAACCGCAAGATTGCTCGAAAAGATCGTAGAATATTCAAATTCATCAGAATTGCAAACAACAGTACAAGCAAATCAAGGAAAATTAATAATCGTTGGAGATATACATGGCAATCTTTTCGCTTGTGCAAGATCTTTACTTGAGAGTGGAATAGCAACCATAGAAGATCCACCCATTGTTCTTGTAAATAACACCACATTGGAGATTTATCATTCTTTCGATGAAGCAATGTCGAAAAACGGAGGTGATGCATCTAAATTTACACTATCGTTAAATTGGAAACCAAATGAAGAGTATACAGGAACATTTATTTCTTTAGGAGATAACATAGATGAAGGTCTATTTTCGGAAGAAATTGTAATAGCGTTTTCTCTTCTTAATAAAAGAATAAGACAAATGAATTTACCAATGGATCATCGATTGAAAAAAGGAAAAGTTAGAATTGCAGGAAACCACGAAATGGGAGCAGTTCTCAAAATTTTAAAGAAAAGTCGCTCCATTGAAACCACTAATCTTAGGGAGTGTAACAGATCATTAGAATTTGGAGAAACAATTCTTAAAGAAATCGGGTCAGGAGAATTGCTTGTAGTTAATTATGATGAAAAATCCGATACTATTTCTACTCATGCTAGTCTAGATACAGAAAATCTGTATGATTTTATGATGAGTATTTTAAATTCTGATACAGATTTTCGTACAAGATTCGGTATTACCGCGGAACAGATTGCAGAAGCAGGTTTTTTCAAAGATAGACTGATGAATCAAGAGGGAATTGAAACAAAAGATCTCAAAAATAGATTATGTAATTTGATAAATTCAGTTTTCCAAAATACAAGCAACAATATTCTTAGAATTGGTACCAATAATATATTCGCTCAAGATTTAGGAGTAATTTCTGATGGTATATTAAAGTTTAGCTGGGGCGGAAAATACATTTTTGGTTTTAATGGAGGACATACAACACCACCACTGACTCGTCCTACAATAGAAAGAAAACCTCCAAATACAAGCAATGTTGTACGTCAAATGCATTCTGCTCAAAATATTCAGATAGGCGATAAAACTATTTTAGCTGTTGGGCATAGTGCAGTTGATGGAACGCCACAAATTCGTGAGGATCTTGGTGTCAGATATTTGGCAGCTGATAACAAAGTCCAACATTCAGGAGGATCCGTATATACACGTTTTAATTCCGATGATCGAACTGTGGATGCAGACATCCTTACGCAAAGTCGATTTTTGAGTATGCAGTTTACACCACTATCTCAACCACTACGAGCACCAGTAGCGCGACAAGCTTCTGTTCCTGTTCAAATACCAGCAAGACCACCAGCACCACCTGTACCACCCGCTCCAATAAAACCACCAGATCCAGCTCCACAACCAAGACCACCTGTACCACCAGATCCAGCTCCATCAAGACCGTTACCACCTGCACCACCCGCTCCAGTTCCACCACCAAGACCAGGCGAGTCTGATCCACCGAGATCAGCAATACCACAAAGTATATTTCAAAGACATATAATAAAACCGCGTGAACCAGTCGATATTCAGACACAAATAAGAAATTATACGATAATAATAGACAGTACCATAGAAATGATACAGAATTTACAAAGACGTGTAGAACATTTGCGACGATTAAATGCAGCGGTAGCATTAAATGAAAACTTACAAAATTATGATTCGGATTTAGAAATGCGATTAACTGACTTGATGCGTCTTCAAAGTCACGCTACTCAGGTTTCACAAAATCCAAATAATATGGATAATGCTGAATTAACGTCGCAAATAAATGATGGTTTTGAGCGATTGAAATATTGGTCAGATGGAATAGCAGTTATGAGTAATAGTATAGAAGAAAATATAAGAAGGGCAGAACACATAATACCAACGCAACAAAGATCATCAATTTCGACATCAGAAATAGCTAGTTTAGTAGAATCAACCCTGGTGTCCTCTAATCCAGAAAGACCACCATCATCGCGACTAGAGCAAGAGGTATCAAAATCCGGAGAATTAAGAGGAGGACTAACACCGTTAGAAGAAATAGTATCATCGAAACCACAACTACCATCAAAATCAAAAAAAGCCAGAATCACCCGAGATTCGTATAGTAGATCCAATGATTCATTACCTTTAATGGATTTTAATACTGGTCGTTTTGATAATGACGATTTTTTAACTTTTAGAAACGAAATGAACAAAGCAAATACAAGAGCAAAAGCTTCACTCGCTTGCTTTGGCGCGGCAGTTGTTTTTGGAGTACCTTTTGCTCTTTTGGCTACAGAAGTTACTAATCTTAATGGCACTCTTCTTAATGCACTTTTAGGTACCAGTGGTTTGCTTAGCTTGGCTTTTTTTGCACTTAGTATTGTTGCATTAGTAACTAGTCGTATATCTAGAAGCATAGCGAAAAAAATAGATAAACCTAACGCTAGACGCATTGACACAGGTTTTGGGTCTATCTAACACATAAATTAAGTATAAGATAAAAAAATATAATATTATTTTCCAAAAAATATATAAAATTTTATGAATAAATAAAAAAAATAATAAGTCGCGACGACAATAATAACGGAGTTTTGATTATTTTTGTTAATTATTGATGATGATTATTATAAATAAAAAAGAAAATGTTTTAATAACTGGATCTTCTCGTGGCATTGGAAAAGCTATAGCAAAAAAGTTTTTAGAAAATAAAAAATATAATGTTATTATAAACTCAAACAAAAATACTATAGATTTAATACAGACGTTTAAAGAGTTAAAAAAAATAAACAAAAATATAATAGCTGTTAAATCAGACGTTAGTAAATATCATGAATGCGAAATATTATTTAAAAAAATTTATAATGCTTTTGGGAATGTTGATATTTTAATTAATAACGCTGGAATATCTTATTTTGGTCTTTTTCAAGATATGAGTATTATTAAGATAAAAAAAATAATTGACACAAATCTTTTTAGCGTCATTAATTGTTCTCGATTAGCTGTAAAAAATATGATAAAAAAGAAGAAAGGAAAAATTTTAAATATATCTTCTGTATTTGGTTTGAACGGTGCATCTTGCGAAAGTATTTATTCATGTGCAAAAGGCGCCGTTAATATTTTTACTAAATCTTTAGCAAAAGAATTAGCTCCATGTAATATTCAGGTCAATGCTATTGCTTGTGGAATGATAAAAACAAAAATGAATTGTAATATCACTAAAGAAGAAAAAGATAATCTTAGAAAAGAAATACCGTCTGGGGATTTTGGTTTGCCAAACGATATTGCAGAATTAGTTTTCTTTTTATCTAATAATAAACTTAAATATTTAAATGGCGAAATAATAAGATTCGACGGATGTTGGGATGGATTTTAATATTATTATCATTCTTTGTTTTTATAAATAATTATTATTAATTTATATTATTAAAAAACTAGAGATTTTGATTTACCAAATTATATTGCAAAATTGATCTTATTTTTGTCTAGCAATTATTAAGATAGTTTTTAATACTATCTTCGCTCTTTAATTTTTATAAATAATCATTATTAATTTATATTATTAAAAATTTATTAAAAATTTGACTTGACAAAAATAGTGTAATACATTTAAAATCACACAAAAAAGTGTGGTGTTTTTATGCAGAATGACGCTAGTATTTTAAGTTCTCGTATAGAAAATAAAAAAAAGAAAAAAAGCGGACGTAGTTTTAATGTATCTATAGATACTAATAGGATTGTTTCGAATGACAGCCATGTTATCAAAAAAAAAGATGACGTTTCGAAATCTTTTTCTGTAGCAGAACTTAAGTTTCTAGATGATTTTGCTAAAAGCAGAGTCTGTGATTTTGCTGTTAAAAAAAGTATAAATTTAAACAAAATTTTAGTAAGTTTTTTGATAATAACGCTTGTTTTTTTTGTGGTTTTTTTAGGTTTAAAAAATAAAAATTTAAATTCTGAATTAAAATTGTCAAATAAGAATTTTTTAGAAAATCAAAATGAGATTGATAAATTAAAGATGATAATAAACGAAAGTGAAGAGCTAAAAAATAAGGCAGATAGAGATTTTTTTTCGAACGACGAGGATGACAATAACGCGGATATTAATAACAAAATAATTGAAGAAAAAAATAGCGATTCTGTAGTTGAATATACGGTTGAATCTGGAGACACGCTTGCTAGTATAAGCAAAAAGTTTTATAATAATTTGGATTATAAAAAAATAGCAAAAGATAATGATTTGAGAAACGATAATATTATGGTTGGTCAGAAAATTTTAATCTATCAATAATTTAATAGATTGCGGTAGATCGTGTTGGCAATAGATAGAAAATTGAATATAAAAATAAAAACAAATGTGATTAAAATATCGTAAGTAATTCATAAGTTTTTTATGATTTTGCTGTGATAATATTCTTGGTTTTTTATTTTTTGTTGTTTTAATTAATTATGGTTGTGAAATTATGAGAGAAATCGGAACAATAATTAATACCTGTGGTTTAAAAGGCGAAATGAAGGTTTGTTTTTATGATTATAATAAAAATTTTTTGAATAATTTTTTAAATAATTATATTTATATCGATGACAAAAAATATATTTTGACTAGTTTAAGATATTATAAAAGATATTTTTATATAAAATTAGACTCGATATGTGATTTAGAAAATGCGAAAATTTTAAAAAATAAAATAATTAAAACAGAAAATGATTTAGAACTAAAAGAGAATGAGTATTTTCAAAAAGATATAATTGGTTTGAAAGTTTTTGATTTTAAAGATAAAAAAATAATTGGCGAGATTGTAAAAATAATTGATAATCCTGTACATGATTTGTATTTAATAAATGATTTTGTTTTAGATAAAAGTTTTATGTTGCCAGCGGTTAAAGAATTTATCCAAGATATTAATCTAGATAAAAAAATAATGTATGTTAATCTAGTCGAAGGATTACGTGAGCTTAACTAGAAAAATATATATAAATAAGTGGGCTGTGGATATAGTATTAAATTTTATGTTATGACGCTTTTTCCTGAAGTGATAAAAAATTTTATTAATTATAGCATTTTAAAAAGAGCTACAGAAAAAAAAATAATAGATATAAATATTTTTAATATAAGAGATTTTTCTTGCGACAAAAATAAATGTGTAGACGATTATAGCTTTGGTGGCGGCGCAGGAATGATTATAAAAGCTCAGCCCATTTATGATTGTTATTTAGAAATTAAAAATAAAATCAATAAAAAAAACCCGAGAGTTGTTTATTTAACTCCGCAAGGAAAATTATTTAATCAAAAATATGCAAAAAAATTATCTAACGATCAAGAGATTATTTTGTTATGTGGCCATTACGAATCTATCGACGAAAGAGTCATAAAAAAAATAGTTACTAACGAAATTTCTATTGGAGATTATATTTTAACGGGTGGAGAATTAGCCGCCTGTGTATTAATAGATAGTATATCAAGACTAATTTTTGGAGTATTAAACAAAAATATATCTTTCGAAAAAGAATCTTTTGAAAATAATTTATTAGAGTATGCTCAATATACTCGTCCAAGAATTTTTATGGATTACAGTGTACCAGATGTTTTAATTTCTGGAAATCATAATAAAATAAATTCTTGGCGATTAAAAGATTCGTTTGAACGAACTTTAATAAAAAGACCAGATATTTTAAAAAATAAAAATGATTTTTTTAGAGGTAATATTATGAACGCTATATTAACACGCAGAAGTATAAGAAAATATAAAAATCATGACATAAGCGAGGATCAAATAAATTTATTATTGAAAGCTGCTATGTCTGCGCCATCAGCAATGAATTCTCAAAATTGGGAATTTATAGTAATAAAAAATCGCGAACATTTAATAGAATTAAGTAAATTAAATCCATATAGTGAAATGCTATCTCAGGCGGGTGCAGCTATAATTGTTTGTGGAGATTTAAACAAAAATTTAGCGAAAGAATTTTGGATACAAAATTGCTCTGCCGCAACACAAAATATTTTGTTACAAGCGAACGTTATAGAATTAGGTGCGGTTTGGATTGGAATCTGTCCATTCGAAGATAGAATGCAAAAATTGTCAGAAAATTTAAAACTACCAGAGAATATAAAACCGTTAGGGATAATTTCTATCGGTATACCAGACGAGTTTAAACCTCCGTCTAATAATTTCGATGAAAATAAAATTCACTACGAAGAATTTAAGAACAATAAATAATTTAAATTTAATTTTTTAATATATTTTTTTTTGCTATCATGCTCGAGTAATTTAGAGCATGATGATTTTTATTTGGAGGATTTTTTTTGAATAACACTTATGTTTATATGTTTAATGAAGGCAACGCCTCTATGAAGAATCTTCTTGGAGGAAAAGGCGCAAACTTAGCTGAGATGACTAAATTGGGTTTGCCTATACCGTTTGGATTTACTATTTCGACTGAAGCTTGTACTTTTTATAATTTAAATAATAAAAAAATAAGCGAAGAAATGAAAAATCAAATTTTCGAAGCTATAAATAATATCGAAAGACAAACCGGAAAAGTTTTTGGTTCGTCTGATAATCCATTATTAGTCTCAGTACGTTCAGGTGCAAGAATTTCTATGCCTGGAATGATGGACACAGTTTTAAATTTAGGTTTAAACGATGATTCTGTTAAAGCATTAGCAAAATTAACTAAAAACGAAAGATTTGCTTTTGATTGCTATAGAAGATTTATCATGATGTTTGGAGATGTTGTAACTGGAATATCTAAATCAAAATTTGAGAAAAAACTCGATGAATTTAAAGAAAGTAAAAATTATAAAAACGATTTAGATTTAAGTGCTGATGATTTAAAATTTATTTGCAGTGAGTTTAAAAAAATATATAAACAAAATTGTGAAAAAGATTTTCCTGATAATGCAAAAGAACAACTTTTTGATGCTGTATGTGCTGTTTTTAATTCATGGGATAATCCTAGGGCTTTTGTTTACCGTCGTATGAATGATATACCGTATGAATGGGGAACTGCTGTTAATGTTCAATCTATGGTTTTCGGAAATATGGGAGAAAACTCCGGTACTGGTGTTGTTTTTACAAGAAATCCTTCGACTGGGGAAAATAAAATTTATGGCGAGTACATGATTAATGCGCAGGGAGAAGATGTAGTAGCTGGTGTTAGAACTCCAAAACCGTTTGATGAATTAAAAAAAGAAATGTCAAATATTTATGAAGAATTTATGGATCTCGCTAACAAATTAGAGAATCATTACAAAGATATGCAAGATATGGAAATTACTATTGAGAATGGTAAATTATATTTTTTGCAAACTCGAAATGGAAAACGTACAGCAAATGCAGCTTTAAGAATTGCCGTAGAGATGGTTGAAGAAGGATTAATTAAAAAAGAAGAAGCTATCATGAAAGTTGATCCACGACAATTAGATCAACTTCTGCATCCAATGTTTGACAATAAAATTTTAAAGTCAATTACACCAATAGGGAAAGCTTTACCTGCTTCTCCAGGAGCTGCAACCGGAAAAGTGTATTTTAATGCCGAAGATGCTAAAAAAGCTGGAAATGATGGCGAGAAAGTTATTTTAGTAAGACTTGAAACATCTCCTGAAGATATAGAAGGTATGTTTGCAGCTCAAGGAATTTTAACCGTTCGCGGAGGAATGACATCACATGCGGCTGTTGTTGCTCGTGGTATGGGACGCTGTTGTGTGTCAGGTTGCGAAGATATAAAAATAGATGAAAAAAATAAAAACTTTAGCCTTAACAATAATGTTATATGTGAAGGTGATTATATTTCGCTAGATGGATCTACTGGCTACATTTATTCTCAAGAAATAAAAACTGTCGAGCCCGTTATAAGTGGAAATTTTTCTAAATTTATGCAATGGGCCGATGAATTTAAAATTTTAGAAATAAGAGCTAATGCTGATACTCCGCAAGATGTTTTAAAAGCAATAGAATTTGGAGCTGAAGGAATTGGTCTGACTCGTACTGAACACATGTTTTTTGAAGAAGATAGAATAAAAAAAGTAAGAATGATGATTTTAAGTGATAACGAGAAAGAGAGAAGAAAAGCATTAAATGAGATTATGCCATTGCAAAAAAATGATTTTAAAGAGATTTATAGAATTGCTGGTGAAAAACCGGTTACGATAAGATTATTAGATCCTCCGTTGCATGAATTTTTGCCTAAAGAGGATATTTATTTTCAAGAACTTGCTGAAGATATGAAAAAGAGTGTTAACGAATTAAAATTAAAAGCAAGTTCGTTACATGAAATAAATCCAATGATGGGACATCGTGGTTGTAGATTAGCAGTTAGTTATCCTGAAATTGCTGAAATGCAAACTCGAGCAATTTTAGAAGCCGCTATAGAAATAAAAAGAGAATTAAATATTAATATAGAACCTGAAATAATGATTCCGTTGGTTGTTGATTTAAAAGAATTTAATTTTGTAAAAAAGATTATAGATGATACAGCAAAAATAATTTTTGATGAGCATGATGAAAGTTTAATATATCGCGTTGGAACAATGATCGAAGTTCCAAGAGCTGCTTTGTTGTCGAACGAAATAGCACGCGAAGCTGAATTTTTTTCTTTTGGAACAAATGATTTAACCCAATTGACTTTTGGTCTATCGCGCGATGATGCTGGAAAAATTCTAGATGATTATATAAATAAAAATATTTTTGAATATGATCCAACTGCTCGGCTAGATAAAAACGGTGTAGGAGAATTAATTAAAATTTCTGTAAAAAATGGAAAATCAGCACGAAATGATATCAAAATAGGAATTTGTGGTGAACATGGTGGAGATCCTTCGTCTATAGAATTTTGTCATGAAATTGGCTTAAATTATGTTTCTTGTTCGCCATTTAGAGTACCAATTGCAAGATTATCCGCAGCTCAATCTTATTTAAAACAAAAAGATATAAAATAAATTAATTGTCAAACATGATAGTTTTTCAGAAAAAATATTTTATCTTAAATTTTATATTTAAAATTTTATTGCAGACTAGATTTTGAGTTTATTTTAATAAAAAATACGATGAAGATTTATTGTAATATTATATAATATTGTTATTTTTCTCGAAGATTCAAAATGCTTTGTAGCGCTCTATGAGAAAAAGCTTAGAGAGAGATAAATCTATCATCGTATGATTTTATTTTAATTCTATTATCTCTGGTGTCTCTAGTTTGGTTTTTAATAGACGATATTTACGCAGTTCGTGTGCTTCAAAAATAGCAAAAAACAAAAAACGAAATTACAAACGCTATGCATAACGAAGTAACGCTTATAACTGTCGGATTAAAATTAACATTTGAAAGAAACGGAATAGATTTTAAACTTTTTGTCACAAACGGTACTTTCCATAATATTATACCTATTGAAATAGACAACAAAACAAATAAAGATGCTGTATAAATTAACGGAAACAAGAATATCATTCGTTTTAATCTTTCAAAAGATTTTCTTTTGTTAGTTAATTCTGTTATTGAGTTAATTAATAAAATTTCTTCAATACTTTTGTCTTTCTCGTCTTTATCGTTTTTGTCTTTCTCATCTTTATCCGATTTGGATTTATTATTTGTTATAAATTTTGTTAAAATATTTATTAAAGTTAGTGAATTGTTTACAAGTGCCTTAAAATACATAATTGGTATTTTATCTACGTATTCTCTTTTATTGATAAAAGAATGCAATATGACACTATATAGCCCCATAAAAACAATCTTTCTTTCTCAGAATTATATTTTAATGTACTGCTTAAATAGTTAAAGTTGTTGCATAAACTTGTGTCAATTTTTGGAACTCCAGGTTTAGAGAAAGAAGATGATGTCCAATTGACATAAAACAATCTCAATTCATATTCATAAGGACCGTCTTTTGTTAATTTTAAATAACCAAAAAAAGGATGAAGTTTTTGTATTTTTTTTAAAACCTCAATCATAAGATATAATAACTTATAAAACAATTGTAGCATAGAAACTTTCACAAAGATCTAAATTTGATCTCAATCTCGATGACATCTGAAAAAAGTAAGACAACAAGCAGAAGAAGCGGCAAGAGAAGAAGAAACAAGACAAGCAGAAGAAGCACAATTGACAGAAAAAACAAGAAGATTAGAATAAATTAATATAAAGATTTTATTAAAAATTTGTAGATACTAATTTTCAACCTCAGCTATGAGCTCATTTACAACACTTCGTCTCTGGGATTTTTTTCTATTTCCAATAACTGCTGCAGCTATAGCTGTAATTAGAATTCCGGTTATTAAGAAAAGAGTGCATGTTGCTGATGACGACATAAAAATTATTGATTCGATAGAAATATTTATTAATTTTTCTGACACTAAAGCGGCTATAGCAACTCCTCCTAAAGCTCCTAAAACAGCTGCTGTAGTTGCTAAATTTCTTACAATTACTAGTGATTTTATTTTTTCTTTGTAATATTCAAAATATGCTTCTGTTTCTTTTACTACTATTTGAGAACACATATCATATATACAATTCATTATATTTTTCAAATCGTAGGATTTACGTAGTTCTTTAATCATAATGTCTTCAAGTTCAGTATAATTTTCTTTCAAATGTATCATTACGAATGAATTGGCATCAATTGAATTGACAGCACCTCTATAATACTTGCGAAACAATCGAGTATAATTTTTAAATTGTGGCAAATTTTCAAGTCTTTCTCTAATTGATGCATCTTTTGCCGGAACATCTTTTCGTAATTCTTCTTCTCTTGCTACTCTTGCTGCTTCTTCATCTCGTTGTCTTGCTTCTTCAACCAATCGTGCTTGTTCTGCTTGTCTTGCTTCTTCTGCTTTTCTTGCTTCTTCAACCAATCGTGCTTCTTCAACCAATCGTGCTTGTTCTGCTTGTCTTGCTTCTTCAACCAATCGTGCTTGTTCTGCTTGTCTTGCTTCTTCTGCTTTTCTTGCTTCTTCTGCTTTTCTTGCTTCTTCAACCAATCGTGCTTGTTCTGCTTGTCTTGCTTCTTCTGCTTTTCTTGCTTCTTCAACCAATCGTGCTTCTTCAACCAATCGTGCTTCTTCTTCTCTTGCTACTCTTGCTGCTTCTTCTTCTCGTTGTCTTGCTTGTTCTTCGGGTAATATATTTGGTTCTAATTCAATGCGAGGTTTTTCTTCACCAAAATCATTAATAATATCATCCAAACTCTTAAGAGCTTCGTCTAATATACGAGTTAATACACGAGCTGCCGCTCCAGCAGCCCATTCCTCAAGCTCTTCTGAATCTAAACTTGATGATTCATTTTCTAATAAATCTCCTTCTGCTTGTCTTGCTTCTTCTCTTGCTATTCTTGCTTGTTCTGCTTCTTCTCGTTGTCTTGCTTCTTCTCTTGCTACTCTTGCTTGTTCTCGTCTTGCTTGTTCTGCTTCTGCTAATTGTCTTGTTCTTTCAGCAAATTTTGCTTCTTGTACTTCTTCTTGCATCTGTTTTTTTCTTAGTGACAAATTCCAATCTTCAATGGATTTTTGTAATATCTTAAATTCGTTATTTCCCTCTAATTCTTGAACTGCAAAAATTTTATATAACTTCGCTAATTCTCCATCAGCTAGATCGATTTTGTTTTGAATTTCATGAAATTGATTAGATATATCCACTAATTCTTTATCAGCTATATCGACGTGGTTTTGGATTTCACAAAGTTGATCAGATAAGTCTGTTAATTTTTCGTCAGTTAACTGACGAACGTTAAGATAAACGTGACCCTGAACTTCCACAAATTGAGCAGATAATTCTAGTAATTTTTCATCAACTGAAATTATGCGATTCCTAAATTCATCAAATTGATTTAATAGATTCCTAAATTCATCATCAGTTAGAATAATGTTATTCCGGATTTCACTAATTATTTCACTAATTTGATTAAATAGGTCTAATCCATCAATTATCAGTTTAATGTGATCTTCGATATCAGAAAATCGAATAAGTAGATGAGTTGCAGTAGCCGTAGCTAAATCAATGGGACCAAGAATTTCACGAATTTGATTACTTAGGCGGTCAAGCATTATGGTATTTGATCCATCGTTCAAATCGTCCGAGTATGCATGATCTGATTCCAAATCTACGTCTATTGCAGCAACACCATGTTCTTCTTCTCGAGGTTGTAATGCATTTTTTGTTGTGGAACCTTCTACCGTATCTGATGCATCTAGAACAGATACTGATTCTATTTCTAGTGCTGCTATATCTTCTGGAGGAGTTACTTCTATAGATGTTATCAGTTCTATTTTTGAACTAGATACGTCATTTGTCGATACCTCTTCTGATGCCTGAGATGGTAATTTTACTAATGGATCTTTTATAAATTCATCAAGTCCATCTGAATATTCTTTCGCAAATTTATCTTCAGACTCAGAATCACTCTTTTCAACAGCTTGTGTTTGAGTGTGAGATTTTTTTTGAGATTTTTTTTTATGAGATTTTTCTTCATTCGAATCATCACTAACAAAAGTCAAACCTAAAGAAGCTGCTTCGCCTTCGAAATCAAAACTTAAATCACTATCATATTCTTGATCAGCTGACTGACTAGATCTAGGATCACCGAGAGCAGTCATGAATAAATCATGTATTGATTCTTTTATTGATTCTTTTAAACTTTTACGCTTTGTTTTAAATGTAGATTCTTCCGAAGAATCTTTTGATATTGGTATTGAACCCAGTATAGGAATACTTGTCGGATCAAATCTTTCTAACAAATCATTTAGTTTTGTTCTATTTATACGAGAATCATTTAAAATTTCTTTTATTCCATTATCTGCACTTGTGAGTTCCTCTCGATTAAATTCAAGATGTCCTCTTCTTTTATTTATTTTTTCTGTAATTCTATCTCTAATTTCTTGACTTTTTACTAAATCTAAACGTATCTCCAAAATAGAAGCTTCTGCTTCTGTAAGAACTTTAAATTGTTGTAATTCAATTTTTCTTCGTTTTATTTCTAAAATATGGCTTACAGCTTGATGACAGTTGGCAGGTTCTCTTCTTCTGGACATACTTGAAATTAATTCATTTAATTCGTCTATATTTCTTTGAATTTCATAAATTTCTGAATTATAATTACTAGATTTGTCAAATGAGTTTCTAAGTATATCGTGTTCCTTTTGAGACATAGCATCATTTAATTCTCTAGATTCTATTTCATTTTCCGTGTATGTAGGTTCTAATTCTAAATCTACGTCTCTTTCAATAATATCATGTTCTTCTTCATGAGGTTGTAATGCACTTTCTGTTGTGGAATCTTCTGCCGCACCTGGTATATCTAGATCAGAAACATCTACTGTTACTGTTGATGATTCTTGCATTAATTGTACTGATGAATCTTTTGCTGATTCATATAAAACAGATACTGATTCTATTGCTAATGCTGGTGTATCTTCTAAAGGATTTACTTCTGCTGGTGCCTCTAGTTCTATTTCTGAAATAGGTACATTTTCTGCTTCTGGAGATGATAATTCTACGACTGATGTTGCTAGCACATCTCCCGGCGAAGCTTCTTTTGCTGATTCATCTAAAACAGATGTTGATTCTATTGCTAGTGCTGATGTATCTTCTAAAGGATTTACTTCTGCTGGTGCCTCTGGTTCTATTTCTAAAATAGGTATGTTTTCTGCTGATGCCTCTTCTGGTTTTAACTCTGTTTCCAGAGCTGATGTTGCTAGCGCATCTTCCGGCGAAGCTTTCGGAGGTGAATCTGGTATTGGGATATCTTCTACAAATGCCTCTTCAAATGATTTTCTCCATTGCCCTTGTTCTGACTTAATTATTCTATTAAGTTCATCAATTTGCACTAATTGTTCTTCTAAGGTTTTTGTATGAAGCCGATAATGATATAAACCTTCTTCTTGCAACTTTTCACGGAGAGATTCAAACATGATTTCAGATTCATCTGAATTTTTGAGACTTAAAACTCTACTAGCTTCGTTCATAAATAAAACATATAGATAAAAATGATTTAAAGTTTCATACACGGGCGTCCCTGCTTCAACACCTGCTGGAATTGGTAATTCACTATAATTAGGTTTTCTTATTTCTTCAGGATATTTAATATCATAAAAAAATGGTAGTCCGTGTTTAACTTCTATTGGAACATCTTCTGCTGGTGCATCTAGAGCAAAAGGTGCTAGTGGTGATGGTTTTGGAACATCTTCTGCTGATACGTATGGCACTGATGCATCTGAATATTGAGCTGGTTCCGCCACATTCAGTACTGAAGGAATATTTGAATTAAAAATATCTTCTGCTCTCGACAGCGCGAGTACGATTGTTGTATCTTTATTTAGATCTTTTTCTACTGCTGGATTTTCCTCAAAATTTGCAAGGGCGAAATCACCATATCTTCCCGTGCCTGCAGAAATTAAAACTTCAAGCATATCTACTAATTTTTTGAATTCCTCACATAAAAATTTAATATGTCTATATTCTAGGCTTTCGTCACTATAATTTTTTTCGATTGCATCTTGAAGGTCATAGAGAATATCGCGTTGATAACACCTTTTTGAATATATTGACATGTAACTTGTGTCTGATTTTATACCTTTAGGTTTTTCGTATTTTTTTGGATTATCTAATCTCGATATCGGTGACACAGTTGGAATACCATCTATTGATGAAATTCCAAAGTTTCTAAATATTTCTGGTACTTCTTCTAAAACTATTTCTGATTCTGATACTGGTGAAGAAGGAGGTTCTGACGGAAATGGTTTTGATACAACAACAGGATTTGATTGCGGCTCTCGCCCCGGTATTACATTAGGATCACGACTTCCGGGATCTCTTCTAGATACATCTAGCGATGCATTACTAATTGCTGAAAAATTTATACGTTCATCATCAATTTGCGATAACAATAACGGAGCCGATCGCTCTGGTGTCGATGATGTAAATTTTTGATCTAAAAAAGAAGTTTCTGCTAAATCTTTTATAGCTTCTATACGTCTTCCTAGTGCATCAAGAATTGTAATCGAAGAGCCAGAATTATGTTGTATACTAGAGTCAGATAATAAAAATTTACAGCCTTGTTGTATAACCAATATTTGTATACCAACCGTAAAGTGTCCAATAACTGTGATAGTATCAGTACCAGTATTAAGATTACGAGCTACATCATTAGCAACTTCTGTATCTACATCAATTTGTCCAATATCATCAATATCTTCCGGTCGGATATAACATGTATTTGAATGTTGAACAAGTAAATTTGCAAGCTCTTGCAAGAGTTCACCATCAATCTCAGCATCTTTAGTAATGTTTTTAAAAACATAATCGCTAATGGTTTTGAAAGCTGAATTTATTAGATTAACCAATTCTAATTTTAATTCTTTTGTTTCAACACCCTCTCCATCGTGTCCGCTGGGTCCATGAAATCTTTTCATAAAAACAACTGCTTCATTTTGTTGATCTGTGGTGATAACAGACCTTTCTACAAAAATATCCTGAGAGATAATAGATAATAAACTATATATCTCTCGTTTATCTAAACTGGAATGTGTACAAAAAATGTCGCGTTTTTCATCGTAATGAAGTGGAACTAAACTTCCATCTGCAAGTCTTTCAAGCAATAATTTCGCAGATTCAAATTTCGAATTTTCTTGTCCAAGTTCTAATCCCGCAGCGACGTAACCTATCAGCCATTTTGCCACTCCTCCTGCCTCGTGATTTCCAAAAATTTCAACTTTCTGTGATATTAGTGGATGACCTGATGGCAAATGAATATCTTTTATTCTTCTATTAAGAAGAGACGTGCCTACAATAACTTCTTCTGAACATGAGCCCCTATCTATGTAATCTCCCGTAAAAATAGTGACCGCATTATATTCTTTTCTAGGTATCCAATTTAACGATAGAGTAAATTTAGATATATCTCCTTGGGTTCTTGTCATTGCTTCGTTAAAAGAATCGTATGTTTCAAATGTTTCGTTATTTACAAAAATTACTGGTGGATCGTTTATTGTAGCTAATCCACTTTCGAGCAAAGGTCTTGCTAATGCAAAAAAATTACCATGAATATCACCGATAATTAATGTTTTTCCTTCGTTTTGTTGCACTATCTCTTGCAATTCTTGTGATCTCGAATAATCCACAAGCTGCTGAAGTAACCTTGCGTTGGTGATTGCAAAATCTTCATCGTAAGTAAATTTAATTTTAGTTTCTATCATTGCTCTTATCGGAGGCATAATACTTGGTATTACTAAATTATGTTCTCTATAATATTCTTCTCGTTTTGTAGCATCTGTTATTTCTAAAGCTTCTCTTAATCTTCTGTTCCTATTCTGTACAATTTCAAAAACTCCCTTATAATATTTCATAACTTCATTTATTGGGACTACTGCCGTCGGTATTGGTGCTGGTCTTAACACTATTTCTGGCCTTGTTAATGGTCTTTGCGGATCAGGATTAGTTACTGCTGGTTTTAGTTGAGCTGCTGTTGCAGTTGGTACCGATTGCGTAATTACAATCCCGCCACTCCAAGTTCTTTCAATATCATCATACAATTGTGAGTATTCTGGAGTATTTTGGCTAAGATGAGCCAAAGCTCTATCTCTCAAATTCAAATAAGTGTCTAAAATCTCGTTCCGCTCTTGAACAATCGTTGAATTAGCATATCTTTCAGCTAATGATCTGATTTCATCCACTGATGTTCCGCACTGAGAAATTAGTTGATCTGCAGATTCTAGCACTGATCTCTGCAGTATGGCTGAAGCAGATGCTATTGGTGCTTCGCTTATCGTGTGGTTAATTTCATTTATTTTGTGGTCAATATTTTCTCTGGTTTTTAATATCTTGTCTCTTAAAGCATTATACAACGCTCGAAAATAATTTACAGTCGCACAAAATATATAATCTGGAATGTGACCTTCAACAAAAATATATAAAGTATCAATATATTCTTTATTTAATCCTTCTAAAGCTTCAGTTAATGTGTCGTAGTCTTGCGATAACTTGATAGTATCTCGAGCATCGCTAAGAGTTTCATCCGGTTTAAAATGTAGATCATTAAGTCTAAGTGCACAAGCAATTTTATATTTATGAGAAGCTAAATCTATCTCATGTCCCTGTGACATACATTTGGTTCCTAATATATTTTCAAAACTAGGATCATCTGAAATGTCTAGTAATTTTGGATCTAAATCAAGCGAAGCTTTTTGTAATCTTCGCATGCACTGAATTCTGAAATCAATAATTTTATATTCTTCGCTACTTGGATCCAAACTTTTTTGACAATTAGTTTCTCTCTCTATTCTAAAAGCTAATTCTTCTTTGTTTTCAAAAGCATAGTCCATAAATCTAATATCTGGTAGTAATTGTGTTTCAAAAGACCTTATACTTTCTTGTACGTAATCTATATCGATTCGATTAGCTTCAATTCTTCTTACGAGTTCTTCTTTACAATTTTTATTTTTAGTTCTTTTTAAACGACATTCTAAAATTCTTTTATCCAAAAGATAATATACCAAATTATGTCTACGTAAAATAGCATCTTTCTGTTTTCGCAAATTATTTAATTCTATTATTTTATATATACGTCTTATTACAATCGTTCTCGTGTCCGCGGATTCTTTTTCTTTTGAACATATTTCGCTTTCTATGAGAGACGATTCTGATTCAAGGGCTCTAAACTCCTCCGCAAAACTATCCGAAATGTTCTTTTCTTCTTCGTTGATATGTTCTTCAAGCGATATAGAAAGTAATTCTTCATCCGTAATCTCTCTAGAAATTGATGATACTGGAACTAACTGAGATGGTTCTAATTGATCTGCAGATACCACTGCAGGTTGTAAAGGTATTGGAATAACTTGTGATGTTTGCAATCTTTTTTCCATATCAAATATCTCAGACGCTGTTTGACTTATACTACCTAAAAGATTTTCAAACACTTTTTGATCATCGGGATCTTTGATCTTATCTATCTTAAGCGTATCAATATAATCTTTCATCGTATCGGATTCTGTGTTCATTTCGCCTATTTCGCCATTATTTTGATGTATGAGACGTCTAATACACATATTTAATAAAGTGTAAAAATTGTCCAATCCCATATCTCCCACAATGGCTACAACAGGCGAAATTTGTCTAAAATATCTTATTTTTATATTTTCAATATTTGTCATTTGCATTTTTGGCGTTTCTAATGTTGATTCTGGGGCGGTATCAATTCTTCTGATTACAGGCTCCTTCAGACCTTCTACTTCTAAATCATTAGTCAAATAACCGTACTCAAATGATGTTAAATCTAAATCACGCAAATCTCCAGTTTCACTTAACCTTGCTAACAATTCACTCGCACTATTACTAAGAGATAGTGCACTTATTACGCCATACGGCAAATTAGCATCGACAGATACAGTAGCATTTCTATTGATTTCAAAAATACTATCAAACTTACGAAGACCTTTTTCTGATATTTTTTTTCGAACTTCAACAATTTTTTCCTTCAATTCCTCTGATGCAAGAAAATTAACAATAATAGAAATACATGATTTCAACAAATCATATCGTAGCATATCATTAGCGAAAAGTTTTTCATCGCAGTGTAATCTAAAAAGAACTACAAAAGAATTCGAAACAGTATACAGCAACTTGGTTATAAATTCAAGATCTTCACCATTTTTTATTCCAACGTTATCACATAAATATATTCGAATTTTTTCAATTTCGGGAAGCTGATTTGGAGGCTTATTGGAACACAAGCCTTGAAAATAACTTCTAGCACCTTGTTTAGATCTAATACTTTTAATTGATTCAATAAACGCATTCATATCTTGTAAGAAAAGATCATCACTAAACAAATTTTCTATTTCCTGGCAACTTTTTAAAAATCGTTCTTGACTCGTATCGCTCATATTTTTTCAGCACCTGCTAATTTGTTTTTAATATCATTAAGATTAATCATAAAACAAAAATTAACATAAAACAACTATTTCCAAAATTAATTCTATATTTATAAGATAATTTTGGTTAAAAAACAAAATAATATTAAAAAATGTTTTTTATTATTTTTTTATAAGTAATATTTAGTTTATATATTTTTATAAAAAATTTAACTTGTTAACTTTCATGATAAAAGTAAAATATTTAAATATAAAATTCGTATTATGTAAATTATTTTGATATCCTTTCTTTATATAAATCTATTTAAAGATTTTTGAACAATAAATTTCTCCAGTTATCGCAATAAATTTTTTATTTATTAGATCGTTAAATCCTAAAATTAAGTTTTTCTTTTCTATAATTTTCGTAAATATTTTTTTGTTTAGACTAAGATTTCTAAGATCAAAATTGATGTTCGCGAAAACATTAACTCTTATGATATTATCAAAATATTCTTTTTCTCTTATAAAAAAAATTTTTTCGAAGAGTTTGATAAAATCATAGGTTTTTTTATAATCAATCCAAAAGATAATTTCTTTATAAAATTCGTATGTTAGAATTTTTGATCTATTAACACAATTTTCAGCTGTTTGCTTATATGCTCGAGATAAATTTCCAGTGCCCATAATACCACCGAAATATCTCGCGACTATGATTATATTATAAAATAATTTTTTTTCTTCCAGAACATTTAAAATTTGACTACCTGATGTTCCAAACGGTTCTCCATTTTCAGTAAACTTTTTGTAATTTAGCAATACATAACCAAATACTATGTGTTTTGCGTCGTAGTATTTTTTTTTGTAATAATCAATTTTATTTATTGCATCTAATTTTGATTTTATTTTTAAGCCGCAATAAACAAATCGTGACTTTTTTATTACAACTTCCCCATATGAATCGTTAGACATTGATTTATAAATCATTTTAATAAATTGTTTATTGATTGATAATTTTTAAATCTTAATTTTTAATATATATTAACGTATCAAAATACTTAAATATTTTTATTTCTTTTTTGTTATTATTTTAATCGGCGTTTTAGAAAAATTAAATTCTTTTATCAATTGATTCTCAAGATAACGCTTATATGAAAAATGCATTAAAACAGGATCGTTCACGAATAAAACAAAAGTCGGAGGACACACATCGACTTGTAAAGAATAATAAATTTTTAATCTTTTAGAATATTTACTAAATCCAGGCGGATTTTTAGTTATGCTTTTTTTTATCAAATAATTAACATCATGTGTCTTGATTCTAAAATTATATTGATGCCAGGTTTTTTTTATAAAATCAAAAATTTTTAATATTCCTTCACCGGTTAGAGCTGATAAAAAAATTTTTTGAGTATATTTTCTAGCAAAGCCCAAGATGTTATCTATCATTGTATTAAATTTATCTATAGCATAGATATAATCATTTTTTTCTACTAAATCCCACTTATTTATTGCGACTATTAATGGTTTAAAGTTTTTGCTTACAATCCCAGCAATTTTTGCATCTTGCTCATTAATTTCGTTTTCGGTATCTATTATTAAAATACACACATCACACTGTTTGATAGCGTTTTTACTTCTTAAAACACTATAAAATTCTAGCGACTCTTTTATTTTATTTTTTTTTCTGATTCCTGCTGTATCTATTAACATATAATCTTGATTATTATAATTACAAAAGCTATCGACAGAATCGCGAGTTGTTCCAGACATACTATCAACAATATTTCTTTCTTCTCCTAAAATTTTATTAACAAAACTCGATTTGCCAACATTTGGTTTTCCAACGACTGCAATTTTTATAATTTTTTTATCTATTTTTTTTTCTTCGTTATCGCTATTATTGCTATTTAAAACTTCAATATCTTCTTTATGATCTGTTCTTTTGTTTAAATTTTTATCATCGTTATCACTATATATATATTTAATTACAAGATCTAACAAATCTCCTATACCTGTTTTTTGCTCAGCTGAAACTAAAAATATATCTTTCAAACCCAATTTATAAAACTCATATATATTATCTTTATCACGCTGATAGTTTTCGATTTTATTTATTACTAAAATTATTTTTTTCTTAATTTTACGCAAAAAGATAGATATATCTTTATCTAAATTATTTATTCCTTCTTGTCCGTCAACTAAAAATAAAATCAAATCAGCAGAATTTAAGTTAATTATATTTTGTTCGTATACTTTTTTTAAAATTATATTCTTTAAATCAAATTCAAAACCACCGCTGTCTACTAAGATAAATTCTTTTCCTAACCAAGAAATATTACTGTTCAAACAATTTCTCGTTGTATTTTTTTCGTTCTTAGTTATCGCTATTTTTTTATTTGCTAAACTATTAAATAGCGTTGATTTTCCAACGTTTGTCCTACCAACAATAACTACAATAGGCAAAATACTTTTTGAAATCAAAACTTAGTTACCAACTTTATATTTTTTAAAAATAAAATTTTTAAGACGATTTTCTTGATTTTGTACCAGACATATATAATCCAAGTTCAGTTTTTGAAATTTTTTTCGGATCAACTTCTGTAACAATTTTTTTTTGATATAAAATCAAAATTCTATCACTTAAAGATAAAATTTCGTCTATATCTAACGAAATTAACAAAATAGAGTTATTTAATTCTCGTTGTTTGATTAAATAATTGTGAACGTTATTCGTTGCTCCAATATCGAGTCCACGGGTTGGCTGAACAGTAATTATTATTTTTTTATTTAATTCTAATTCTCTCGCAATTATAATTTTTTGTTGATTTCCACCAGAAAGATTTTTAGATAAAGTTTTTTCAGAATCATTTGCTCTTATGTCATATTTTTTTATCAATTCTTTAGAATAATTATTAATTTTTTCAACATCGATAAAATATTTATTTCTAAAACTTTTATCGAAATATTTTTTGAGCGCTAAATTTTTAGCAACACTATAATCTAAAACGAGACCATGTTTGTGACGATCTTCCGGTATAAAAGAAAAAAATTTATTTCTTTCGAAAATACTCAATTTAGACAAATTAATATTTTTATTAATATTCTTATTATATACAATATCGCCACTTATACTTTTATCTAAACCAGTTAACAAATTTACTAACTCATTTTGTCCATTGCCATCGATTCCTGCGATACCTAAAATTTCTGACTCATAAATTTTAAAACTTATATTTTTAATATTTTTAGAACAAACGTTTCTTATTTCTAAAATATTTTTTTTAGTATTTATTTTTATTTTATTATCTTTGCCGCTAATTTTGTTAATCTCAAAATCAATTTTTTTCCCCATCATAATCTCAGAAAGTTCTTCTTCGCTGATTTTATTAACATCAACACAATCGATTAATTTTCCTTTTCTCATTACGCTACACTTTTTAGCGATTGCTTTAATTTCATCTAATTTATGCGTTATAAATAATACAATTTTATTTTCTTTCGCAAGTTTTTTTATCATTTTTAACAAGCCATTAACTTCGTGTGGCATCAAAACAGCAGTTGCCTCATCGAATATTAAAATATCGTTATCTCTATAAAGTAATTTTAAAATTTCTACTCTCTGCTGTTCAGCAACACTCATAAAGCAAACTTTTTTGTCCAAATCAATCTTGAAATTATAAATATTACATATATAATTAATTTTTTTTCGTGCATTATAATTACAAATAAAGCCAAAACGAGTATCTTCAACACCAAGAGTTATATTTTCAAGCGCAGTAAAATTTTTTATTAACTTAAAATGCTGGTATACCATCCCAAATCCAAATTTATTTGCTTCTCGTGGATTTTCTATTCTTATAATTTTATTATTTTTTTTTATATATCCTTTATCAGGTTTATAAAAACCAGATAAAATACTCATCAAAGTTGACTTTCCAGCACCATTTTCACCGAGCAACGCATGTATTTCACCAGATTTTATTTTCAACGTTACATTATCGCAAGCTTTTGTATTTCCAAATATTTTAGTAATATTACACATTTCTATACTATCCATAGACATAATTTCACCGATGATTGATAATAAAAATTTTTTTTATTTAATTTCTGTAATTTTTATAAAATTTGTCTTAATAATACTTGGACTACCGCTTTCTTCAATATTTTCTATCAATTCTATCTTTTTGTCTTTTAATAAATTTAATATTTTTTCATAATCGTCGTTATCAAAATTTTTAAATCTAGAATTTTTTATTTCTAATCCGATACCATCATTTTTGGAGCAAAAAACTAAATTTTCTCCACCGGGAAAATTTCCAGTATGATAATCTTTAACACATTCAAAAACAGAACTTTTAACATGTTTTAAAGCCGAAGTTATAACAGTTTCCGATTCGCTTGACTGATCAATATCTACTCCAATAACCTTTTTATTTAAAGACTCTGCAGCTGCCATAACAGAATTTCCAAGTGCTCCACCACATGCAAAAATTATCTCAGTACTATTGTTATACCAAGAAGTTGCCATAGCTTGAAATTCCGGAGAAGCTTTAAACTCTCCAGTATAATAATATTTTATTTCTACTTCATTGTTTTGCAAATTGAGTTCTTTAGACGCAAATTCAGCACCCTGAACAAAGCCATATCCATATTTGATAACTGGCGGCATTGCAGCTCCACCCATAAAACCTAATTTTTTATAGCCATCTTTAACTGCAAAATAACCAGCTAAAAAACCCGCTTCATCTTCGGCATAACTAAGTGAAATTGTGTTTTCACCTGTCTTGAAATCACTACCATCATTTGGAATTCCATCTACGAGTACAAATTTTATGTAGTTATATTTATCTTGAGATCTATAAATTGCCAATTCATTTAAAAAACCAGTCGCTATGATTAATTTAGCGCCTCCTCTTACAGCTATATCGATATTTGAAAGTAAAGAATCTTCGTTGCCATTAATTGGTTGATAATATTTATATCCTATATTATTTTTTTCTGCGTATTCAATAATACCGTTCCATGCCCCTTGAGTAAATGATTTATCGTCTATTGATCCAGTATCGGTTACAAGCGCTATTTCAAACTGCTTTTTCTTTTTTTTATTTCCAAAAATTAAAACAGCAACAAAACAAACTAATAAAAAAAAACACAAAAAAAATTTAAAAGATAATTTTACTCTCATATCTAAACCTCTCCAAAAATACATTAGTAGTCAAGACACAATATCTCAAAAATTTATAAATAAGCAAAAATAAATTTATTTAAAGATACTACACAAAAGAGTTATTTTTAAAATTTTGCAATTAAAAGAGTTAAAAAGATAAAAGTTTTATCTAAACTGTAATAGAATTAATAAATCACAGCGGTTAGTTTTAAAATATTTTTAATAATTTTACAAAAAATGTTTACCGTCGTTGATTTTAAAATATTCATAAGATATTTTACACAATATTGTTTATTCGAGAAATCAGATAAATTATCCATATAATTAAATAAGCAATATAGCGATTAATATTTAAATAAAACTAGTTTTTAAAATTGCTAGCATGGGTTTTTTATCTTGACTAAAGAAAATAATTTTGAGTAAAATAAAAACATAACGGTTGTTCGTCATAGACGACTTCCTGAAGTTTAAACAAATTTAATAGTCGAAACTTAAGGGGTTAGCGACTATTTTTTTATGATTATAACTTCGATAATTGTTTTAATAATTTCTGGAAGTAATCTTATTGACACTTCTTTCAAAATTTTAAACATATATCTCAGCATCTAATCACCTCAC
>JAISCN010000047.1 GCA_031265515.1 Clostridiales bacterium | reverse complement strand
TGTTAAAGCGATGATATATGATCCGGGATTTTCATAAGTATGTTTTATTCCGGAATTGCTAGGATCAGGATCGCTTTCTTCTCTTTTTATATCTTCTTCTGTTCTGTCATCTCCCCAATTAATATCCCAGTTATAATCATTAAAACTTCCACCTACTCGTCCTTGTGTAGGAACATAATAAATTTCATTATCTTCTGTTGTTTCAATCTCAAATTTAAAAACATAAGGATCGTGGTCTGATAAGTCTCGTGACGATTTTTCCACCGCAAAAACATTTTTTCTATTAAAATTAAAATTAAATAAAAAAATAAAAAGTAAAGTTAAAAAGACAAAAGAAAAAATATTACGAAAAGTAAATCTCTCTCTCTCTCTCTCTCTAGAACTACGTTGTTTGTAGACCATTTTATGTTTATCTCCTTTTGTTGAAAACAATTCAGAGATATTTTTTTACAAAAATTTATTTTTTATTCGAATATTTTTTAAAATAATGTTTGTTTTATGAAATTTGTACAAAATAAATTAAATAAAAACTATCTAAATAGTTGAAAATATCTTATAATTATATAGTAAAAAAGTTCGAACTTAACAGGAGATTTATTTGTGAGCGAAATCAGTAAATTAGATCTAGTAGTTGGTGTTGATCGAAGTGCGCGGTTTGAAATTATTAAATACTTCACAAGTTTACCAAAAGACGATTTACGTATGTTTTGTTCAATGCAAGCTGGTGGTTGTCCTGGGAAATTTAATTTAGGTGACAATTTTCTAGCACTTTATAATGTTGCTATGAAACCAAACTCAAAATTAAGTACAATGTATTCAGTAAACGATCAATACGCAGAGCTATTCGATATTTTTTTTATGATTTTATCAATGTCTTATTTAATTTTTACTTACACTTTCACAGATACTAACAGGACTCAATTTTTTTTGCAAAATCCAGATAATCAATCATTAATGCAAAACATCATGAAGATTTTTGATAATTTTTGTGAAGTAAGGGGAAGAAAAATATGGGATGAAATTATTTTAGGATATGGCGGAAAACATATTAATGATAAATATGCGAGGCTATTAAAATTTTATTTTGGAATTGAAACAGCAACACCATCAGGATTACCAAGAGAAGTTTTGTTAACTCCATCTCAGGTAATTTCTACCCTGAATTCTCTAAATAACAGCAGTTGTCTTCAAGAAGTATTAGGATTGATTCCTCCAACATTATTGAATAAATTGCAAGTAGTAGAGTTATCACATATAGAAACACAACAACCCAAAAAGCGAAAACGATTAATAAGAAAAAATCCAATATCAACAAATGAAAGTAAACCAGATCAACATCAAGAAACTGGACAATTAATAAAATCATGTGATCCACAAGAAAATTCTTCGCCGCAAGAAAAAATACCTCGAAGTGCTAAAATTGCTTCTGCTTTGTTAATTTTGGCTGGATTAGGTGCAACTATCGGGTTAATTTTATCAAACGGCGGATTTGAAAAAATAACTTTGGGAATCGAATTATTGAAAAATCTTTCGCCTATCCTAGCATGTCTATTAATAGCTGCTGTTATCATAAAATTTTTGAAATTTCCGAAAAAAACTACGTTACTTACTCCAAATCAAGATTAAAAAAATATATTTTTTGAATCATATTTAATTTTACTTTGATATAAAATTTTTAAATTTCTAATTTAATTTTAATCCAAGATCTAAATATTTTTTTTATAGAATTTTTGAAATCATGTCTTGCGATATTTTGATTTGATATTAAATTTAATTCACTAATAGTTTTATTGTTAATAAAAACTATAGCTTTGCCCAATACTTTGTTTTTAATTATTGGTGCATCCAAAGCATCGGGTATTTTTAAAACTACACGTATCTTATCGTCGTCACATAATGGCAAAATTAAATCTTTGTTAAAAATTAAGTCTAAAGTTTTTTTACGAGAATTTAAAACTTCAACTCTAGCCGCAATTTGATTTTTGTAAAAAATTTTTTTGTAAGCAAAATTTTCGAATCCGTAATTTAATATTTTTTTAGTATCTGTCCATTTGTTTTCTCGTCCAGAATTTCCCCAACCAGAACCTAAAACTACTGAAATTAATTGCATACCATTTCTTTTTGCCGATCCAACAAAACAATTGCCAGCTTTTCCAGTAAAACCAGTTTTAACACCATTTGCACCTTTAAATTCTTTTAATAATCTATTTTTATTATTTATTAAATAAGATTTTTTATTGGTTTTAAAACTAATATTTGGAGTATTAATTATATCAATAAATTTTTTATTTTTAAGGGCGTATCTAGTTACTTTTGCCATATCATAAGCAGTCGAATGATGATCATCTTTATCTAAACCGTTTGGCGTTTTAAAAACAGTATTTTCTGCGCCGATTTTTTTTGCTTTTTTTGTTATATCTTCACAAAATTTATCAACACTTCCAGAAATATTTTTTGCTATGGCAACCGCCGCATCGTTCGATGATTGCAGCATTAAAGCATATAATAAATTTCTTAATTCTATTTTTTCTCCAGGAACTAAATCCATTTTAACTTTTGGTATTCCAATTATACTTTTATCTATACAAATAATTTTGTCTAAATTTTTAGATTTCTCTATAGCAAAAATTGCAGTCATAATTTTAGTAGTGCTAGCCATTGCAAGAGGTTTTTTGTAATTTTTTTCCCATAATATACGACCACTGTATGAATCCATTAACACACTGCCAATCGCAAAAATTTCGTTGGATTTTAAAAATTTTTCACTAGCGATAATATTTTTTTTAATTAACAACAAAAAAATAAATATATAAAACATTAAAAATTTTAATTTTAGAAATTTCAAAAAGGTAATACCGCCGAATATTTTTATTTTCTAAATTATTTTTTTAGACAAAAAAATATTCGTTATACAAAGATTCAAAAACATCAAATTTTTTAACAAAATATTAAATTTTTACTAATTTTTTTGTGTGATTTTTTTAATCTCTTATGATAAATTGTATTTATAAGTTTAATAAATCAGAGTAAAAAAAATTATGAATAAAAAAAATAAATAAAATTATTGATATTAAAAAAATCTTTTATATTTTTATTGATTAATATTTTTGAGGATAATTTTATAAATTATTTTTTATTTTTATTTTTTTATAAGGACAAAAAGAATAAAATTGAGACTTAGTGATTTAAAAATAAACGAAAGTGGTGTAGTTTTAAAAATTTCAAGTATTGGCTCTTTAAGAAGAAGATTGTTGGATATGGGGATAACAAATAATACAGAGATAAAAATAATAAAAAGAGCACCGTTGGGAGATCCAATAGAAATTTTTTTACGAGGATATGAATTAATTGTTCGCGAAGAAGATGCAAAACTGATAGAAGTTAAAAAAATATGAAAATTGCACTAATCGGAAATCAGAATTGTGGAAAAACTACTCTTTTCAATTGTTTAACTGGTAGTTATCAACATGTTGGAAATTTTCCTGGTATTACTGTAGAAAAAAAAATCGGAAGACTAAAACATGATAAGAATATTGAAATTGTAGATTTACCTGGAATATATTCTTTATCTCCGTACTCAGCTGAAGAGATTTTAACGCGCGATTTTTTAATTAAAAATAATTCTGATATTATATTAAATATAATAGATGCAACTAACATAGAGAGAAATCTATATCTGACCTTACAAATTTTGGAATTAAATTTACCAACGATAATTGCTCTTAATATGATAGACGAGCTAAAACTTTTAGGAAATAGCGTTAATATTTCAGAGTTAGAAAATATATTAAAAGTTAAAATAATTCCAATTACAGCAAGTAAAAAAGAAGGAATTGCAGACTTAATATATGAAATAAAAAAAATAATACAAGAAAATAAACCTAGAGAAAAAATTGATGTTTGCAATGGAGAAGTCCACAAAGCCATCCATTCTGTGGCACACATTATCGAAGATCATGCTCAAAAAAAAAATATTTCTTCCCGATTCGCAGCTCTCAAAATAATTCAAAATGACGAACTTATGATTGATTATCTAAAACTTGACAATGATGAGATTAAGATAATCGACGAAATTATAAACTCAATGAAAAATAATCTAAACAAAGAAAGCGATATTGCAGTCGTCGATATGTATTATAATTTTATAGAAAAAATTTGCAAAAATTGTGTTATAAAAAATAAAAACATAAGTCAAAAATCTATAGACATAGACAAAATTCTAACACATAAATTTTTTGCTCTGCCTATTTTTTTATTAATAATGTCTTTAATATTTTTTATATCTTTTTATTTGGTTGGAGGATTTCTAACTAATTTACTTTCTTTATCTTTCGAAGTATTAAAATATAAACTACAAGATTTTTTAATAAAACACAAGACTAACGAACTTGTGCGGTCGTTAGTTATCGACGGTGCATTTCAGAGTTTAATTAGTATTTTGTCATTTTTACCAATGGTTTCTGTTTTGTTTTTTTTGCTATCGATTTTAGAAGATTCTGGATATATGGCAAGAGTCGCTTTTTTTATGGATGCATTTTTAAGAAAAATTGGATTATCCGGAAAATCATTTGTTCCCATGTTGATAGGTTTTGGATGTTCAGTACCAGCGATAATGTCAACCAGAACATTGTTATCTAATAGAGAAAAAAAAATAACGATTTTTTTAATTCCTTTTATGTCGTGTAGTGCAAAAATTCCAATATATATATTTCTGACATCACTGATTTTTTCAAAACTAGCAATTTTTATAATAATTTTGTTATATCTATCAGGGATCATAATTGCTGTAATTACAAGCTTATTTTTAAAAAAAAATATTATGCACGGAAAACCCATGCCATTTTTGTTGGAGTTACCGCCTTATCGTATGCCAACAAAAAAAAATTTAGCTCTACACGCACGAGATAAGATAAAAGATTTTTTATCGCGTGCGTTTAGTATAATTTTTGTCTCGAGTATTTTTATATGGATATTAGAAAAATTTGATTTTCATTTTAGAATAGTAGAAGATAAAAGCAACAGTATATTGGCTTGTTTCTCAAAATTTATATCACCAATTTTTAAGCCGTTGGGATTCGGACATTGGATGCAGAGTTGTGCAATTGCTTCAGGTTTAATTGCAAAAGAAACCGTTTTAACAACGCTCTTGGTTTTGTGCAACGGAGATAATAATAAAATAAAAAATCTGTTTGATGCAAAATCAGCTTTTTGCTTTTTGTTATTTATAGTTTTGTATACACCGTGTATTGCAGCTATTTCTACTATTCATAGTGAATTAAAATCTACTACAAAAACTTTTATTTGTATAGTTTCACAACTTTTCATCGCTTGGATAACAACTTTTGTTTTCTATAATATTTTTTTTGATATAGATAAACTTTTAGTCATGTTAATGCTCACTTTTTTTGTACTATCTTTCAAGAAAATAATAAACAAAAAAATTTGTACATGTCATAAAAACCACTGTGATCGTTGTCATAAAAATAAAAAATAAATCCGCAATAACTTGATATTTTATGTATTCTTTATAAAATTAATTTTTTTCTTTTTTTCTCTCAAACAAATATACTCATGTAAGAAGAAGATTGAATAAATTCAATCAAAATTACTAAGTCCGTCCTTACCCATCATCTAAATCAATTCACTTACTTGTTTTACTTTTATCTTTATTTTTTCATTTATCTAGATTGTTCACTCTGATCCTCGTTTTTAATCATTTTGAGATTTATCAATTTAATAATATTGGTTGCCGAAAAAAACTCCGGATGACTTTGGAAAAAAGGCTTTTGTGTCTGTGGTATTAGTGATGGTAGATCGTACTTAACTTCTCCTTTTAAACGTAGCATTAAAATTTGCCTATAATTTTCAAGCAATGTGTTATAAGCTTGTTGAAGCATTTGCGATGATCTTTTTATTTCCGGTGTGTCCGAAGGTGGATTTAAAGCTAACTCTCTAGCTTTTTCACAAATTTCCATTGCCTCTAGATCAAGATAACTTGAAAATTGTAAACCATGTGGATTAGATATTAATGGAAGGTCAAAAAAACTATCACTATAGTGACTATGATTTAAGATTTGGATAAATATATGCACTTTTTTCTCGTACGATAAAAATTTAAAAATATCACTTTTTGATAGACGGATAAGGTCTTTTGAATTATCTAATTCTTCTCTTGAAATTCTTTCAATACTTTCAGTCATTGCACTAGCATAGAGTCTTTGTTGTTGTTGCGGTAACCAATAAAAAAAATGGGAATTCGCGAATCTAATACACTCATTTAAATTGCCTAATACTAGCTCTAAAACATCTGCATTCATTCGATCAAGAAATATTTGTCTCTGTTCAGTTGTTAAATAAAGAATAATCATAGATCTTACAAAAAAGAGAAATTCACGCGGATCATTTAATACCTGCTGACGGACAATCTCAGTCATTCTAGTAGCAAGCTCTCTACTTTGCACAAAGGGAGAGTGAAAAAAGCGACTTGATACTAATAAATTACACGCGGTTAAATCATCTGATACAATTGGAAAAATAATTTCAGTAACAGAAACAGCAAATGTTGATGCACCGAATATGAGAGCATCTAAAAAAACAGTATCTGCAAAAGAAATAATCTCACTTATCATTTCTGCCGAATATGGCTTTGCTTCTAAAGCTTTTTTAACCATTTCAATAGCTAATTTTTCCTTATTTTCAACTGATGACAATGTTATTCCCTTAAACAGTTCGTGTCTTACTAATTTGGTACACGCCTTTACATTACCTAATATCTCTGGCAAAATAATATCAGTTATTCGAGTAGCAATCATTTTTGCTCGTTCACTTGGTGAATAACGAAGAAGATATTTTGCAAATCTAAGAAATGTGTCTAAATCATCTAATATTCTTGACGAATTAATTTCAATGATTGAGATGATAACTATTTCTTTTTCTTCAAATGGTAAAAAATTGAAAGTAGGAGATATTAATAAACTATTGCATTTGTCTAATTCAAAACACGCTTTTAAATCACCTGATTCTGTTTCTAAAACACTTTTAAACATTTGAGTAGCATATTGCTTTTGATATTTAGGTAATAGCTTACTAAAAAGATCAGATCTTACTAATTCGTTACATCCCTGTAAATTGCCTAAGACTCTCAACAAAATAATTTCAGTCAATGGAGCATAAAATTTTATTTGTCGTTCGAGCTTTAACTGCGGAATGACAAATTGTCCTGCAAAACGAAGAAGCGTACGCAAAGCGTCTAAATCATCTGATATTGATTCTGAAATACCTTTAATTATTTCGATAGCAATTCTTTCTTTCTGTAAATACGGTAAAATATAAAAGATATAAGATTGTAATAGATTACTATATGCTTCCAGGTTACCCAGTATTTCTAGTAAAATATTTTCAGCCATTTGAATAGCAAATTTTTCTCTCAATTCAAGCGTATAAAGATAAAAAAGATTAGAACTTGTAAAAAAAATGCAACTACTTAAATTATCTAATCTTCTTTCTCTTAAATCGTTTTCGATTACAGGGATAGTTTGAGTAACTAAAAGTCTCTGCGTCCCGAGTTCTAAAAATTTAAAAATAGGATAATTTACTGAAACAATACAAGAATAATAATCACGTGAGCTTCTTATAGTTTGTTCAGCAATTTCTATTGCTCTTTGATCAATAAGATTTTTGAATTCCACTGGTATTTGATTTTTGGGCAACAATTCATAAAGACGGATTATACAACTGGTTTGTTTATTAATAATTTCAACATCTTCAGATAAGGGGTTTCTCTTTAAAAATTCAACAATTACGACAGCGGCGTCATAAGGTTTAAGAACGACACTCACATCTATATCACATCGTGTTAAATTATAGTTAATACTTTCGAAATGCTCAAATAATCTTAATTTTTCTGTTAATAAATCTAAAAGTTTTTTCAGATCTTCAAGTTTTTTACCAGATAATGTTTCTTCAAATATTTCTCTAAAATACTCAACCATGCCGGTAAAATCTCTTATATTATCAAAATTAAGAAAAACGTCTGCATTTACTGTACTATTATGTATATTAATTAAAAGATCGACAATATTATCTCCGAATATATCTGCGTTAAAATCATAGAGATGCTTTTTAAATTCTAAGTATGAATAATGAGAATTACTTATTACTTCTATCGCTCTTCTGTGTGTTGTTATCGATTCTAAGAGTTGACTTGCGTCTTGAGGTGTAATAAAATTTCTAGCGATGGCTGTAGCCGTAGTATCAACACGTTGTTCCGGGTTTAAGTTTGCTATAAATTGCCCAAAAATATCTTTAGCATGTCTACTATCTTGATGTAGACTTAAAATTCTTAAAAAATCACTAAAAATTTCTTCTGACTGTGACAAAATTTTTTACCTTCGCTTTGAGTTAGTAATTCTTTTAGATTAGAATTGTCATTTTTTATTCAAAATATAATTAGTTTTAAAAAACTGCACAACTCATAAATTTATTGATATTTATTAATACTATCATTTTATTTGCAATTTCAAAATAAAAAAATTATATTTTTCTATAAAATATTAAAAATAAGAGAATTAAAAAATAAAGATATGCATAGTAGAAGCTATTTGAGTTAATTTTTTAATTGCATTACAAGAATTTTTATCGCTTTATATTTGGCAAAATAATTAGTGTAAAAAAATCTGTGTATGGTTTTTTATTATCTAAATGAGTAACTCTTACTTTTTATAATGTTTTTTTATTTAATTATTTAAAATCTAATTATTTATTAAAAATATTTGATTAGAATTATCAAGAATATCGATTTTGTATTTAGTAACTAATTTTACTTTTGTGTTGTTATTTTTGTTATTAAAAACACTGGATGTAATCTTAAATTTATTTTCTTGTAAAAATTCGATATCTAAATCTATGACTATTTTATTATTTTTAATTTCTAATCTAAAATTTTGATTATCTAATTTTTCGCTGGTATTATTATTAAATATATTTAAAGCCAAATTCACACCAGACTTATTAATCAATCTGAGATTGTTTCTGTTAAAAGTTTTAATGTCTAAGAGAGTGATAGTTAAAATATTTATAAAAGTAATTATAATAATAATATAAATATAAGCATTTCCATTTTCGTTTTTAAAAATGCTGCTTTTAATCTTATTTATCTCCGTAAGAATTTGATTTTGAAATATTTTTAAATCGACCTTAATTTTTAAAAAAACTTGTAAAAAATTTCGTAAAATATATCTTGATTTTGGTTTTTTGTTGTTTAAATACGTTCAAATCGCATTTTAAAATTGTTTTGTTATACTTTTCATTTTATCTTTTTTTAAAAGCAAAAATTTTATAGTAGAATGTTTGCATGTTTTTTAATGTTTTTTTTGGTTAAAAACCAGTTTAATTATAAATTTAAAACATTAGGGAGGTGAAATAATTTGAATAAATACGAACTAGTAGTGATATATAGTACTAAACTATCAGAAGAAATTTTAAATAAAAAAATAGACGATATAAAAAATATAATTTATAAATTTAATGGAACGGTTATTGACATAGATATAGTAGGAAAAAGGTATCTCTCTTATGAAATAAAAAAACAAAGTGAAGGAATTTATTATTTCATAAATTTTGACGCACCGGTCGAATTACCTAAATATTTAGAAAATGAATTAAGAATTCAAGACGACGTTTTAAGATATTTGATTTTAAAACGCGTTGAAAAAAAAGCAAGAAAAAAAATAAAGAGAAATACTTCTGATGAAAATGCCGATAGCAATGATGGTCAAATTGTTGATAGCCAAAGCGATATTAACGATTCTGAAAATAAAATAATTTTAGAAAATAATTTATAAGAAATATCGAAAATAAATAAATCTCGATAAGTTGATGTAATAAAGATAATGAATCAGAATTAAATTTTTTGTTGATTTTGCTAAATCTATCTAGTTTGTTGTTAGTCATATAATATTTAAGAAGATTTTTTTATTGATAGACAAAAATTCTTGGATAAAAATTTGGGTGATATTATTAATAAAATTATATTGATGGGTAGATTGGTAAGTGACCCTGAAGTGAGATATACACAAGGTGATTCGCCAATTTCTGTATGTAAATATACCCTTGCTGTACAAAAAAGATTTAAACGAGAAGGAGAGCCTGATGCTGATTTTATCAGGTGTGTAGTTTTTGCACGCGGCGCAGAATTTGCAAGCAAATATTTTAAAAAAGGGTTAAAAATTTGTATTAGCGGAAGATTACAAGTGCGGAGTTATATAACACAAGATGGTCAAAAACGTTGGATACACGAAGTTGTCATTGAAGAACAAGACTTCGCTGAAAGTAAAAATTCTAGAGAAACCAATAATGATTTAAATAACGATATAGATAATAATGATGACAGCTTTTCGGATTTATTAGATAGTCTTGGCGAAGAAGATGTGCCGTTTTAATTTAAATAAATTAAATAAATTAAAATTATAGAGGTTTTTTGTTTTGGTAAATAAAAGATACACACCAAGAAAGAAAAAAATTTGCATGTTGTGTCACGATAGCAATAATATAAACTATAAAGACACTGCTATGTTGAGAAGATTTTTATCAGATCGGGGGAAAATATTAGCACGGCGTGTAACTGGAAGTTGTGCTTATCATCAACGAACAATAACATTACAAATAAAAATTGCCCGCCATTTAGCGCTTTTGCCATTTGTTCAAGATTAAATTTTAGAAATATTTGTTAAGTAAGTACTAACAACTTTTTTCTTTAATCTTTTTTTGCGCAGTTTCGTGGTCGCAAATTATTAAATTTATTTTTAAATCTATTTTTTATTAATTTTATTAAGTTGATAAATATTGATTTCTGTATTTTAAACTTTAAAATTAAGATCAAATATATAAATAAATCAGGAAGATAAAAATTTTTGTAGATAAAGTAAAAATAAAAGTGAGATCAGGATCGGGTGGTTCAGGTTGCGTATCTTTTAGACGAGAAAAATATGTTCCACACGGTGGTCCAGATGGGGGAGATGGTGGTTGTGGAGGGGATATAATTTTTATTGCAGATAGTTCGATAAATACGCTTATGAGTTTTAGATATAAAAAAAATTTTTTTGCCCAAAATGGTAGACCAGGATCTAAAAAAAATTGTCATGGAAAAGATGGAAAAGATTTATTAATTAAAGTTCCGGTTGGAACTATAATTAGTGATTTTAATAGCCAAAATATCATTTGTGATTTATCTAATGATTTTCAAAAAAAAATTATATTAAATGGCGGAAAAGGAGGTCGTGGCAATCAACATTTTGCAAATTCTAGAAGACAAGCGCCTAAATATTTTGAACCTGGTGAAGATTATACAGAGCTAGATTTAATTTTGGAATTAAAATTAATTGCAGATGTTGGCTTAGTTGGAATGCCAAATGTTGGCAAATCTAGTCTACTTGCTGTAATGACTAATGCTAATCCTAAAATTGCAGATTACAAATTTACAACGTTATCTCCTAATTTGGGTGTTGCTAGTGTTTACGATAAAAATTTTGTAATTGCAGATATACCTGGTTTAATCGAAGGAGCAAGTAACGGACTTGGTTTGGGATATAATTTTTTGCGCCACATAGAAAGAACCAGAATATTAGTTCACGTCGTAGATATATCTGATAATTTTATTATAGAAAATATTTTAAAGATAAATTATGAACTAGATAATTATAATCATAATCTGCTAAAGAGAAAAAATATAATATGTGCTAATAAACTTGATTTGTATGGTAATAAAAAAAATATTATTAAATTAAAGAGATTTTGTGAAGATAAAAATTTAAATTTGTTTTTTGTTTCGGCAGTTAAAAATCTTGGATTAGATAAATTAATTTTATATTTATCTAAAATTTTATTTGGTAATAATTGAGATAAGATTTGCGATTATATTTATTTTTTTAGCTAGAGGTTTAACTTTGTCTGTATTGGTGTGTGGTGGTGCTGGTTATATAGGTTCTCACGTTGTTTTAGAGTTGATAAAAAAAAATTACGAAGTTATAGTGATCGATAATTTTTCTACTGGACACAAATTTTTAGTTAATAAAAAATCTAAATTTTATGAAGGTAGCATAAAAAACTGTAATTTAATAAATAAAATTATTTCTGAAAACAAAATTGACGCAGTAATTAATCTAGCAGGTTTCTCTCAAGTTGGAGAAAGCTTTTTAAATCCTGAAAAGTATTATAAAAATAACGTCGTTGGATTAATTAAATTATTAGAGATAATGATAAAAAAAAAAGTAAAAAATATAATTTTTTCATCTAGTGCAGCTGTTTACGGCAATAATTGCGATAGATATATTTCTGAATCTTCTCTGACAAATCCAAATAGTGTATACGGAAAAACAAAATTAATTTGCGAAAATATAATAAGTGATTATGCCAAAGCTTATAATATAAACTTTGTTATTTTAAGATATTTTAATGTTTCGGGCGCTAATTATAAATATAATATTGGTGAATTTCACTTACCAGAAACTCATATCATACCCAAAATTTTTCAATCTATTATAAAAAAAGAGAAAATTAAAATTTTTGGTGATGATTATAAAACTAAAGATGGCACTTGTGTCAGAGATTATATTCATGTTAGCGATGTAGCCAATGCCCATGTAATTGTTTTAAAAAATATAACCAAAAATACAAACATTAACAAAATATATAACTTAGGAAATTCAAAAGGTTATAGCGTACTAGATATTCTAAAAAAGTGCGAAAAAATTATTTGTGAAAAAATTGATTTTGAATTTGTAGATAGAAGAAAAGGTGATCCAGATATTTTAATTTCTAATTGTGAAAAAATAAAAAAAGAACTAGATTTCGAAACTAGATTTTCTAATTTAGAGAACATAATTAACACTGCTTGGAAATGGCACAAATTATTATTAGCCGAGTTAGGAAGAAATACATGAGTGAAGGTTATAATGATTTAGAAATAATACGTATATTTTTTTTGTTTTTTAGAACATATATATTTTATCAATGGATAAATAATCAAAATTGATATTATGTTTTCTATAATTTTAAAAAAAATATATAAAATTACACTTGCGATATTTTGTGTGATTATTTTTTTTGCAAATAATATTAAAATGGACGATTCTATTAAGATTGTGGATAATAAACAAAAAAAAATTTTAGAAAATAATTTGCTTTTGTGAAAAACATTTAAATATAAAGACAATAAAATTATAGCGGTCGAATATAAAATAGTATAAAAACCGAAATTAATTGGAGATAAGATATCTCTTGTTAATCCGAACAAAACAATAAATAATAAAAGACTGAAATATTTTCTTAAAATCAAAAAAGAGATTAGTATTGCTAAAAAAATATCTGGACTAAAAAAAAATAAATTTTGAATGCAATTGATCTTGTATATAAAAAAAAATTGAAAAGCAAACGATAAAAAAAATAAAAGTGTTTTTTTAAGGATCTGCATTTATTTTTTCCCATGAAAATAAAAATTAAATAAAAAGTTACTAGCTTTCCCCGGATTTAAGATCAAAGTTTTTTTCTTCAAAATTTTGATCTGAATCTAAATCTAAAACTGATTCTATTATTAAAACATACTCGATATTTTTTAAATCACAAGCCGGTTTTAGAATTATATTATTTTTATTGTTTTTGATAATTTTCCCAACGATCATATTAGCAAAAAATATATTGCTCAATTGTGACGTTACTATCTCGTCTCCGATTTTTATATCGGCCAATTCGTCAAAAAAATCTAATTTGCAAAGACCTTTTTTTTTTAGAATTGCATCACCTTTAACAAAACCTAAATCACCATTTCTGGTATTTTTAATGCTCATAGAACTATTTATGTCTATCAAACTTTTGACTTTTGAAAAATTTTTTTTTACATCCGTGATTTTTCCGAGAATAGCACCATTGGTCACAACAACCATATTTTTTTTTAATCCATCGATCAATCCTTTATCAATGATAAAAATATCAAACCACATGTTTTCGTCTTTTGCTATTACACGAGCTCCTGTCATTTCAAAATTCTGTAATCTACTTTTTATTTCTAGCAAATTATTTAGTTTTTTATTCTCTCTTTCTAAACTTTTGTAATATTCGCTTTTAAGTTTAAATTTTTCTATTTTATTTTTTAATTTTATGTTCTCGTTTTCGATCTCAAAAACATTTGAAATAACACTTAAATTATTAGTGATAAAATTAGTGCTCAAACTAATATACTTTTGAAATGGTACTACAATACTACAAAAAGCGCTATCTACAAGATCAAATTTAAAAATTTTATCTATAAAAATAAAAGCCAAAGATATCAATAAAAATATTATTAAAAAAAAAGTTTTTCTTAATTTCAATCAATCACCAACATTATAAATAACATGATAGTTATAAAAAAAATTTTCTTGATATAAATTAATTTAGAATATTTTTGTTTTTTTCACAAAAAAAACGGGAGGCAAGTTTTTGAGATTAATTAAAACTTTTAAAAAAATAATTTCTTTAATTTTTGTTATTATGTTTTTTTTAAATTCTTTTGTATTTACTAATACGATAACTCGTGCAGAAGAAATTCCAAATTTAAATTTAATGTCTAGATCAGTTGTTCTTATGGAACCTAACACAGGTCAAGTATTATTTTCAAAAAATGAGCACGAAAAACTTTCACCAGCAAGTGTTACAAAAATCATGACAATATTATTAATTTACGAAGCTTTACACCAAGGAAAAATAAAATTTAACGATACAGTGACAATTAGCGAACACGCTGCAGAAATGGGTGGGTCTCAAGTATTTTTAGAATCAGGAGAGCAACAAAGTGTAAAAAATTTGTTAAAATCAATAATAATACCGTCTGGAAACGATGCATCAGTGGCAATGGCTGAATTTATTGGAGGTAGTGAAGAAAATTTTGTTAATCTCATGAATAAAAAAGCGAAAAAATTAGGAATGAAAAATACATTTTTTTTGAATTCGTGTGGACTTACCGCCGATGGTCACGAAACAACAGCGTATGATATAGCATTGATGACACGTGAACTTATAAATAAATACCCGGATGTGCTCGACTATTCTAAAATTTGGCAAGATAAAATAACTCATGTTACACGTCGTGGTGAATCCGAATTTGTTTTGACTAATACCAATAAACTTTTAAAAATATACAATGGTGCTAATGGATTAAAAACAGGATTTACTGATAAAGCACTTTTTTGCCTTTCTGCAACTGCAGAACGCGACGGAATGAATTTAATTGCAGTTATAATGGCGTCACCAACAGCAAAAGACAGATTTGCTGAAGCTTCAAAACTTTTAGATTATGGGTTTGCAAACTACTGTGTTATTTATGGTGAACCAACTGGAACAATTACGGGAGAAGTTAAAATTTACAAAGGTAAACAAGAAAAAGTTGGAGTTTCAATAGAAAAACAAGCGGGAGTTTTAGTAAATAAATCTTCTAGAAAAAATTTAAAGAGTAAATTTATTTTTGACAAAAAAATTTTCGCACCAATTTTAAAAAATCAAAAACTTGGTGAAATTATTTATTATATAGATAATAGAGAAGTTGCTCGATCAAACTTAATATCTACTCAAGATATTGCAAAAGCGAATATATTTGATATATTTTCTAGACTAATAAGAAGAATTTTTTAATATCTCTTTTTTGTTAAAAGATAAAAATAGAAAATTAAAATTTTGTATTAACACGACAACAATTGCCAATTATATATATCATCAAGTCAAATTGGTGATATTTTTTATGACAAATGGCATAATAAGAAAAATAGATAATCTTGGTAGATTTGTGGTTCCTACTGAGATCAGAAAGAAAATGAAAATTAATTATAATTCGCCATTAGAAATTTATATTGATAAAGAAAATATAGTTCTGAGAAAAGTCTCTGAGATGTCAGATGTTTATTTTGTTGCGCCCAAATATATCGAGAGTTTATCTGTTATCATGAACAAATGTATAATTTTATTTTGTAATAAAGAAATATTTTTTTCTAGTTCAAAACAAATTTTAGTTGGCAAAAAAATAAGTGACGAATTAAAAAATATTATCGAGAATAAAAAAAAGTTAAACGTATCTAATAGCGATCCTAATTTTATAGAAATAATAGATAAAAACAAAAATAATAATATAAGATATGAATTAATATTGCCGATAATATCACAAGGTGAATCATACGGAGCAATTATAATCTTATCAAAAAATAAAATAGGCGAACTCGAGAATAAATTATCTCAAGTCGCCGCTTTGTTTTTAGGTAAGTTAATTATATAAAACTTAATTAATTAATTAGTATAAATTATGATAAGTGCTTATTATTGAGCTCCATGTCGATGGACCAACTAAACCATCAGCTGATAAACCAAATATTTTTTGATATGCAATAACTTGTTCTTTTGTTTTAGAACCAAATATTCCATCGGCAGTTACTTTTGGTATTGATGGATAAGAATTAGATATTGCATTTAAATAATTTTGAATCAATTTTACACTGTCGCCACTAGATCCTACTTTCAAGATATAACCCGGATACTTTTCTTTTTCAGATCCTAAATTATCATAAGTTTGCACTATTCTATCCCATGTTAATTTACCAATTATACCATCTGAAGATAAACCAAATAATTCTTGAAATTTAGAAACAGCATATTTTGTTCCATCGCCAAATATTCCGTCTTCAGTTACTTTTGGTATTGATGTATAGACTTGAGAAATTAAGTTTAAATATCTTTGCATGATTAAAACGTCAGTTCCACGGGATCCAACTTTTAGCAAACTTCCTGGATACTGAGGATCATCATCATAACCTGGAACATTTGTATTATTTTTTGTTGCTTTATAAATTTCATAAAGTTTTGCCCATGTACTTGGACCAACAATTCCATCAGCTGTCAAACCAAATGCATTTTGAAAATCTTTAACTGCTGCTGTTGTATTGACATCAAAAACGCTGTTTTGTAAAATATCCGGAATGCTGTCATAAAACTGTGAAAGATAATCTAAAATAAATTGTAGTTCTAAAACTGTTGAACCGCGATTACCTTGACGGATAACTGTTGTTGGTGGGTTATTTCCTATATCAATTCTCTCGCCTTCGCTATCTAATTCAGAAAGTTTTTTTACTGCAACATAAATACTAGATATTTTATTCCACGTTGCCTGATTAATAGTTCCTGTTTGGCTTAAATCAAATATGCTCTGAAAAACTTTAACTGATTCTTGAGTTTGTGCTCCGTAAATTCCATCTTCAGGATTTATTTCTGGTATTAATGGATAATTTACTCTTATTCTATTTAAATACTCTTGCATACGTTTTACATTATTACCTCGAGAACCATTTGACAAAGTTCCAGGAAAAGAAGAATAAATTGGTGCTTGGTTATAGCAAGTAACAAGTTGAATATCACTTGGATAATATTTTTTTAATATTTGAAGAGCATCTAGTCCTTGATTTGCCCAATCAACAGTTCCCCATTGAGACAAACCAGCACAAGTCGAAGTTGTGCCATTACAAAAAGAGGTAAAATATGGCTCTGCATGACCCTGTCTTTTAACAAAAATATTAAAAATTTTATCTACTATTGCCGCAACATTTTCAAAAACTTCTCCGCCATCAACATAATATTGATCATAAGCAGTAGAATTTGTTATATTAAAATTATATCCTTTTGAAGTATACCATTCAGTGTAGATTCGGTTTAGTGCAAAAGTTATTATCACGTATATATTTGCTTCGAGAGATTTTTCGGGCCAGGTCGGATATGGTTCATGCGACGCAACATTTTTTATATAGTCAATAAATGGCACTGTAACGTTTTTGACACTGTTATTTGTTGGAGTCCCTAAGTGAACAATAATTTTTTCTGGAATAATTACTTCGTGTAAAATTCTTGCCGTTAATCCTGTTTTTTGCTCTCTTTGATTAGAATTATGCAATTCGTTTTCGGGTATATTTATTGTTTCTGTTTCTGTGTCGCGTGTGGCAACTAGCAAGTTAACAGGCAAATCACTATTACGTTGATCAAAAATTTGTACGCCATTTATAGTTGTAACTTGATAACCAGGTGCGGTAACTTCAACTGTATATGTGCCGTGCCACGGACCTTCTGCATATGGCGTTAAAGTAGTTTCTATGTTTGGTGTTGATAAACTTATATATTCAGTATTTCCATCACTATCAGTTTTAAGTGTTTTTAAAACACCTGAAGAATTTTTTATAACAACTTGTGCATTATTGATAGGTATAGTACCTCTTCCAGAATGCACACTAACTTTTAAATTTCCTGAACCCATATATTAATTTTTTCACTCCTAATTTTTTTATTACTTTCTAGCTATATTTAGGAGTTGGATTTTTATTGCATGTCTAATTAAAAAAATATTAAAAAAATATTTAAAGATTTAATTTTAAAAAAAAATATATACTTAAAGAAACTGATAAAATTTAGCTATGCTTGATTTAAAAAGCAAAATAAAATGTCCAATGTTTTTAGTCGCTGTGTTTTATACATTGGGCATAATCTTTTCGTGTAATAAAAATTTTTTCTTTTTTTATCTATTTTTAATCTTAATATCGTTTTTTATAGTTTATCTAAAATCGAATATTAGTTTATTAATTTTATCAGCAATAATATTTTTTTCAGGAATAACAAGAATTAGTTTAAAAAAATTTGATTCAGAGATAAAACAAGAAATTAACATTACTGGAATTATTTATAAGTTAGACAACTTTGAAAAATATTTGAGACTTACAGTTAAATCCAAAGAAAATAATTTTTTATTTAATAAAAAAATTTTAGTTTATATATACAAAAACAACAAAAATAATTTAGATTTTAAAGTTAGTCCGGGCAGTAAAGTCATAATTACTGGTCTTTTAAAACTCCCTGATATTCAAAGAAATCCCGGATGTTTCGATGAACAAAAGTATTTTTTATCTAATAACATCAGTTATAAAATTTCATCTGACAAAATAAAAAATCTTGGTGTCGACAATAAATTCATATTTTACTTGGATTTGTTAAAAACAAAACTTTATCAATCATACAAAATTATACTAGGTGATCGCAAAGCTAATATTTTAAATTCTATAATATTAGGAGACAAAACTTCACTTGATTATCAAACAAGCGAATTATTTAAGACATCTGGAATGTATCACATTTTAGCAATTTCTGGTTTGCACATATCTATTTTAGTTTCGATAGTTGATTTTTTCTTAAGTATATTTTTTCACAAACGTTTAGCGAGCATATTTACTATTTTGATTTTATTTTTTTATTTAAATTTATCTGGTGTGAATTTATCTACTGCCAGAGCATTTATAATGACAATTTTATTTATAATCAGCAAATTTATAAATCGTGATTATGATTTGTTAAATTCCATATCACTAACAATTATTATTTTCTTAACTATCAATCCATATTTTATATATAATTTAGCGTTTGTATATTCGTTTTCCTCGGTTTTAGCAATAGCTATATTAAATAAAAAAATAGAAAAGTTATTTAACGCAAAAAATAATTTCTTAAAAAATTATCTTATATCAAATATATCAGTAAATTTAATAACTTGGATGATAACAGCGTATTATTTTTTTTATATAACACCGTATAGTATAATCGCGAATTTGATAATCTTGCCTACTATGTCATTTTTGATGTTTTTTAATTTTCTAACAAGTATTTTATGCGTTATTAATTTAAACTTAGCAAAAGTTTCTTCTGTCGTAATTTATTCGTTATTAGATATTTATGAATTAATATTAAAAATACTGACTGATTTACCATATGCAAAGATATTAACTGGCAAAATAAATATATTTTATATAATTCTATTTTTAATGTTGATTTATTTTTTTGTAAATAAACTTAAAAAATATTTTTATATAAGTATTTTTATTTTAATCACGTGTTTTACTTTTATATCTTTTACAGAAAGTTCTCTCGAACTAACGATGCTAGATGTCGGCCAAGGCGACAGTTTCGTAATTAAAAATAAAAATAATTTTTTTGTTATAGACGGAGGAGGAAATATTAATCACGAAATAGGAAATAGCACTGGTGTTAATATTTTAATTCCGTATCTTAATTATAAAGTTTGTTACAAACCATATATTTTTGTAAGTCATAGTGATGCCGATCATATAACTGGAATAATCGAACTTGTTAAAAATAAAAGAGTAAAAGAAATTTATTTACCGATTAGTTTTGCTGATGATGAATTATCTCGAGAGCTAATAAAAAATGCTCAAGAGTCTAATATTTTGATAAAAATTTTAAAGTTTAATGATAATTTTTGGATTAAAGATACTTTCTTTGAATGTCTATATCCAATTAAAAATATTGATTTTAAAAATAACAACGATAGTTCGTTAGTAATAAGAGTAAGTTTCAAAAATTATTCTCAAAAAATTTTATTTACAGGTGACATAGAAAGTAATTCTGAAAACGATATTTTAAATTCTAATATCGATGTTCAAGCAAATATTTTAAAAATAGCTCATCATGGATCGAAAACTTCTAGTAGTTTAGAATTTATTTTAAGAGTTATGCCGGATATCGCACTTATCTCTTGTAAAAAAAATAATACATACGGACATCCAAATAAAGAAGTGTTAGATAGATTAAAAAATATAGATACTAAAATTTTAAACACTAGTGATAACGGTGCTTTTATAATTAAATTTTTGAAAAATAATACCTTTGATATCAAATATGTTTTAAAAAATATTCGTAAAATTTAATCATATTAATTATAAATCTTATAGATGCATTTATCGCGAGTTAAAAATTTGATTTAAGATTATTCCGCTAGAGACTGCTAAATTCAAGGATTCAACAGAATTAGTTTTTATTTTAATAGTTTCATCAATAAAATCAATTAAATCATTCGAAACACCATTAGATTCATTGCCAAATATAATTACTTTTTTTAATTTAAATTTAATTGTGTGAATATAATTGTTAGAACTTAAATAAGTTGCGTATATATAAAATCCAGCATGTTTTAATTTACTCAAAATTTTTGTTATATTAACTTCACAAAAAATTTTTATTTTAAAAATATTTCCTGCACTTGCACGCAAAACTTTTGGATTATATAAATCAACTGATCCTTTAGAAATAATTATCACGCCAACATCAAACGCAACACAATTTCTTATTATACAACCTAAATTTCCCGGATCATTTATATTATTCAAAATTATAATATTATTTTCTTTAAAAATATTATCGATATCAATTTTATTCTTCTCGCATAAAGCAACTATGCCTTGTGTATTTTCTGTATCGCTGATCATTTCAAAAATATAATCACTAAAGACAATTTTTTCTTCTAAATTAAACAAATCATTTTTATTATTCTTAAAATAAGTTTCAGAAACAATAATATTTTTAACCATAGAACATTTTTGAGCTTCTAATACAAATTTTTTTCCTTCGATTAAAAACAAACTTTCTCTGTCACGATTTTTTTTATTTTTTAAACTCAAAATTTTCTTAAATAAATTATTATTTCTACTAGATATTATAATTGCCATATATTTAGAGCTTTTGATTATATTCTTTAAAATTAAATTATCTTGATTTAATCATTTCTAAAATTAATATTATTATCGATTATATCCACTATAATTTTTTTATTAACATCAATTTTTTTTTCTAATATTATCTCTGATAAACTATTCTCTATTTCTGTTTGTATAGTTCTTCGTAGTGGTCGTGCACCGTAATTTTGATCAAAACCTTTTTTGATAATAAACTCAACAACGTCGTCGTTAAATTCTATCTCTGTGTTAAAACTTTCTTTTACGCGATCTTTAACTTCTTGAAACATGATATTAACAATTTTTTTAGAATCTTCATGACTGATGGGACGAAAAACAATGATTTCATCTATACGATTTAAAAACTCTGGTTTAAATAATTCTTTAACTTCTGACATTATATTTTTTTTCATTTCTTCATAAGATTTTTCTTTGTCGTCATCAGTTGAAAATCCTAGTTTTTTAGGCGATATTATGCTTTTTGCACCAACATTCGAAGTCATAATTATAATCGTATTTTTAAAATCAGCAGTACGACCACGAGCGTCAGTTAATCTTCCATCGTCTAAAAGCTGCAGCAAGACATTAAAAATATCCGGATGAGCTTTTTCAATTTCATCAAATAAAATAACAGAATATGGTTTACGTCTAACTTTTTCAGTAAGTTGACCTCCTTCTTCATATCCAACATATCCAGGAGAAGATCCAATTAATTTTGTTGCTTGCCATCTATCATGATACTCAGACATATCGATTCTTATAACGGCTTCTTCATCATCAAATAAAAATTTAGATAAAGCTCTACTTAGTTCAGTTTTACCGACGCCTGTTGGTCCTAAAAATAAAAAAGTTCCAATTGGGCGTTTAGGATTTTTTAATCCTACTCTGCCTCTTCGTATGGTTTTAGCAATTGCAGTTACAGCTTCGTCCTGTCCTATTATTCTTTCGTGTAATATTTTTTCTAAATTTTTTAATCTTTCTGATTCATTTTTTGTCAATTGACTCACATTAACACCGGTCCAATCAGAAACAACTTTGGCTATTTCTTCTTCGCCAACTTGAAATTCATGTATATTATTTTCGTTTTTCCATTTATTTCTTTTACTGTCTATTTCTTTTTTTGTTTTTTCTTCTTCTTTTTTTATATTACCAGCACGCTCAAAATCCTCTAATTTTATCGCTGATTCTTTTTCTTTGATTAAGTTTTTTAATTTATCTTCTAATTTAGTTATTTCTATTGGAGCAGTGCAACCCACTAATCTTTCATGAGCTGCTGCCTCATCAATTAAATCAATTGCTTTATCTGGCAAAAATCTGTCTGTTATATATCTCGCAGATAATTTCACCGCAGCTTCTATAGCTTTATCAGTAATTTTCACGCTGTGGTGTGCCTCGTATTTATCTCTAATTCCAAATAGCATTGCAATAGCATCTTCGGTACTTGGTTCATTTACTTTAACTGGTTGAAATCTTCTTTCTAGTGCAGCATCTTTTTCAATATGTTTTCTGTATTCTTTTATAGTTGTCGCACCAATTATTTGTAATTCGCCGCGTGCTAATGATGGTTTTAATATATTAGCAGCATCTACAGCTCCTTCGGCATTTCCTGCTCCTATTATAGTGTGCAACTCATCTATAAATAAAATAACATCTTTTGCTTTTTTTACTTCGTTTATTGCTACTTTTATTCTTTCTTCGAATTCGCCTCTAAATTTACTGCCTGCCACAAGAGAACTAATGTCAAATGACACAACGCGTTTATTTTTTAAGATCTCTGGAACTTCACCTTTTTGTATCATTTGCGCTAGATATTCTACTATTGCAGTCTTGCCAACGCCTGGATCTCCTATCAAACAGGGATTATTTTTGGTTCTTCTAGTTAAAATTTGCATTATCATATTCATTTCTTTATGACGACCAATAATGGGATCAAAACCGTGACTTGATGCTACCTCAGTTAAATCTTTGCTAAATTTATCCAACATAGGAGTATTAGAACGTATAAATTTTTTTTTTCCAGAACCATAGCCAGCACCATTCTGTTCTTTTAACATTAAAGTTATGTTATCATAAAGACTCTGTGTATTTACTCCTAATTCAATCAAAATCCTAACCGCAATACTATCAACTTCTCTTATAAGCGCTAATAATATATGTTCGCTTCCTACGAAACTATCCAAACCTAATTTAATAGACTCCTGTATGCTAGATTCTAGTACTCGTTTCGTTCTAGGTGTAAAAATATTGGGTTTTTTAGCAAGGGGATTATCTGATCCAACCAATTCTATAATTTTTTCTTCAACATCATAATCATTTATATTTTGTCCCAATAAAATTTGTTGTGCCACACTTTCAACTTTTAAAATACTACACAAAAGATGCTCTGTAGCAACGCAACTGTGTCCTAATTCACGTGCAATATCTTTTGCAGTTTCAATAATTTCGAGCGCTTTCTCTGTAAATTTATCCAAAAAAATTTACCTCCTAAAAATATTATTATTAAATTCACGAGATAATTGTTTAGCACAATTTTTATAAACATAAAAAAATATATAAAATAATTACAAACTTTTAAAAATAAAAAATTAATATTTTACAGTCTAAAAAAATTAAAAATTTAATTAAAATAAAAGTTATGTCGCATTTTTTAAAAAATATAACTTGTATAAAATTTTAAAAATATTTTTTGAAGGAAATGAAAAAATATAAGTTCTTCTCAATTAAAAATAATTGCCATAATAACTATGCTAATAGATCACGTTGGAATAGTCCTAGATTTTTTTGATCATAAATATTTACAAATTGTTTTTAGATTAATAGGACGTATTTCTTTTCCGTTATTTGCTTTTTTATTAACACAAGGACACCAACATACAAAAAATAAAAAAAGATATATAAAAAGAATTTTTATTTTTGCTCTTGTATCGCATATTCCATATCAATTATTTAGGCTACTTTACGATATAAATGTATATAATAATAATATATTTTTTACTCTATTATTTTCTTTAATTATATTCGAGTTTTATGATAAATTAGTTACAAAATCTAATACTAGAGAAAAAAGTTTTTATTTTTTATTAATGACTATTTTATTGATAATCTCAGAAATTTTAAAGTTTGAATACGGATGTCTAGGCTTGTTATTATCATTATCATTTAAAAAAAATTTTTTAGAAAATTTATCGATAAGAAATAATTATTTTTTTCTGCCAACAATAATTTTATTATTCATATATCCACTTACATCAATTGAATCTTTTTTGTTTTTATTATTTTCGCTTATATCGTTAATTATAATATCAAAATACAATAATAAACTCGGACATTCTTTTAAATATATTTCTTATTTATTTTATCCCTTGCATCTCATTATTCTGTGTTTATTTAGAAAAAAAATATTCAGCTAAAATCATAAAAAACCTGTTAAATTAATAAAATTTAATTTTCTTCTGATTTTGGTAAACTTCTTTCAAATTCATCAGCGTTAAAAAATTTTTTTAATTTAAAAGATTTAAATAAATTTATATATAAATTATTTGGAAAAAAATTTCTTGTTTCATTAAATCTTTTGATATTAGCATTAAAAAACTGTTGCTCATATATTATTTTATCTTCAGTTCGAACGATATTATATTTCAATTCTTTTAATCTAATATTGTTTTTTAACTCATAAATATTTTCTGACTCTCTAAATATCGTTGTTAATATATAACATAACTGCTTGTTAATCTTCATTATTTGATTTCTATCGTTAACTAAGTTATTAAAACTTCTTTTTATATTATTAAAATCATCAAAGACGATTTTATTTTTAAATTTATCTTTAAAATTAATAAATATATTCACAATATCTTCAGCAAAATCTAATCGTCTCTGTATTTGAACAAAAATTTTTTTCCAAGATTTATTAACTTCTTTTTCACAACAAATAAGCTTGTCTAAGACAAACCAGATATATGCGAAACATAAAAGAAATAAAAAAATAAAATTCATTTAGTTTTAATTAGTTTAGTTTTAATTTTAGTAAGTTTAAACATTTTACCTAATTTTATTTATTTTTTACGCAATTCTTGTATAGTTAATTTAAACTATTTAATAATATCATTAATTTTAACTTTTTTTATCTCATATAAAATTTTTTATCCTGAATTAAATAAAAAATTTTAGGCATTATATAATTATTTATAATTTTCTTTAAACATATTTTTTAGGCATATCTTTTTAATTTATTTAATATTCTTTTTTCAAGACGAGAAATTTGAACTTGTGTTACACTGAATTTTCTAGCTACTTGAGCTTGTGTTTTGTCCATGAAATATCTCAACATTATCAACTCTCGTTCGTCTTCGTTTAATTTTTCCAAAATTTCATTTACAGCAATTTTGTCTAAGATATTAAAGCTTGCATCATTATCAGGATTTATCTTATCTATTAAGAATAATTTTTGACCATCTCTTTGTTCTATTGTTTGATAAAGTGACTCGATTGCTCTGTTTGATTCCATAGCTAACAAAATTTCATCTCGCGATACTTTTAAAATATCTACTAGTTCATTTAAATCAGGAGATTTATTTTTTTGTTTGATATAATTTTCTTGTATTTTACGTATTTTTATAGATAATTCTTTAAGGGGTCTGGAAATCCTTATCATGCCATCATCTCGTAAAAAACGTTTTATTTCGCCAATTATCATTGGAACCGCATAAGTCGAAAATTTAACATCAAAAGTTTTAAAATCAAATTTCTTAATACATTTCAATAAGCCCATAGATCCGATTTGAAATAAATCTTCTAAATCGTGTCCGCGATTTGCAAACTTTTTCACAACACACCAAATCAATCCGGTGTTTTGTTTAATCAATTCTTCTTGAGCTTTTCTATCGTTATTTTGCGCACGACAAATTAATTTTATTGTTTTATCCATAAAAAAATTAATACCCAGTAAAAAATTTTTTTGTCATGATTATTTTCGTACCAAGATTTTTTTGTGATTTAACAACGACTTTATCCATGAAAGTTTCCATAACCGTAAAACCAATTCCAGATCTTTCCTGATCTGGCTTAGAAGTGTACATCGGAGTCATTGCTGTCGCTATGTCATCTATACCAGTTCCACAATCTCTAACTTCTATAGTTATTTCGTTGTTTTTTATTTTACAAGTTATAAAAATTTTTCCAATATCTCTATCTTCATAACCATGAATTATAGCATTAGTAACAGCTTCTGACACAGCAGTCTTTACGTCATTTAATTCATCAACGGTAGGATTTAAACTTGCTATAAACGCAGATATCGCTACCCTCACAAAAGATTCATTGGATGAAATTGAATCCACGGCAATCACTACTGAGTTTATAATTTTTTTATTTTTTTTATTTTTTTTTATGTCACTTTTTTCGTTATTTTTCTTGCTTTCTTGCAATATTTTATGTATCTCCTTATAGTGATTTTTTAATCACTGTGCTTATTTTTTCTTAAAGCACTCATTGCAGATTCCAAATCATCAAAAAAATTGACGATTTTATCTAGTCCCGAAATCCTCATCATTGTTGTCAGTCTTTTATCTAAATTTATTATTGCAATGTCATTACTCGAGCTTATGTTTTTGTTTTTAATTATATTATTGCTTTCTTTTTGTGCGTCAAGAACTGATATTCTTCCAGATATTAAACCTATTCCTGAGCTATCCATAAATTTAACTTTTTCAAAATCAAAAATAATACTTTCAGTTTTTGATGTCATTATTTGTCTATCTATCTCATCTTTTATTTCATTTGCAACGTGATGATCCAAATCATTTTCTAATTTTACAATCAGAATTTTCTGGCTAATGCTAATTTGAATAAAAACCACCTCAAATTAAAAAACTTTAAACAACGAGAAGATAACATAGTTTGTTTGTCGAATTGTAAATTAATCAATCATTTTCAAAAAATATTTTAATTCAAAATTACAAAAATTACTTTTTCAAGAAAAGTGTTAAAAATAATTACATAAATTTATAAAACAATATTTAAGATAATTTTCTAACAGTAATAAAAAAAGCATCGGCATGTATATATTACAAAAATTTTTATATTAAAAAAATAAGTGAATCATTACTATAATGGTCACATTAATAAAAAATTTTTATCAACAATAAAATAATTACTACATCAAAAAAAATATCTCGAAAGATACTTAATCTTCTCGAAATAAATAAGCCCATAATTTCCCATCGTATATTTTTTGCGCTTCTTTAATTAAATTCTCTAATTGATTTCTAAATTCTTCACTTACTTCAAAATCATAGCAAAAGTATAATTTACAAGCTAAGGATTTTATTAAACATTTTCCATCTTTAAAATTTTTTTTGTCGCATTCAAATCCGCACCTGCAACAACTAGTACAAAAAGTTAAGCAAGAACTATTTACCGGTTTTTCTCTTCTAGATCTGCAAACACCGTTTTTAAAATCACAAGGATTATATTTCTCAAATAATGACTGAGCTTTTTTATATAAAACTAAAGATTCTATTTTCATACTTTATATTTTCTTATGTTTTATTTTTTTTAAACATCAACAAAACAAATTTACTAAAGTCAAAATTTTATATTCAATGTTTATTATCTAAACTTTTAGAAAAATTATGTTTATTCTCATATCACATCATATGCTTTGATTAAAATATTTTTTAAAATTAAAATCGAATAGAAACACTTTTATTAAAACATGTACTTGGTTTTATATATTCTGTACTCATGTAACTACAACAAATATTTTTCTCAAAAAAACAGTTCTCATGATTAACTTGCTTTTTTTTAGGTTTAAATAAAAAAATTAAAATTATTATCAATATAAAAGCTGCACAGATATACGCTAATGTTTGAATTATATTTTTAAGTTTAAGTACAAAAATTTTGGTACCCACTGTGTAATTGCCTCCGGGTTTTAAAAAGTTTTTTTAAAATAAAATCAATAGAATAAAAATCTTTTACTATAAATTTTATTAATATATGATTAAAATATGTCAAATATAGTAGTCACGTTACTGGCGAGAGAGACATAACTGAATTTATATATTTAAAGTTTGTGATATAATTCCAAAAATTGTTTATGTAATCGGTTTTGAATCTACTAGTAAAACGAGTTATTTTATAAAAAAAATTAATTATTACGACAAGCTCTATAATTTTGATAGAGAAAACAAAAACATTTTTTTTATAACACCAAAAAATAAATCAGTTTCTAGTGAAAGATTAATATTAGAATCGTGTGGTGTTTTATTAAACACGCAAGTCATAACTTTTAAGAGAATCTATGAAATATTAATCAGTGAAGTTGGCAATTCTAGTAAAAATATTTTGGATAATATAGATAAGTTTTTGTTGTTAAAAAAAATTTTGATTGATTTTAGAAAACAAAACAAAATAAAAATTTTTAGTAAATCTTGTTTAAAAAGAACTTTCGCAAATAATCTTTTATTTTTATTCGATAAATTTATAGATACAAAAACGAGCCCAGAAGATTTAAAAAACAGTATTTACAAAGCAAAAGAAAAAAATACAAAATTTATGATTTACGATATTTACATAATTTTTAACGAATATATCGAAATTATAAAAAAGAATAAATTTTATTTAGATTTCATCGAAGACTATTTTTCTGAAAAAATAAAAGAATCTAAAATTTTTAAAAACAGCTTAATTTTTATAGACGAATTTGATGAGTTTAAAAATACAGATATAAAAACCATATGCAAATTATTAAAAGTTGTAGATAAAATTTATTTATCAACAAAGATAAATATAGATAGCAATATAAATTACAGCAAGTTAAAAGATAACGATTTATTCGAAAAATATCTAAATATAGACAAAATTAAAGAGATAGCTTTTAGAGCAAAAGAATTAAAATTTAAAGAGAAAATTAAATTTTTAGAAAAAGTATATGACAAAAAAAGAATTGATTTTTATCTTGGAAATTTTAACTTTTGCGACTTTAGCAAAAAAATTTATGAAAACGAAAAAAAGGGAATATATCTTTATAATCTAGATGGCGATTTTGATAACGAAATCATTAGAGCTTCGGATAATATAATAAAACTTTTAAAGAATAAAATAAAACCTAATAATATAACAGTGAATCTATCAAATAGATATAATTATTTAAATTCATTAAAAAAAATATTTGATAAGAAAGATATAAAATATTTTGTGCAAGAAAAAGATTTTTTGAATAAATACCCTATAACAAATATCTTAGAAAAAGACTTCACGAAGTTCGGTATAACACAAAATAAAATAAATATAACTCAAATATGTAGATACGCTTTTAAATCCTTAGAAAAATCGTCGATAGACATCAGAGTCAAAAACAAATTCTGTGAAATAATTTATAAGATACATAATATTTTTTATGATCAAAAAATAAAGAAAAAAGATTTTATATCTCTTCTAAATCAAACATCTACAAAAATTTACTTCGTAGATAACGTTAAATTCACCGATCAAATTTTAGTTAAATATTTTATGTAATAGCTAAAAAAACAAATTATTTTTTAATCTCTCTTTATTTTTTACCTTTTATCTTAGCATCATATAACGTAATAGCTTCTTCACGTTTCCAAACTTCTTCTCTAAACTCATCATTTTCTATTAATCTTCATACAAAGAAACAGCTTCTTTTAGTTCTGAACTTTTCGTAGCCATTTTTTTAATTTCCTTCTCGGATGTTGAACCTACAAATTTTAACCAATTTATTAGATCTTCATCTTTTTTTAGTTCTTTTGGAATTTTTTGAAATTCCAAGAAATATATTTTTACTAAATCACTTAATTTTATTTTATGCTCTGGATCATAAAAATTAAAACAATATTTATAATCATTGCATTCTTTGATTATTATGTGGTCTATTGATATTACGATTGTTATTGCTTCTTTTAAGTCAGAATATTTACTTCCTTTCTTTAGCTGTTGAATTAATGTTTTGGCATTCGAATATAAAACTCTAATTTTCATAGTTGTATCTCTTGCAACTTGAAATCTAGAAAAGCTATTACAAAAATGTTACGCATAAAAATCCCTGTATTAAAATCAATAAAGATTTCAATTACATCTAACTTTTCGAATAACAACACACTTTTCGAATAGATTTAGTTTAGTTTATCTTAGTTTAGTTAAGTTTAGTTATTTACATTAAAACTATAAATATTTTCATGAATTTGTATTATAAATTTCTACATTGATAAGAGATATTTTTTTAGAGACCCCTCAAAACTAAGTGATGTCTATCTTGTCTATAGTTATTTAACTAAATAATCTCGATCATTTATTATTCAAAACAATATATTGCGAATAATATTATTTGATAGAATAATTACATATAAATTATAAAAAATTATGGTGAAAGATTTGAATTATAACGATGTTTTATTTTTGATAGTAATTATCATAGGAGTTGTTTTAGCGTTTTTATATTTTTTAAATAAATGGGCTCAAAAAAAATATTCTGCACAAGAAATTGCGATAGAAAAAAATAAAATCATAACCAGCGTCTTTATCATAAATAAAAAAAAATTAAAAATCCAAGAAACTAATTTTCCAAAAGAAATTATTAAAAAAATACCATTCGTTTATAAAATTTTTAAAATGCCAACTGTTCAGGCAAAAGTTGGCAACAAAATAATGAACTTAATCTGTGATAGTCAAATATATAAAGAAATTATTCCGAAAAAAAACATTAAAATAGAATTAGCTGGCGCTTATATAACAAAAATTTTAAAAAATAATCCAAAGATAAAGGCAAATAAATCAACAAAAAAATAAATAGTGACAAAAAAATTAATAAATAAAAAAATAGATATTAATTATTTTGCTACTTTTGTGTACATAAAATTTAGTTTTATATATTCTAATTTTTATAAAATTTTCTTGACTTACACAATAACATAAAAAAAAACATTGTGAATAAATTTTTCTTTAGGGCGATCTCTATTAAGCAAAATTTAATCATGAGTGCTTTGATATTAACTTTATCGAGTTTAATTACAAAAATTCTAGGTTTTTTTTATAGAATATATATATCCAATAAAATTGGCGCAGAATGTCTTGGATTATATCAATTAATACTTCCTATTTATACGCTGGTATGGAGCATATCTTGCGCAGGATTTACTACTGCAATTTCAAAATTAATCGCTCAAGAAGATGCTAAAAAAAATAAAAATAATATAAATTTGATAATAAAGCAATCACTGATTATTACAAGTATAATAAGTTTTCTGCTTAGTATTTTTATTTATTTTCAAGCTAAAAATATCGCTAATTTAATTTTAAAAGACGATAGATTATTTTTTTCTCTAAAAATTTTATCTATTAGTTTTATATTTATGTCTTTAGGTTCTTGTATCAGAGGATATTTTTTCGGGTTACGTAACGCATTAATTCCAGCTATTAGTCAAGTTATTGAACAAATCGCGCATATACTAACAATATTTTTTTTGATAAACAAATTTAAATCTATAAAAGATTGCTGTGCAGTTGCAGTATTTGGAATAATGCTCGGCGAAATAGCTTCAACAATTTATGTATATATCTGTTTTAAATCAAAAAAATATTATAAAAAAAATAAACTAGAAAAAAAACAAAATGATTTTAGTTTTTTAGAATCAATAAAAAAAATTTTTTTAATTTCTCTGCCGCTTGGTGCCAATAAAATCATTACTTCTTTACTCTCAACTTTCGAAAATATTTTAATCCCGCAAAGATTAATATTAAATAATAATTTTAATCTAAATTCAGCGTTAATTTTATATGGAAAATTAACTGGTATGGCTATGCCATTAATTCAGTTTCCATCTATTTTTTTATTATCTCTTTCTGTTTCTCTTGTTCCAGATGTTTCTCATTCTCGTGCAATAAAAAATCAAAAAAGAATAGATAATACTATTTCAAAAACATTGTTATACACTAGTTTAGTTAGTATGTTCTCGGCATGCTTTTTTATAACATTTTCGCACGAAATAGGAATTTTTATCTATCATCAAAACATATCAAATATGTTAAAAAACTTAGGAATTTTATGCCCTTTATTATATCTAAATATTGTTCTTTCTGGAATACTAAATGGTTTTGGCAGACAATTTTTTATATTTAAAATAAACTTAATATCGTCATTTATAAATTTGTTAACGATTTATTTTCTCATACCAAAATTTGGGATAAATGCTTTCTTTCTTGGATTATTTTTAAATTTAATAATAACGACTAGCTTATACTTAAAATTAATTAAAAAAAATATAAAAATAAAATTAAAAATAAATAATCTATTGATAAAACCTTTGATAGCGTCATTTATAACTTTTTTTTTAATAAAACCTATCGCTCATGGAGTAATATTTCCATCATATAATAATTTGATAAGTTTGATAATAAACGCGCTTATTATGTTATTGTTATATTTTATTTTGATATTATATTTTGGTTGTATTTCTTTAAGAGAAATTAAAGACATAATCGATTCTTTTTTTAAAACTACAGAAAAAAACGAGAGAACATAAAAAATAAGTTATAAAAAATAAATTTATAAAAGCTTATTATTTTAAATTATATTCTCTCTGTAAAAGTCTAAATTTTTTCCAGATACTTAATTTTAACATTTCATTGCGTATGTTAGATAACGCTAGTATCACAAAAAAAATACAGATTAATTTATAGCTATAAAAGCTATTGTCAGCTAATCCCTGAATCATAAAACCAATAATCCCTGATAATAAAGCTATTTTTAAAAAAAATAAAGATTTGTCGCTAGAAAATTTATCTGTTGACACAAGTTTTTTTAAACAAAAAAATAAAATCAATAAAAATAAAATAATTCCAGAAAAACCCATTTCTAAAAATATTTCGAGATATAAATTATGTGAATGCAAAGCATATGATGCAGACATTGCGTATTTTTTAAATATAAATATAAAATTATCAAAACCTAGCCCAATTCCACATAACCAAAAGTCTTTTAACATTATTAAACAAGATAGCCAAATATTTATTCTGTAATGTGAAGAAGAATCTTTTGCAGACAATATACTAACGAATCTATCTACGAAACTTTTTGGGATAAAAATTGGAGACGCAAATAAAAAACATAAAATTAACAAAAAAATTTTTTTGTCACAAAATAAAAAGAAAATTAATAAAGATAAAATTAATCCCAACCATGCACCTCGTGATAGAGTAAGAAGCATGCATAATAAAAGCGAAAACAAAACTAAAAGCAATAATATTTTTTCTTTTATTTTTTTAGAAAGATAAATAAGAGTTATATTTAACGGAATAACAAAAATTAAAAATTCGCCCAATACGTTTGGATTATCCAGGGTAGAAAATATCCTTGTTGTATTTTCAGAAAATACTTTTTCGTCTATCCAAGCACCAGGTGATATGACTAGATTAAAAAATTTTTGTGATATACCAATTATCGAAACTATAAAACCAGATGCAACTAAAAAACGCAAAATATTTAATAAATCTTTTTTTGTGCGTAAAACATTTTTTAAGACAAAATAAAAAGCTATAAAAACTAAATAAATAAAAAAAACTTTTAAGCTTTGCTTTATCTTAAATACAAATATAGATGACAGTAATAAATTTACTAAAAAAAATACTATAGATATGTCTATTAAATTAAATTTTAATTCTAATTTTTTATCTTTAAAAATTATTTCTAGAAAAAAAATTATTATAGTAATTAAAATTAATAAAGTAATAAATTTTGTTTTTATTAAAGCTACGAAAAATACTACTAAAAAAGCAAAAAATCTAGTTAGAAAAAAGTTATCAAACTTTAATTCTGTTTTCTGTTTAGATTTATTTTTTTTAAAGTTAAATATTTTGCGTAAAAAGCTATTTTCAAAAAATATATCGACGGCAGAATTATTAAATAAAATCTTATAAAATAAGCTTGTGATAATAATAGATTTTATTTCTTTTAAATAACAATAAGTTTTACTCTTGTGATAAATACTTTTAATAATTCTTATTTTAGAATTCATAATTAAAACTTTATTAGATAATTATAAAATTTCATATAAAAAAACAAATACTGTAAAATAATTTTATGTTCAAACTAGACAAAAGTTTTTGGTTTATCCAGATTGGATTATTTTTAGTAGCGCTAGATATATATTTATTTAAAACGCCAAATAAATTTGCACTCGGTGGAACAAGCGGAATATCAATATTAATTTTAAAATTTTATCCTCAAGCATCTGTCGGATTATTAATGTTTAGCATGAATGTTATTTTGTTAATATTTGCTTACTTCATTTTAGGAAAACGTTTCGTTATAAATACTATATACGGATCTTTTGCAGTTTCATTTCTTGTTTGGTTGTTTGCTTTTGTATTTCCAATTACAAAACCATTAACAAACCAAAAATTATTAGAATTAATATATAGTGTTTTTTTGCCAGGAATCGGAAATGCTTTAGTATTTTATTTTAATTCTACAACTGGCGGAACAGATATAATTGGAAAAATATTATCTAAATTATTCAAAATAAAAATTAGTATATCAATGTTAATTTTAGATTTTTTGATTGCTTTTTCTACGGGTATTTTTTTTGGCGCTGAAACATTTTTATTTTCTATATTGGGCGTCTGCATGAAATCATTTGTTCTTGATACAGTGCTAGAGAGTTTTAAAGTATTTAAAGTATTTAATATTGTTAGTGATAATCCAAATATAATTAAAAATTTTGTATGCAATAAATTAAAAAGAGGAGCGACAATACACAAAGCTTGTGGAGCTTTTACAGACAAAAATCACGAAGTAATAACAACTGTTTTATCTCGTACTCAAGCAATAGAATTACAAAATTTTATCGATAAAAACGACAAAAGTGCATTTATTTTTATAACTAACTCTTCTAGAATAATAGGCAATGGTTTTGATAAGATAGAATAATATAAAAATAAAATCTAAATTATTTATACTAGGATTTTTTTGTGCAAACAGATGTTATTGTAATTGGATCTGGACATGCCGGTTGTGAAGCTGCTTTAGCAACAGCAAGGTTGGGACTAAAAACTTTAATTATTACGATAAACTTAGATTCGATAGCGATGATGCCGTGTAATCCAAATATCGGCGGTACATCAAAAGGACATCTGGTTCGGGAAATAGATGCACTTGGCGGCGAAATGGGAAAAAACATAGATAAAACTTTTATACAGATTAAAATGCTTAACAAATCTAAGGGTGCAGCAATTCAATCATTAAGAGCACAGGCTGATAAATATAAATATTCTCTTGAAATGAAAAAAGTTATAGAAAACACAAATAACTTAAAATTTAAACAAGGCGAAGTAAAAGATTTATTAATAAAAAATAAAAAAATTTGTGGCGTTATTTTGTGTAACAACATAGTCATTAATTCTGAAACTGTAATTATTTGTACAGGAACTTACCTTGACTCTTGTTGCTTAGTTGGAGAATATATAACAAATTCTGGTCCAAATGGTTTAAAAAAATCCGATTTGTTAGGCGAATCGTTGCGTAAATTAAATATTAAAACTCGTAGGTTTAAAACTGGTACTTCGGCGAGAATTGATAAACGGAGCATCGATTATTATAAAATTAAAAAACAAGACGAAGATAAAGATATTTTAAATTTTTCTTTTGAGAACCAAAATTTAAATTTATCTAGAAAACAAATTTCATGCTATTTGACTTATACTAACGAAAAAACACACAAAATAATTAAAAAAAATATCGATAAATCTCCTATTTATTCAGGTTTAATTAAATCAATAGGCGCAAGGTATTGTCCATCGATCGAGGATAAAGTTGTTAGATTTCCGGATAAATCTCAACATCAAGTTTTTATAGAACCAGAATCTGAAGATTCAAATGAAGTTTATGTTTCTGGTATGTCAACATCTTTGCCTGAAGAAATTCAGATTAAATTTTATAGAACTGTTTTAGGTCTTGAAAATTGCGAATTTACACGGGCAGGATATGCGATCGAATATGATTGTATAGATTCTACGCAACTAAAATTAAATTTGGAATTTAAAAATATTTCCGGACTATTTAGTGCTGGGCAAATAAATGGAACGTCGGGTTATGAAGAAGCAGCAGCTCAGGGAATAATTGCCGGAATAAACGCTTTTTGTTATATAAAAAATAAAGATAATTTTATAATATCGCGTAACGAAGGTTATATTGGTGTTTTGATTGACGATTTAGTTACAAAGGGTATAGATGAACCTTATAGAATGCTGACGTCACGCGCAGAATATAGACTATTGCTAAGACAAGACAATGCTGATCTTAGATTGACTGAACGTGGCTATAAAATAGGACTAATAAGTAAAAAAAGATATCGGGATTTTTTAAATAAAAAAAATACGATTGAACGAGAAATTTTACGTGTTAAAAAATTTTTAGTAAAAGATTTAAATTTGGCTAACGAAATTTTAATAAAAAACAATAGCAATATATTATCACATGAAATTTTTTTGTCTGACTTAATAAAAAGGCCAGAATTAAATTACGATAAAATCAAAAAATTAGATCTAGATAGAAAAAATAATCAAAGAGTTGTTGACGACCAAATAAATATAAATATAAAATACGAAGGATATATTAAAAAACAATTAGAACAGATAGATAAAATTAAAAATTTAGAAGACAAAAAAATACCCATCGATCTAGATTATTTAAAAATATACGGTTTGCGCATCGAAGCAGCACAAAAATTAAATAAAATAAGACCAGAAAATATAGGCCAAGCTTTGAGAATAAATGGAGTGTCTCATTCTGATATTTCAGTGTTGATTATTTACATGAGAAAAAACAAAAACTAAAAATAAGAAATATTTTAAATATCTCTGAGATGTTTTTATTTTTAATATTTTTTTATCATATTTATTTTTTTAGTATGCATACAACGTTTTGTTAATTTTCTTGACAAAACGTTAGTTATATCTAAAATAAAATTATTATTATTTTTTTTAATCCTCGATAGCTCAATGGTAGAGCATTCGGCTGTTAACCGAAGGGTTGTAGGTTCGAGTCCTACTCGAGGAGTTTGGCTCGTTAGTCAAGAGGTTAAGACACGGCCCTTTCACGGCTGAGGCAGGAGTTCGATTCTCCTACGAGTCACTTCTTAGTGGGTTTTACGTATAATTTATAAATTAGTTTTTTATTTTATTTATATATTTTTGATTTAATCTATTATGTTTTTAGAAATATACTGGCGCCATAGCCAAGTGGTAAGGCAGAGGTCTGCAAAACCTTTATTCATCAGTTCGAATCTGATTGGCGCCTTGGTGGTTTTCTGTTAATATAATCAATCGAGTTAATCTATGTGAAAACTATAAAAAAATATTTCGTGATGTTTGGGTGTTTTATTTATTTGTCTAAAAAAAGTTGGTGTAAGCTTATAGGTATCGTGAAATTATTATGTATGCAACTCTTTATACAAAGACAAAAAATCAGAGTACTTGATCTCATGATCATACTGAACTTTTTAGATAACAATATATTTTTCGAGCAAATTTAGTGAAATAATATTTCAAAAGCTAACTATATAAACGCAAATCCTTCTGATTATATGTTTACGAAACTTGATTATATCGCAAGACTTTTGAACATCTGCAGCATGAGCTTTGACATTTATGTGAGATATTTTTTTAAAAGTTTTTCAAAAGCATATGTTTCTTTTATTCAAATGTTAAAATATAATTACCGTTAAATATAACTTTTTTTGATTTACGACATACTTGTTATTTATAACTAGATGTCTTTTAGATTAATACGTGCATTATCGAATTCTAAAACTTAGTATTTTTTGGCTTCTTAAATTTTCGACTTGACTTTTAGTTTTGATAAAAACTGCTTAGCTTAATTCATAATATAAATATTATTCGTGCTAAATAATTTTTTAAAAAACGGTAAAATTTTATAAATATTTTTTTGCCGTATCTAATTTTTTAGCACATCAAACTAATATTATTATGATAACTATGATAATAACGATTCTGAAAAGCTTTGTGCATCAAATATTCTTATATCACTTATCTTTTCTCCGATTCCAACGAATTTAATTGGAATTTTAAATTCTGATCCTAAAGCTATGACTACGCCGCCTTTTGATGTACCATCTAATTTATTTAGTATTATTCCGTCTATTTTTAAAATCTCGTTAAATAATCTAACTTGTTGCAACACATTTTGACCCATAGTTGCATCTATAGATATCAAAACTTCTATTTGATCTTCGTCGTATTCAAGTCTTATTATCTTAAAAATTTTAGCTAATTCGTTTGTTAGATTTTTTTTGTTATGTAAACGGCCGGCAGTATCGCAAATCAAAATGTCAATATTTTTGGACTTTGCTGATTTTATCGCATCATAAACAACAGCTCCTGGATCAGATCTTTCTTTGTGTTTAATAATATTTATCTTAATTTTTTTCGACCAAATTTCAAGTTGATCTATAGCAGCAGCTCTAAAAGTATCTGCGGCTGCTAATAAAACACTTTTGTTTTGCAATTTAAAAAAATTTCCAATTTTGGCAACTGAAGTAGTTTTTCCAGACCCATTTACGCCAATAATTAAAATAACCTTTGGTAATTTAATTTTTAATTCTGAATTTTTAGTACCTAGAATATCTATAATTTTTTTAATTAAAATTTTTTTAATATTTGAAGAATCATTTACTTTGTTTTTTTTAATATCTTCTTTTACTAAAGTTTTGAGTTCGTTTGATGCTTTAAATCCAACGTCTGAAGCAATTAAAATTTCTTCTAGTTCATCAAAAAAACTGTCATCAATTTTTTTAAATTTTTTTATCAAATTATTAATTTTTTCGGATATATTTTTTCTTGTTTTGCTTATTTCGTTAAAAAATTTTTTAAAAATAAAAATCACCTATAAATATTTTTATCGCGAACAGCGTTTAAAAACAAAAAAACTAATTAATTTATTAGTGCTTTTTTATTGCTTTTTAATAAAAAATATTTAAAACAAGTTTTATTTTTTTAACTTAATAAAAAAATTTTCTGTTTTTAATAACATTTATTTTTATTTTTTCTACTTAGTCGTTGCAAAACAAAACTTAAATCAAGTTAAATTCACGCTTAAATATTGTCAACATAATATAAAAATACACAAAAGATCTCGAAGCAAACGCTTTGAGATTTTTATTTATTTTTTTGATTAAGGCGGAGCGCATTATATTATGACTAAATATTTTATTAAAGGTGGAAAAAAAATATGCGGTGAGATAAAAATTCAAGGTGCAAAAAATTCTGTTTTGCCTATTTTAGCTGCGTGTATTTTAAATTATGGTGAAATAACTTTAAAAAATTGTCCTGAAATTTCTGATGTTGATAATACACTTAAAATTTTAGAATTGCTTGGTTGCAAAATAATACGAGAGAAAAACATTTTAATTATAAATTCACGTAATTTAGATTCGAGTAATATACCAGAAAATTTAGCATGCGAGATGAGAAGTTCTATTGTTTTTATGGGTAGTTTATTATCTAGAAATAAAAAAGTAATCATAACTAAACCTGGCGGTTGTAAATTAGGCGATAGACCAATTGATTTGCATATAGATGCTCTTATAAAAATGGGTGCAAATATAAAATTTATAGAAAATAAAATAATTTGTGTTTGCGATAAGTTAAAGGGTTGTGTAATAAATTTAAAATTTGCAAGCGTTGGAGCTACTCAAAACATAATTCTTGCTGCTTGTCTTGCAAATGGAATGACAAAGATCATAAATGCCGCACGAGAACCAGAAATAATAGATTTACAAAACTTTTTAGTTAAAATGGGAGCAAAAGTTTACGGTGCCGGGACAAACGAGATATATATTTTTGGTGTGAAAAATCTTAGCAAAAATTTTGAGTATAAAATAATGCCAGATAGAATTATCGCAAGTAGCTATTTGGTCGCTAGTGCTATAACTAAAGGAGATATATTGATAAATAATATTACTCCTGCTCATTTGCCACTTAATTATTTTTTAAAAATTGGCTGCATGGTTAAAATTCACAAAAATAAAGTTTTTTTGCAGGCTCCTGAAAATATAAAACCAATTGATTATTTAGAAACAGATGTTTATCCTGGTTTTCCAACTGATTTACAATCACAATTTTTAAGTTTACTTAGTGTTGCTAATGGCAAAAGCATTATTAAAGAAAAAATTTTTAATGAAAGATATAAAAATATTTTTGAGTTAAAAAAAATTAATGCTGATATAAAAATTTCTGAAGATAAAAAAAAATTTATAATAAATGGTGTTAAAAATCTTAAATCTTCAAATAATTTAATTACACATGATTTGAGAGGAGGGGTAGGACTGGTTCTCGTTTCTCTTTTTATAAAAGGTGAATGCGTTATTAACGATGAAAAAGATTTTATAAAACGTGGTCATGAAAATATCGTAAGAGATCTTAATAAATTGTCAGCAGATATAAAAATATTAGATAAATAAAAAAAATATAAAAATAATTTAAAGAAATAGTATACGAGATAAATTTTTAATTTTATTTTTTAATGGTTGAAAGAAAAATAAATATGTTCTAAAATATGGAGATATTTTTGTATTAAGGGAGGGAAATGTTTTTTTGAGCGAAGACAAAATTAATATCAATGATGATGATAATGATAATAAAGAAAACATAGAAGAAAATAATTCAAAGAATAATAAAAAAGAGAAAGAAGAAAAAGAAATAAAAAAGAAATCTATATTCGAAAAAATGACAGATAATAAAAGAAAAAAAACGGGCTCTAGATGCACAGGATTAAGAAAATTAGAGGATGAGTTAAATAACACTTGCGAAAGATTAAAAACAACTGAAGAAAAATTAGAAGTTATTAAAAATTCTTATCAAATATTGGCGGCGGACTTTGATAATTTTAGAAAGCGCAGCAGACAAGAAAAATTGGATTTATTTGATAATGCGATTAGAGAAATTGTTTTTAGATTTTTGCCCGTAATAGATAATTTCGAGCGTGCAATAGAAAATATAGATAACAAAGGCATAGAACTTTTGTATAAACAAATAGCAAATGTTCTCGATGAATTAGGAGTAGAATTGATCAAAGTAAATTCAGGAGATGATTTTGACTCGAAATATCACGAGTCAATTGCACATGTCGAAGACGATTTACATGGTGAAAATAAAATAGTTGATATATTACAAAAAGGTTATTTATATAAAAATAAAGTAATAAGATATGCGAAAGTCAGGGTAGCAAATTAAAAAACACAAATTATATAAATTAATTTATTGTTTTATTTTTATTATTTTTTATTAGATGGGGGTATTTTTGTGTCAAAAATAATTGGAATTGATTTAGGTACAACTAATTCCTGTGTTTCTGTAATGGAAGGAGGACAACCAGTAGTTATATCTAATGCTGAGGGAAATAGAACTACACCTTCGGTGGTTGCATTTAATAAATCAGGCGAACGCTTAATTGGGGAACCAGCTAGAAGACAACAAGTTTCAAATCCTGATAATACTGTCAGTTCTATTAAACGTGAGATGGGAAAAAATTTCAAAGTAAATATAGGCGGTAAAAATTTTTCACCGCAAGAAATCTCTGCTATGGTACTGCAAAAATTAAAAGCTTCCGCGGAAGATTATTTGGGACAAAAAGTAACTGAGGCTGTTATTACTGTTCCAGCTTATTTCACTGATAGTCAAAGACAAGCAACTAAAGATGCTGGTAAAATTGCAGGATTAGATGTTAAAAGAATCATAAATGAGCCAACAGCTGCTGCATTGGCGTATGGATTAGATAACGAGAAAGAACAAAAGATCATGGTTTATGATTTAGGCGGTGGAACATTTGATGTTTCTATAATAGATATTGGCGACGGAGTAATAGAAGTTTTAGCAACAAGCGGAAATAATCATCTGGGTGGAGATGATTTTGATGATAGAATTGTTAAGTATTTACTACAAGAATTTAAAAAGAACGAAAATATCGATTTGTCTAAAGACAAAATGGCTATGCAACGATTAAAAGAAGCCGCTGAAAAAGCAAAAAAAGAGCTATCCAGTTCTATAACAGCTAATATTAATTTACCTTTTATAACGGCTACAAACGATGGACCCAAACATTTTGATATAAATTTAACAAGATCAAAATTTGATGAATTAACAAATGATTTAGTAGAAGCTACGACAGGACCCGTAAATTCTGCTATGAAAGACGCAAAAATAACTGCAAATGAAATAGATAAAGTAATACTTGTTGGTGGTTCTACTAGAATTCCGGCAGTTCAAAATGCCGTTAAAAAAATAACCAATAAAGAACCTTTTAAGGGTATAAATCCGGATGAATGCGTCGCAGTTGGAGCAGCTATTCAAGGTGGAAAACTTTCTGGCGAACAAGGTTCAGGAGATATACTATTATTAGACGTTACACCGCTATCATTAAGTATCGAAACGATGGGTGGAGTGGCAACAAAACTTATAGAAAGAAACACAACTATTCCAACTAATAAAAAACAGGTATTTTCTACTGCAGCAGATAGTCAAACTGCTGTTGATGTTCATATAGTTCAAGGCGAGCGTCCGTTAGTACGCGATAATAAAACTTTAGGACAGTTTAGACTTGATGGAATTCCACCTGCGCCACGAGGTGTTCCTCAAATAGAAGTAGCGTTTAACATTGATGCAAACGGTATAGTTCATGTTTCTGCAAAAGATTTAGGTACTGGTAAAGAACAAAGCATTACTATTACAGCAAATACTAATTTATCAGATACAGATATTGATAAAGCTGTTAAGGAAGCTGAACAATACGCTGAAGAAGATAAAAAGCGTAAAGAAAAAATAGATACTAAGAACGAAGCCGAATCCATGATATTTCAAACTGAAAAAATGCTTAAAGAAGATCTAGCAGATAAATTAGAAGAACAGGATAAAAATAGAATTCAAGAAGAATTAGATAAACTAAAATCACTCAATGAAAATTTAGATGCAGATAAAATGACTGACGATGATGCTAATAATTTAAAACAGGCAACTGAAAGCTTGACTAGTATTTTTTACGAAATATCTTCTAAATTATATAAAAGTAATAATCAATCAGATAGTAATACTGAACAAACAGATAGTAATACTGAACAAAACAATGGTCCTGTAGAAGGAACTGCTACGGAAGTTTAGATTTTTTTGTTATTTAAATTATTATTTATAATCTTTTGTCTTATTTTTTAGCGCATTTGTTTATTTTGTGTATGACAAATGCTGCGATAATAATAAAAACAAAAATAAAGTTATTTATGTTAGAAGTTTATTTATGTTTAAAAAACTTATTGAATTAGAAAAAAAGTATGATGATTTGACAAAAAAAATCGCTGACAGTGATTTGATATCTTTGGATTTGAATTTATGGAAGAAAATAAATAAAGAGAAAAATTACTTGGAATCAATAATTCTTAAATATAACGAGTATAAAAATGTTAAAAAAAATATTTTAGATGCTAAAGATATTTTAGAAAATAATAATGACGAAGACTTCAGACAACTTGCAAAAGAAGAACTAAAAAATAATCAAGACATGATAGAAAATTTAGAATATGAATTAAAGACTTTATTGTTGCCTAAAGACATAAATGATGAAAAAAACATAATAGTTGAAATTAGAGCAGGTACTGGAGGACTAGAAGCTAGTCTATTTGTCAGCGATTTGTTTAAAATGTATAGTCGTTATTCTGAATCTAAAAAATGGCGCATAGAAATTTTTAATTTAAACGAAGGTTATATTGGCGGAATTAAAGAAATAATTTTTATGATACATGGTCAAGGTGTCTATTCAAAATTAAAATTTGAAAGTGGTGTCCATAGGGTTCAACGTGTTCCAGAGACTGAGTCTAATGGCAGAATTCACACTTCTACTGCGACAGTGGCGATATTGCCTGAAGCTGAAGAATTGGATGTTAAAATTAATCAAAATGATTTAAGAATAGATGTTTTTAGATCTTCGGGAAATGGCGGACAAAGCGTAAATACAACGGATTCAGCAGTAAGAATTACACATTTGCCTAGTGGAATTGTTGTATCTTGTCAAGATGAAAAATCACAGCTTAAAAATAAAGATAAAGCGTTAAAAATTTTAAGAGCAAGAATTTATGACTTAGAACTAGAAAAACAAAATGATGAAACTGCTAGAGATCGCAGAACACAAGTTGGAACTGGAGAAAGATCAGAAAAAATAAGGACCTATAATTTTCCTCAATGCCGAGTTACTGATCACAGAGTAAATTTAACTTTATATAATCTTGAAAATATTTTAAACGGCGATTTGGACGAAATCATAGATACTTTAGTTACTAGCGATCAAGCTAAAAAACTTAGTTCAAATAGTATTTAAATTTTGAAGTTAGAAAATATTTTAAAAAAAAATTTAAAAATTCTCGATTATAAACTTTAATTAAGATAACTAAAAATAAGATTATAAAACAGAATTATATAAAAAAAGAAATAAATTCGGGGCCGTTTTAATGATAATTGTTCTAACTAAAATGGAAATTAGATATGTAAAAATACAAGATGGTATAAAGAAAGATGTAGAAAAGAGATTTCTGTATTTCATGTGCTAAGAAGTTTGATTTCTTCAAAACAAAAATCAAGTATAAAATGGTCCAAAAAATAATGTAATCTAAGAAAGGAGATTGACAAATATATTTTCATCTTCATCTGGTGATCACGGTCCTTATATTTTTAAATTTGAGGTTACGATACCTGAAGAAAATAAAACTTTTCATGTTCCAACACAAGGAAAAGTAGGCGGAAATTTTAATGATTATAACTGGAATATCGATTGGGGAGATGGGCAGAAAGAAAATTTTTTAGGCAAAAAAAAAGATAATTCTGAAAATTCAGGAATAGAACATATTTATAAAGAGACAAAAAAATATATCATAACTCTAACACCGTTCAATACAGAAGAAAATGGTTGGTTAAGGGCTTTTGGTTATTATGGTGACATTGATAATCGCAATATTAATAACGTAAATTCCAACCCTATGAAAGACAAAGTAACAAAAATTATTTCTAGAATTTATCCTGAAATGACGAGAAAAAACGGCGAAGACACACCCAGTCGCGAATGGTCTATAACGTTCTTTCGTTGCAGAAATATAATTATGGGTGAAGAATTTACTTTTGATGAAGAAGCTTGGAAAAATGTTAAATCTGTTGAAGATAAATTTGCATATTGTATGTTCCAAGGTTGTGACGGTTCTAATTTTACAATGAATAACGTCTTTAATTTTCCGCAAAATTTAACTTCTGTTGGAGATGATTTTGCGTGTTGTATGTTTTGGGGTTGTAGCGGCGACAGTTTTACGATGAACGATATTTTTAATTTTCCGCAATCAGAAAAATTAGAATCTGCTATGGACAGTTTTGCAAACAGCATGTTTGATGGTTGTTGTGGTGATAGTTTTAGTATGAACAACATCTTTAATCTTCCGCAAAATCTAACTTCTGTTGGGAGTCATTTTGCAAGAGATATGTTTTGTTTTTGCAATGGCAGTAACTTTAATATGAACGATATTTTTAATCTTCCGCAATCAAAAAAATTAGAATCTGTTGGTGATGACTTTGCACTCGATATGTTTTCAAATTGTAACGGATTTAATTTTACAATGAATAATGTCTTTAATTTTCCGCAAAATTTAACTTCTGTTGGAGATGGTTTCGCGGGTATGATGTTTGAAGATTGTGACGGCGATAGCTTTACGATGAACAAAATTTTTAATCTTCCACAAAAATTAAGTACTATCAAAAATAGCACCAATATAAGTTATTTTGCATATAAAACATTTGCTAAATGTCACGGAGATAGTTTTGCAATGAACGATATCTTTAATCTTCCGCAAAATTTAACTTCTGTTGGGAGTCATTTTGCAGAGGATATGTTTCTTGATTCCGGAAACAAATATTTTCAAATTAACGAAATATTTAAATTTGCTCAGCTTGATAAAAGTAGTTTGAATAAAAAAGAAACGCTCTATCAATCTTTATATTTAAGATCAAGCTGTCCACCACAAAATCGTACAGCATTAACAATTCTAAATGTTAACAAGATTCCTGATAAAAATAATAAGATATATACTTTTAACGATCGTTTCAGAGATTTAGATTCGATTCCAGAGAATTATGGTGGTAGTCACAAAAAAAGAGAAGTAGTTTTTGTTAAAAATAATTCAAAAATAAATGGCATAGAAGAGATTCAAAATTTTTGTCCTAAGGATAAAGATAAAGATGAACGGCAGCAAGCAGAGAAATTATCACGTCAAGTAGTGGAACTACAGACTTTTAATCTACAGGAAAACAAATTTAAACTTCCGGGTTATAAATTTAAAAGTTGGAACACAAAATCAGATGGAACTGGTGAAAAATACAAAAACAAAGAAAAAATAGTTCTAGACGATAATTTGATTTTATATGCACAATGGTCAAAAAATTCTATTTCTTCTAATAGTGATAAAGATGAAGATCCAGAATCAATTGAAGATAAAATAAACAATAATCAAGCAGAAAATTAACAGAAATCAGACGTAACGTTCGAAGAGGAAAAAGCATCTTCAATAAAAATGCAAAACTAAATAAGAAAATTTTTAGATAAAATTGTTGGATATGTAAGTTATATTTATTCGATATTCTACACTGCAATACAATAATTTTTAATTGATAGTAAGTTATAAAAAAATGTGTACGCTGTCGCGAATGATATTTATAAAATGTTTTTGAATAAAAAAATTTGTCATAGAAAATAAAAGACAGTTCGAAACATTTTTTTCGAATTATATAGATTTCATAAAGTTTTTTATTTTTAGTTTGATAAGCAAGTTACAATTATTTCTAATACACGATAAATTTTAGCGTGTCTCGCAAATTTTGTTTTTTAATCTTCAGACGAAAAAGTTTTAATTTTAATCAATATTTTTTCTATTCTATTTTTATCTGCCTTTTCAATTATGAATTTTAAATTTTTAGTTTCGAAAACTTCAGATGGTTTAGGAAAATATCCCATCGATTCTATTAGATAACCGCCGATTGATTCAAATCCATTTGATTCTAGATTTATTTCTAGTTTTTCGTTTACGCTACTAATCTTTGTACTTCCGTCAACTATATATTCACCGTCTTTTATTAAACAAATTTCTTGATCTGGATCGTCATATTCATCATCAATTTCACCAACTATTTCTTCTACTAAATCTTCCAGAGTTATTAAACCTGTTGTTCCGCCATATTCATCTAAAACTATCGTCATTGAAATTCTTTTTGCTTTCATTATCTTAAATAATTCTCTGATTCTTTTATATTCATGAGTAAAATACGGTTTTCTAAGAATTTTATTGATTTCTAAATCATTATCAAATATAAAATCTTTGACATTTAAAATTCCAATTATATCATCTATATTTTCACGAAATACTGGCAATCTCGAAAAACGATCTTCGTTAAAAATTTTTTCTATTATTTCACGAGAAGAATTTATATTTATCGCTTTTATATCAGTTCTTGGTATCATGACGTCTTTGGCATAAGAATCTCCAAATGCCACTACGTTATCTATCATCTCTCGCTCATCAGATTCTAGAACTCCTTCTTCGTGACTTACTTCTACCATAGTTTTTAAATCTTCTTCAGTGACGGATAAATTATTAGAAAATTTTTTTTTATTTCCAAATAAATAAGAAATTTTATTAGAAATAAAATTTAGTATTATAACAATTGGTGTGAATACAAATTCAAAAAAAATTATAGTACTTGCCAAAGAAAGAGCTAGTTTTTCCGGTTGTTGACTTGCTATGTGTTTTGGCGTTATTTCCGAAAGAATTAATATAAAAAAAGTAGTTATAACGCTGCAAATCAACAGAACGAAAGCATTATCTCCTGAGATGTCTATCGCTACAGATGTTACTAATGATGAAGCGCATATATTACAAAAATTATTTCCTATCAAAACAGTACTGAGCAACTTTTGAGGAGATTCACAAATTTTAGAAACTAAATCAGATTTTTTTATTTTGTTTTCTAGCATAGTTCTTAATCTAATTTTATTTAAAGAAGTCAAAGCAGTCTCCGCTGCAGAAAAAAACGCAGAAATTATAAGTAAGAAGAACAATATAAAAAATTTAAAAAATATGATTTGCAAATCTCTTTGAATAAATAGTTCGTGATTGCTAAAACCCAAAAAATCACTCCTTGACAAGCAATTGTAACCTATGGACTCAAAGTAAACTAAAAAATAAACGCTTTGATTTTAGTTTCTAAACAATTTAAAACAAAAATAAAAAACGATATAAGATACTCATAGATTTTTTAATAATAACTCTACTAAAATAATGATAGTAATGCTTTTGAAATTATATTTTCTTAAGAATATATTGATTTTCTAGAGATAACATACAAAATATGCGAAGTTGTACATGTAAAAAACTATCAAAACAACAAACAACTTCGCAATAAAATAAAATATGTAAATTTAATTTTTTAAACTATATATTTTTTATTTTTAATAAGACTCTTTTCTATGTCTATTTTTTTGTTTTCGTATCCGGCGCAATCAAGTATAGCGCAAACAGAATTCTTAGATTCTTCGACACCGGGTTGATCAAAAGCATTTATTCCTAGCATTTCTCCAATCAAAGATACTGATATTTCGAGAGAATAAAATAACTGACCTAGTATAAATTCGTCAACTCTAGGCAAATCAATTGTCATGTTTAGACGTTGTGATTTTAATAAAGAAAATTCTGTTGCGCGTTTTTCCGCACGTATTAATTCATTATGTGTAATACCGCATAGAAAATCTATATTTTTAAACTCATTGTCTAAAATTTTTGGAATTTTTATAGAATGTCGATAATTTTTCACACCAACAAAAACTATCACTTTGTCGTTAGGACCGTCGCTATAAAGTTGAAGTTGCGAATGTTGATCAGTTGCTCCTAGTGATCCTACTAGTGTTTGACCATAATTTGTTGTTTTGCCTAACACTTCTTTTTTCTTTCCTAATGATTCAGCATAGAGTTGCGAAGACCAACCTGATATATATTTTAGAGAATCTGCATAAGGCATCATGATTAAAATATTTTTTTCACGCTTTTCGGCCAAATAACACAAAGGAGCAAAAACACTCGCAAAATTCTTTTCAGGATTAGAATTATAAATCCCATCAAAATACTTTGCGCCATTTAATAATTCTCTAATATCTATTCCAGTTATTCCAGCCGGAAGTAAACCTACACAACTTAGAACTGAAAAACGTCCGCCAACTCCGTCATCTATATAAAAAATTTCGTAATTTTCTTCTCCTGCTATTTTCGCCAAATCTCCGTCGTTTTTACCAGTAGTACAAATTATTCTTTCTCGAGCTTTTTCTTTTCCAAGATTGTCTTCTAACATTTTTTTTACTATCATAAATTGCGACATTGTTTCAACGGTTTTACCAGACTTTGAAATTACGTTAAATAAAGTTTTATTTATATCTACTGCTTCAAAAAAATATCCTAAACGTTCAGGATCAATATTATCGAGAACATAAAAACGAGGATAATTATTTCGTTTGCTTCTCGAAAGTTCGTTATAATATGGAGAATTTATAGCATGATGCAATGCAATTGGACCAAGTGCAGATCCTCCAATACCTAAAACAACAAAATTCTCCATCCAATCACTAGATCTATACTTTTCAACAAGATCGAGTATTCTGTCACAAATTTTAGTATCATTATGTAAATCAGTCCAAGTTATTTGTTTCTCTAGGCGTTTTTTTTCAAAGCTAGAAATTGCTTCGCGTACTTTTTCGTTTGTATCGCGAATATTTATTTCGCTAAATCCGTCGTTATAATTTTTTTCGTACATCATGTTATTATAATCTAGACTAATCGTTGAATTATCCATAAAATAAAACTCCTAATTTTTTTTAATATTTTATGTTACATAAAAAACGTCGTAAAAAAATATATTTCTTTTTTGCGACACAAAATCCTTTGTGTTTAAGATTATTTTTAAAAAAGTGCTGATTAAAAAATATCATGACAAACAAAAAGTCAAGCTAATTTATAAATAAAAAATTATTTAATCAATAAAATTATGATCAAAAATATTACTAACAATTTTTTAAAAAACAGTTTACTGGAGTTTAAATGACAAAAATCTTACTCGATACACATGTTCACACTATATCAAGCGGTCACGCTTATAGTACGATTTTAGAATGTATAGATCAAGCTTTTTTAAAAAAACTTGATCTAATTGCCATAACAGATCACGGGCCTCTATTATCTGGTTCAACAAAAATACATCACTTTGGGAATTTAAAATCATTACCAAGAAAAATAAAACGCGAAAATAAAATTTTAGAGGTTTTATACGGTGTTGAAGCGAATATTATAAATTATTCAGCAGATTTAGATTTACCTAACGGGATTTTAGATCAACTTGATATAATTATAGCTAGCTTACATCACCCGTGCATAAGATCAAAAGGCGATAATACTGATTTGATAATATCGGTTTTAGAAAACAAACGAGTCAATATTCTAGGACATCCTAATGATTTGCAATATTTATTTGATATTAAAAAAGTTGTTGATAAAGCAAAAGAAACTGACACAATAATAGAAATAAATAATTCAACACTCAAACAAAGCAATTTAAGATTTGGCGCTAGAGATATACTTAAAGAAATTTTATTAGAATGCAAAAAGAAATCATGCTACGTAATTTTGAGTAGTGATGCTCATTTTGCTCTTGACATCGCCGAGTTGGATTTAGCAATAGATTTATTAAAAGAAATTAAATTCCCAGATGATTTAGTATTAAATACATCAACCGAATTATTTAAAAATGTTTTAAATTTAAAAAAATAACATTTAAATTAATTCTTTTTGCAAATAATATTCCCTATGCGCTTCGGTTTACAAACGAAATTTCTTACAAAATCTCTCACGTGCTAATTGAAGATCGAAGATTTTTTTGAGATGGTTCTTTAAAGCACTGCGAACAATGATGTTCCATTGCTCTTAATTGTTGTGGACTTATTCCTTTCTCTTTTATTTCTTTCTTCCAGATTACTCGTACAATAACTTATTTCTTTAACCAATAAAATAGTTTGTAGTGACGATGCCGAAAATTCCTCATAATAAGTAATGCCATGAACTCTTGAAGTCTCTCTTTGAGTTTTTTCTTTATTTAATATAAAGCATTACAACGAATTTTTGTTCTTCCGGTGTCATGTATCCTAAACGCGGCAACTCTAAGTCTTGTTCAAGTAATTGGATAATTTCTGAAACTTTTAATTTTGCATGAATTCTAAGTACAGAACTTCTTTCCTGATTATAAAAATCGATATCATCATTTATATCATCTATCTTATCAAATAACGACCAGAGTACATATCTTTCCTCAAATAGTGCTGATTTTCTTTTCTCTAATGAATTGAATACTAGCGATAATCTCCAAGTTGTAATACTTACAGATTCCGGCGAAAGTTTATCTATTTTTGTATGATCTTTTATCATGCAATTTAGAATACGTGCAACCTCGTATATAACTTTTCTAGCACGATTAGATTGATAAATTACTAACTCATTGCTACTATTAAGTGTTTTGTGTGTATCTTCAGGCGCGCTATCTCGAACTTTATTCATTTCTATTAATAAAGTTTGAAGAATCATTAGATTATTTCTTAAAGTTGTTTTCGAATGTTCTCCCGAAAAATTTCCTACTAACAATTTAATTTTACGAAGAAAAAACAATATCAACGTTCAAGAAGATCGTAAACCTCTAGTGTGACTTTCGCTTATAATAATAGCTTTTTCACGACATTCGCCTTAAAATCATTATTTTCAATTTATTTTGTCATTATAATCATTTTTAATCTAAATTTCAAACAATTATATATGATGATATAAATTAAAAAATTAAGCTTTGAGCGCTCAATTCTAAAACGAAATCAAATTTAATAAAAAATACTTGTTTATATTAATTTAAATAGTTATATAGCGAGTGATATAAATTTTTGCAATTATTAATTTTATAGACATAAAAAAAATTAAGTTTAAAATTAATTCTCTAGAAAGCATCAGATTGTTTTTATTATTTTTATTTTTCAAAAACATAGTTTTAATAAAAAAGAAAAAGAATAAACTATTTGAAATAGATGGTTTTGATATAAATATCATAACAAATAACAAAAATCATGCTGCAATAAAACTAAATAACTTTATTAAAAAAAATAAAAATATTAAAATCTTAAAAAGCAATTTAAGATTCAAAGGCTCGAATTTGATTTTTGCAGATGGCATTTTTTTATCGTCGTTTTTTGTACACAGAGTATTAAAAGATAATATTTTAGATTTACAAACAAAAGAAATATTCTTACTAGATGGAAATAATACCAAGCTAACGCAAATAGCATTAGAAAATATTTATCCAAAAGTAAATTATTTGACTTTAATGACCGAAAATAAAAATATTTATGAAAAACAGGTTCACGAAATATTTTGTGATAGTGGCTTAAATATTCAAATCGTTGGTTTTAATAAATATCTATTAAACAATGCCGACATTACAATAAATTTTAATGATAAATTTAATTTTTGTTATTCAATAAAAAAAAATTCTCTGATTATAAATTTATTAATTAATAATTTAATGATAAGTAATTTGAAAAATAAAAGACCAGATTTAAAAATCATAGATAATATTAACTTTATTTACAAGAATAAAAAAATAAAATGCGATCTTGCTGAAATCATCTTGTTTAACAAATACAAAGATTTTGAAAAACTATTTTTACACAAAAAATTTGACAAAAATTTATTTTATAAAATTAAAGAAAAAATCAATAAAGAATTAGATCTAATTTTACAGTAATAAATTATTAAAAATTTTAACAACGTTTTAAAAAAGTTTCTTTGATATTTTTAAAAAACTTATCGTTAAGCTATTCGATAGTTTTGAATTTATGTTTTTCTGAGATTTTTGATTTAAAGATTATTTATTTTTCTAAAATCTCGAATTATTTTTGTATATTAGTCACAAAACAAATAAAAATACATTAAAAAATTTATCATTATTCTCTTTGAAAAGTAAAAAATTAAAGATTACATTATAAAACTTTGCTTATTTAAAAAAACTTAATATTTTCTCGCATGTTTAATATTTTTTTGATCTCTAATAACCAATAATATATTTTTTTGTCAAATCTTTGATTTCTTGTACATATTATCTAACACCTTTTAGTTCTTCAGATTTATCATTTAAAGTTTGTTCTATCTGAGATATCTTACGTTCTAACATACTTATTAATTCCAAAGTACTTATATTTTCAGTCGTCATAATTCTTTGACAAGTTTGAGGATCAAGTGTATGATTTTTGAGATGATGCATTATGGTTAGCAGTTGTACTTTCTCCGATATTAATTCATTAGATAAGAAATCAGTCTGCGGAATTGATCTTTCTAGTTGCTTTATTATTAAATGTTCTCTTAAAATTTGTTTAAAACGCACAATTTTAATTTTTGATAAGAAACGAGTTACAAGCTTCATTCTTAATACAATATCAGGTGCGGAACATTGTGCACTAAGTATCTCTTGTAACTGTATGAATGTTTCTACTTTTCTTCCATCGAAGTATATAGTTCCTGCGAAGTGGGGATTTGCAATAAGCTTTATTGTATCTAGATTTATTATAAAAGCCATATCTTCAGGTTTAGTATCTGGTAAATTTACCTCATTAGCATCTGCTTCTAATCTACCTCTACTTCCAGTAGCGAAACCGACACTATCTGATTGGAAAACTGCTATACACTGATCGCCATTCCCAGCAGTTTGAATAAGAAAAAATGTAGCATCTGCTGCGTTAATAGTAGCAGGTGTCACAATACCGTCATGTACATTGGTACCTAACGTTATAGAAACCACTTTTGAATTAAATAAAAATAAAGAATTTCTTATATCTGGTCTAACAATTGAACCTGACGTTATAACTCCTTCCTGCTGTTCTGGTAATAGACCCATACTTCTGTATAATGTTCCTTCTATAGAAAGTCTATTATTATATTCAAAAATATTATCAAAAATTTGTTTCAATTTGAAAAAATTGTTGCAGTAGGTTTCTGATAAACTCGTTTCAGACGGTGTTGGTACCAACATCTTAAGATTTTTAAGAAAATTTAGACAAACCTTAGATTCCAATTCTCCTATTAACTTAGAATTATCGAAAAAGAATTTCGCTAATTTTAAATAAAAATTTATTTCTTTTTGATTGGATAAAAAACCTTCTGCAGTCATTCTTTTAAAATATTTATTTATTTTTTTCATTACTTCTAAAGTGGCAGTCGTTTTGTCTTCAGGATTTGTGGGATTTTGCGGATCTTCTTTCAATTCAAATTTATTTTCTTTTTCTATTAAAAAACTTTGCAATTCTACTTTATAAACTTGTCTTGATAATACAGATCTGCTTTCTTCCGCTTGTTGGAAATAATTTTCAATAAAAGACAATTCTACTTCGTTTTTTACGTTATTCATCGCTTCTACAGGATTTTTTGCTCCGAAAAAAATAGGAAAAAACAAATATTCATTACCAGTATCAGTAATTTCCAAATTATTTTTAATAAATCCATAACATGAAATTAATTGTTCTTTGATTCTAACAATTGCATCTATTAACTCTTTCGATTGTGTATCTAAAAATAAATTTGCTTTAACAATTTCCCAATCATATTTTAATTGGGTAAGATCTAGCATTTGATGTGCTGGTAAAAATGATTCAATAAGTGCGATAAACTCATTAAACTCTTTATCTTTTTTTATTAAATATTGTTGTTGTAAAGAAGGAGTAATAATTTCATCAAAAAGTATTTTATGTCGATCAACGGCTACTCTTCTTTCACTACTTCCATTGTTACCTAATAGTTGTTTAGTGCTGGAATCCACCACAGGTTCACCGTTAATTTCTATAATTCTTCTACTTCTATGATCTAATTTTATATTATGTCCATTAACAATATACTCCTTGAATCTTTCTTCATCTGAAAGAGTTTGGTTTTGTTTCGCTTGCAAATGAAGCCCAAGAATTTTTTGTTGCTCATTTTTATCTAATAAAGAAATAAATTCGAAATATATATTTTTTAATATGGCTGCTTTTGATCTTAAAGACACAAGTTTTGGTCCAGTTTGTTCTTTCTGTATACCAAACATCTGAAAATAAACTTCTTTAAATTTTTGTTTTTGATCTTCTGTTTCGCATCCCATTAATGGTATGTTGCTTATGTTATTACTAAAGAAATAAGTAAAGTCTTCTAATTCATCTTCTTGTATTCCGAGATTCGTTGCTTCCTGTTTTCCTTGTTCAGTTAACTCAGCTATTTGAATACCTCTCGAATTATTCTTTAATATTAATTTATTTTTTCCAAAGTTTCTAACAAAGAGTTCTCTAAATCGAAAATTTGGAATACGAATACCTGTTGGTTCATCAATAACTAGCGAGAATTTTTCAAAAAAATTGGGCGTTGCACTTAGTTGAGTTGATTGCATTATACTTTTTTATCCTCGCAATTATTGATCTGTGATCTTTCGCATTTAGAATGAGAGAAGTAAATTTACACGGCGTTGTTCTTATATTTTTAAAGATAATTTTTCTGTATTTACGAGTACAGTTTGATCAAAAAAGTAAAATATTATTAAAAAAATATTATCTGGAGATTTTGGCCTTCAGGTAATACTTTTGAATAGATTTTTTTGTAAATTTTGATAGTATAAATTAATAATAATTATCGATATTGAATAGAAAAATATTGTTTAATCAATAATTTTTGTCATTAAAGACAGATTATAAAATAGTTTTTGAAGATGCGATTTTAAAATGAGTGTGTAAATTGAACATAAAATTGCTTTAAAATCATGCTTAATTTTAATGTTTTTCGAATTTTATCATTTTGTAGTTTATATGATAAAATATGAAAATCCAATAATATTATTTGAATTTGATAATCTTCGGCAGTATTTTAATGAATATTTTATATTTTTTCGATCATGCTGTTTTGATAAATACGAGATAAATTATTTTAAAAAATGTGAATAAAGGAAACGGAATTCGAAAATATGAGTGAACATTATTGGAATGATTTGAGAACATATTATGAAACGGTTGAAGAAATTATAAAAAGAAACAACGAACGAATAAAAAATGCTCGAAAAAATTTTTATCGTGTAAAGCTTGGAGAAGTAACGCATTATACAATAGACTATGCAAATTATAAAATAAAAGCAGCGCGTGACCAAAATTTTATTAAGTCTATTTCAGAACTTTCACAGAGAGGTTTGATACGAGAATTCAATGGGGGATGTTTGGTAGAAGGCGGATCAATAGAGTTATTGAATTTTGAGGAAGAATATGTTTTTGGTGAACATTTTGTAAATGAAACTTTAAATTTATTTCAACAGTGTGAAGCTTATTCACATTCAGTGGAATTACAAACAAAATTAGAACACAATGAAGGAAGGTTCTCGGTTGTCGGGGATGTTCACGGTAATTTTTTTGCAGCAGTAAGACCTTTACTTGAAAGTGGAGCAGCTACAGTAGGTTATCCAGCCGTCATTTTTGTTAATAATAAAACATTAGAAGTTTACAATTCTTTCGACGAAGCATTGGCAAATAGCACGAGTATATATGATATTACAGCATCATTAAATTTGCAACCGAGAGAAGAATTTAATCAAAAACTTGTTTATATGGGGGACTTTCTGCACGAAGGTGCGTATTCAGAAGAAACTTTTGTATCATTTGCTATTTTCAATAAAAGAGTACAAGAACTGAATTTAGAACCAGAACATCCATTGAAAGCAAAATTGGTCAGAATTGTGGGTAATCATGAAATGCTAGAAGTTGCGAAATTACTTAAATTTAGCGACCCTGATTCTAATCCTAGAGAACATGATTCAAAATTTTCAGCCGCAATGTTAGTACTTAAAGGGATTGCAGATGGAAGCTTAGTCATATATCACTATGATCAAGAAAAAAATGTCATTTTCGCCCATGGTAGTTTAGATACACAAAATTTACTTGATTTTATGAAATCTGTTTCACGATTTGATGAAGATTTTTGTACAAAATTTGGCATTACTGCAGAACAAAAGCAGGCAGCAATTTATTTTAGAGACAGAATATGGGGAACAGGCGGAAGTAACGGAGAAGGAATCGAAACACCAGAACTTAAACATAGTTTGATTAATTTAGTAAATTCAATTTTTCAAAATGTAAGTCAAAAAGTTATTGAATGTGATCCTAACAATATTGAACTAGTTGATTTGCAAAAAGTTATGATTATGTATAATCTTGCTGAAAGACCAAGATATATCGTAGGTGATGATAAAAATATACAAATGCGTGATGCTGATCAAGCAAGAACTCAATTAGACAGAGACAATAATCTTGAAGGTCGAAATCCTATTGGAGCTGAAAATCTTCAACTTGGAAATGATACAACTTTAGGCTTAGGACACACTAAATCTTCTAAACCGCCGCAAATATGCATAGATTTAGGTGTTAAGATGTTACCACTTGATCTTGAAATCCAACATATGAGAAGTTCTGCAAATGAAAGTGCGGGACAATCCGTAGTTACACGTCTTATATTTGATAATCGAGCAGCGGAAGGTTCTCCTCCAGATTCCCCTCTCTTGGAGATTGTTGTAGATATAGAAGTAGATGCTATGCGACAAGGAGAATTTTTGCATTGTCAATTTACGCCATTAGATCAACAATTACTACCACGATCAGCACAACGACGCGAACTAGCTCCGGGTTCCCCTCACCCCTTGAGAGAGACCGCCCGGCCAGCTTCAATAGAAATAGCAACAGCATCAGAAAGATCTTTGCAATTAGCTCTAGCAGCTCAACTAACTCTAGCGGCACAACCAACTACAGCAGAAGAAACAAATCTAACAAAACAACTAGATCGAGTAATGCAAGTAATTCAAAAAGTAAGAACATTTCTAACAAATCCAACAGAAGAAATACCTCCAGAAGCAAGACCTTTAGCAGAACAACTAGCTCAAGCAGCGCAAGCAATTCAAGAAGCAAAATTAACTTTAGAATCAGAACCAACTCCGGAAAAAGAAACAGCTCTAGCAGAACAACTGGCTCTAGCAGTGCAAGTAATTCAATCAGCAGAAACAGCTCTACCATATCCAGCAGAAGGACTATCTCTAGAAAAAGAAACTCTAGCAGAACAACTGGCTCTAGCAGTGCAAGTAATTCAATCAGCAGAAACAGCTATTGCAGAAAAACCAACTCTAGCAACGCAATTAACTCGAGCAGCACAACTAATTCAGGCAGCAGAACTAATTCTAGTAGCAGAACCGACTCTAACAGCAGAATCAACTCTATCGGCACGACTAATGTTAGCAACAGAAAGCCTGGCGGCAGAACCGACTTTAAGAGAGCAACTAAATCGAGCAGCAGAACTAGCTCGAGAAGTAGAACAAATCCTAGCATCAGAACCAAACCTAGCAGCACTGAATTTAGCATCGCAATTAAATCGAGTAGCAGAACTAGCTCGATCAGCAGAACCGACTCTAGCAGCAGAACCGAATCTATCAGCGCAATTAACTCGAGCGATAGAATTAGCCCGAGTAGCAGAACTAGCCCGATTAGCAGAACCAATGCCAGAACCTTCCCCCCCTCCACAAGCAACACTGCCGAATTTACCAGCATCATCACAACCAAGCCCGCCGATTGTACATGATCCTCCAGAACCAATATCTCCATCATCAGATGTAGATGTATCAGAACCCCTAACACTATCAGCAGAATTATTAATACCAAAATCAGAACCATTACCAGGTTTAGATTATGAAAATTGGAAATTATATGAAGATAGAGCAGATATAGCCAAGGGAATTTTATTTACTTGTCTTGCTATGACAGCGCTTACTGGAGTGTCTGTTGGTATTTTAGCTGGTAAAGCTATTGAAGGAATTACCGGCGAACTTCTTAAAACATTAACAGCTTTTACTGGTACACTTACTGCAGTTTTTGGTTTAATTGCTATCGTTGCACTGATAGTTAAGATAACAGCTAATATTCAAGCACAAAAACATAGACCTCAACTTTTACAAGAATACAGGTAATATTATTTGGTGTATTTATTTTTTTATTTTTAAATTATAAAAACTAAACTAATTACTAAAATCACTGTCTTGCAAAATCTATTTTAAATTTTTTAATGTTTAATTTTTAATCGTTTTGTAAGATAAAAATTATAAAAATTTTAGAAATTACTGGATTTAATACTGATATAAAATAGATTAATTTTATTATAAATTTCACAATCCATTACTCTGTCTTCGAAAGAAATAAATCACTTTAAATAGAATTGCTCAAAGCATAAAATCTATTTTAAGTCTTTTGTATATTATTTAGTTTTTAGATTTTTAATCGTTTTGTGAAATAGAAATTTCAGAGGAGATTTTAGCAGTTCCAGTTACAGTTGAATTATCGCGAAGTTTTATCAATTTACTTCCTGCAGCATATCTACTCAAAATTCTTATATCCGAAACTTTTATTCTGATTACAGAGTCTAAAGAATTTATTATTAAAACTTCGTCATTTTTATTTACAAACTCAACGCCAACTAGCTCACGTTTTTTTTCTTTAACTCTATAATAAATTCTTCCCTTTCCTCCTCTTCTTTGAATTACAAATTCCTCATTCGCGACACATTTTCCAAAACCATTTTTAGAAACCAAAAGCGCTTGAGTATTTTCTTGCACTATTCCTGTTCCTATTACAAAATCAGCATCTGAAAGTTTAATGGCTCTGACACCGCTAGCAGCTCGTCCTAATGATTTTATACTTGAAATTAAGAAAGTTATCCCAAAACCATTTTTAGTAGCCACGAAAACTTTTTTGCTATCATCGCATTCTAAAACATTTATTAATTCATCATCCTGTCCAATATTTATCGCGCGTATAGCATTATTTTTTAAATTTTTAAATTCTATTTGCTTAATTTTTTTTATTTTTCCTTTTTTTGTGATAAAGATAAAAAATTCATTATCGCTGTATCTTTTAATAGACAATGTAGTAGCAATCTTTTCGTTAGAATTTAGATTTAATAAATTTATAACTGGTATTCCTTTTGCACTGCGACTCTGTTCGGGAATTATATAAACTTTGCTTTTAATAACACGACCATGGTTTGTAAAATAAAAAATATTATCGAGACTTTCTGCTACGAAAATATTTTTAATAACATCTTCTTCACGCGTGATAGCTGCTTTTACTCCGCGTCCTCCACGGTTTTGATTTTTATAATTATCTATAGATATTCTCTTTATATAATCAAGCTTAGTAAGCATTATTACGTTCTGTTTGTTTAAAATAATATCTTCGAGATTAATTTCTCCATCGTAGTCTAGAATTTTTGTTCTTCGTTCGTCACCATATTTTTCTTTAATTAAATTTAATTCTTCTTTAATTAAGTCAAACAATTTTTTATTATCAGATAGTAAATCACTTAAATCATTTACCATTAGATTATTTTTTTCGCTTTCTTTAAAAATTTTATCTTTTTCTAAATTAGTAAGACTTTTAAATCTCATGTCAATTACTGCTTCGACTTGATTTTTATTAAATTTAAATTTTTCTATCAAAACATTTTTTAAAGCATCTATATTTTGAGACTCTTTAATAATTTTTAGAATTTTATCTATATTTTCTATAGCAATTAAATAACCGTCTAAAATATTTTTTCGCTCAAGCGCTTTATTCAAATCAAATTTAGTTCTACGAGTTACAATATCAATCTGATGATTAACTATGCAATCCAGAATCTGTTTTAAATTTAAAACTTTCGGTTCTCCATTAACTAAAACAAGCATTATAATTCCATAAGTCTCTTGTAATTGTGTAAGTTTATATAAATTATTTAAAATAATTTCTGCTCTAAAATCCCTTTTTATATCTATAACAATTTTTATTCCTCTTCTATCACTTTCGTCTCTTAAATCACTTATTCCATCTATTTTTTTATCTTTAACTAATTCAGCAATTTTTTCTACTAGACGAGATTTGTTAACTTGATACGGCAATTCAGTTATAACTATCGTTTCACGATTATCATTATTTTTAACTTCGCATGTAGAACGAATTATTATTTTCCCGCGACCCTTTTCATAAGCTTGTTTTATTCCATCTCTGCCTAAAATATTTGCTCCGGTTGGAAAATCAGGTCCATTTAAAATTTTTAAAAAATCATTTAAATCTAAATCTGTTTTATTTTCTCTAGAATCTAAAATCAAAAAAATAGCATCTATTAATTCACAAATATTGTGTGGTGGTATGTTAGTCGCCATTCCTACTGCTATACCTGAAGAACCATTCGCAAGTAAATTTGGAAATATAGATGGCAACACAATCGGTTCTTTAAATTCGCCATCGTAATTAAAAATAAAATCGACAGTATTTTTGTCTATACAATCTAACATATGATGTCCAACATAACTTAAGCGTGCTTCAGTATATCTTGGTGCAGCTGCACTATCACCATCTATAGAACCAAAATTTCCATGTCCATCAACTAATGTGTAACGCATAGAAAAAATTTGTGCCATTCTTACCATTGCTTCGTATATTGACGAGTCACCATGAGGATGATACTTTCCCATTGTATCGCCGACGATACGAGCAGATTTTTTATATGCTTTATTAGGATATAAATTTAAACCTTCCATGGCGTACAATATTCTTCTGTGAACTGGTTTGAGTCCATCACGAACATCTGGTAATGCTCGCGCTGCTATTACGCTCATTGCGTAATTTATATAAGATTTTTTAATTTCGTCTACTAAATCTACGTCTATAACGCTTTTAATATCTGACAAAAAATATCTCCTAGAATTTTAAATATTAACAAATTGATTATACAGTCAAATATTTTACATGGATAAACAATCTTTTATTAACATAAGCAATTCTAAAAATAGATGTAATTTAAAGAATTTTAATCTATGCCAATTTTCTTTGAATCTACGAAATCATTGTTAACACGAGTTTAATACATATCAATATCATAAACGATAAATAAATCTTCTAAACGACCAAGATTTTTTATATCAAAACTATACAATGATAAAATATAAAATTATATTGTAAAAATTAATTATAAATGGAATTATAATAATCAGCTATTTAAATTGGATAAAACAAAAAAATCAACTTAAAAAATCCACAGGATTTTAAACATAAGTAATTAAAAACAAAGAATTTTGGTTACTATTTTAAACGAATAGATATGTTTTCAAACATACAAAAACCAGTAACTCGATAAACGCAATATTTTATATACAACAAAAATATATTGTCAAAAATTGTTTTATAATTATTTTGTAATTTGAGGTGAAATAAATCCAGAGGTTAGTAAGTGATTGACAAAGAAAAAAAGATTTACCCCAGAAACGTTCTAGTCTTTAAAAGAATTTTTGGTGACAACAGAAATGGAAATATTTTAAGAAGTTTCTTAAAAAGTGTTTTAAATTTTAGCGATGATGATTTGTTTAAAATAGAAATCATAGAATCATCTACAAAAATTGATAAAGCAGAAAATATAGAAGAGATAGATAAAAGAACTATTTTAGA
>JAISCN010000052.1 GCA_031265515.1 Clostridiales bacterium | reverse complement strand
GTTTTTCTCATTTCTTCTGCTTGTCTTGCTTCTTCAGCCAATCGTGTCTCTTCTGCTTTTCTTGCTTCTTCTGCTTGTCTTGCTTCTTCAGCCAATCGTGTCTCTTCTGTTTTTCTCATTTCTTCCGCTTTTCTTGCTTCTTCTGCTTTTCTTGCTTCTGCTTGTTGTCTTGCTAATTCAGCCAATCGTATCTCTTCTAATTTTCTTGCTTCTTCAGCTAATCGTGCTTCTTCTGCTTTTCTCGCTTCTTCTGCTTTTCTTGCTTCTGCTTGTTGTCTTGCTAATTCAGCCAATCGTGTCTCTTCTAATTTTCTTGCTTCTTCAGCCAATCGTGCTTCTTCTGCTTTTCTTGCTTCTTCAGCCAATCGTGTCTCTTCTAATTTTCTTGCTTCTTCAATTCTTCTTATTTCTAAAAGTTTAGAAGTTAATAATTCTCCTTTAGAATTATCTTTGGAAGTTAGATTTTTTTCAATCTCAGTCGCAAGCTGTAAATAATAATTCTGTAAACAATAATCTGGAGACTTTAAAAGTTTAGAAATTCTTTCAAAAACTTTCATAAAATTATCATCACTAAATTTAGCTATTGCTTTTGCAAATCTAATTTCTAATTCAGGATCAATTTCGTAAAATTCCAAAATTTCGTAAGTTGTATGAATAAAGATTTCTTCCTGTCGTTGTTGTATTTCAGGAATTTCAATGATTTCAAGTAGTAACTTCGAATATTGATCGATTTCTAATCCGATTACTTTGCCGTTTACTACTAATGCATGATCTGGGTCTTTTCCATCATATTTTGCAATGTTATCCAAAATAATTTTAAAATGTTCATAATCATCAACAGGACCAGTACTGAAAAAATCAAAAAATTTTTCTTTCTTTATGATTTCGGTTAAAAGCAAACAACTAACGATTGGATAACAAGTTTTAAGAAAATTAATTAAATATAAATCTCTATTTCTTTCAGTGCTAAAAAATTCACTAATAAATAAAGATGTAATTGTTTCATATTCTGCACGATGATTATCGTAAATATAAAAAAGTAAAGAATTAAATTCGACGTGTAATTCAGATTTTAAAAAAAACATATTAAATAAATTAATGAGATATGGATTATTCAAGCTTTTTAATTCTCCGCTATCCCGTAAAATTATATGCTCAACAGCAATACCTTCAATGTTAAGTATTATTCCTAATTTTTTTAATTTGATATAAATTAGATACCATGCACACGCAAAGTCAGACTCAAATGTTTTTATTTGTTGAATATATCTGCTAAGTAATTCTGGTTGATAAGTTTTATTTTTCAAAATTTCTGAATTAGGTTTATAAATATTTTCAATAAAACTAATCAAATAACCCAAATTATTCCAAGATTCTGTAAGAAAAATTTTAAAAAAACCAAGATGATCTTTGTTAATTAAATAAGCTGAACTATCACAGTACTCTAATAAAAGATTTTTAAACAAATCGCGACGATCGCTGGAAAATCCTAATATAGTATCCACTGCCAATTTCTTAAGACTTTCTGAACGATTATAATTCATAAGCAATATTAATAACTTATATGATAAACTAACATCTCCATCAAATTTAATCAATAAATTACATACAATATCTATGGCACATTTTGAACTATGAGACAGATAAATTCTAAAAACATCGATATGATCTTCTGGAAGTTCAATTATGTGTCGAATTATTAATAATACGTTTTCTTTGAACCTTGAACTATTACAAAAGTAATTTATGAAATCTAATAATAATTCACAAGGAACAAAAAAGTCCGGATCACTTCTGTCAAGATCTTTATTCCAATTTAGCATAACTTTTAAAAAAATATTGAAGTCTTCTATAGAGACAGTTTGTACAATACGGTATAAAAATTCTTTTATATAACATAGAATAAAACGAGAGTAAGAAAACTTATTATTAGTACACAAAGACATGACAACGAGAATTTCAATTTTAAATAATTCTTTAATTGTATTTGCAAGATAATAATCCGGATGACCTTCTTTCAGAATTCCGTCTTCGAGATGTACGAGACCATCAAAAACATTTACAAAAACTTCAGCAATTCTACCAAAACATTTTTTGTTAACAAATTCAGTTTTTGCTGTTAAATTCAATAAATATAAAAAATTAAGTGAATAGTTATGAAATTTAGTCTCAATCAATCCTCTTTCAATCTTCTGAGAAGATTTTCGCAATTCTTTTAAGTCATTTAAGTCTTTTTCTAACACTATAACAAGATTTTCAATTAGAGCAGATATTGTATCTTTTTCAGAAGAACTTCTAAGAGAAAAATTTAAAAGCATTTTGAATAAAATTTCTCTAACGTGTGGTAATTCACGAATGTAGGGACTATCATAATTTCCTTTAAAATAGATTATAGGCATCATAAGTTGAAAAAAAACTTCTATTTCGCAATTTTCAAAAAGATTTTCTATGATAATAGAGTTTGTATATGAGGGACTAGAAACAGTACCAAGTTTATTTACAAAAGGATGTTCATAAAGTATTTTAAAAAGCATTGCGGAATTTTTAACAATAATTTCATAAATTTTTGAATCTTTGATACTTAAGAGATAATCTAAAAATTTTTCTGCTTCTTTTGATTTTATTGAACCATAACCATAACTATTCCATAGAGCTGCAAGATCACTATCAAAACCTCCCAATCGAACGATTGTAGATTTTTCTGGAAAACGGCTATATTCAGTTGTATCTACACCTACTGAAAAACATGCTAATAAAACATCTAACGCCATCTTTTCAATTGAAAAAGCTTTTTCAAATTCAGAATTCGACCTCAATCGCTTTGAACTTTCTTCAAAAATTGGCATCAATGAAATAAAAGTTCGCTCAACAAATGTTATAATATCTTGGTTAACATCTCTTCTAATTAATATTTGTAAAATACCAGAAATTGTTTCTAGTTCTTCTGAATTTATTAAATATATCTCATCTATATTTTCTTTTCTAGGGCTAAGAGGGCTAAAACTATCAATAAATTTATCGCGACGCCAAATAAAATAACCATCGCAATCCATATATCTACTATTTGTAAGACATAGAAATTCATCTTGGAAAAAGATAAATCTTATGGATTCTTGTGAACTCAAATCTGAAAATAGTTCTCCAACATAATCTGAATAGTATCTGCTGTGCTTACACTTATTCATCACTTCCCTGTTTTGGTGAAAAATAATAATATATCTTAAAATTGTTTTTATTCTATGATCGCCACGGGATTCATTTTTAATTTTTATTAAATTATCAATTATAAAATCATAATCTGACATAGGATTACAATCTTTAGAAACACGGCTGAATGGATAAGTAGGAAAAGCACAGTAGTGTTTAAAAATTTCTTTAAAAACACGGAAAACTAGGTCAATGTCAGTGTTTAATAAAATTTCAACTGTTAATTCTTTAAAAAAAATTGACAAATAACGTTCTTTTATTTTATCTCTCGATCTCAGACGTGGATACATAACAATAATTTTCAAAACTATCTCCATTCTACAAAATAAATCCATTCTGTCTAGTTGAAAATCTTTATCAGCTTTATAGAGACTAGAAATTTCGTCGATATCTTCTGTATTAAATATTTTATTTAAATTTTCTAAGTTTTTGAAATTACAAATAGATGCTGAAAATAAACTTGTTATTTTAACTATTCTCGTATTTATAATAGTTTTGAAATCGTTAAAATGATCAGTCAAATCTTTTTCAGAATGTATGATAAAATTTAGAATATAGAATTCTAATGTTTCGAACTTAATCATTGATCTTTGTAATCTTAAAACGAATTGATAATAAGGACCCGTAGTAAGATTAAAAATAAATTCGAATATTGATAATCTATCTTTTAAAAATGGATTATCTTCAGAATCTTGGAGTATCAGATTTTTCATAACATCTTCTGCATATTTAAGTATTCTAGTAACTAAACTAACCGGAAATTGTAAACATTTTTCAGGAGTATTTAATAAAGAAGAGGAAGAAAAATATTTAAGTAAAATAAACATAGAATCATCTGGCAATTTTGTCTCGTCTATTCCATATCGTATAAATTGTAAGCATAGATCTAAAACACATTTTTCTTCATATTTGGTCGGGAATCTTTTTAGAAATTCTAGGATATAAAACTTTAGTAAATTCTCTCGAATTTTTGAATCAGATAACAAACGAGGATAACACAAGAAAATGTGAAAAATAAAATCTACTATTATATCTTCATCAAATTCAAGCAATTGATTACTTGAAAGGATAGCCAACGCACATTCAATTCCTAAATAACGTTCAACATT
>JAISCN010000041.1 GCA_031265515.1 Clostridiales bacterium | reverse complement strand
TGAGTCTTTATCTTCATCATCAGAAGAAATAAAGTTTTTTGACCATTGTGCGTATAAAATTAGATTATCGTTTAGAGTTATTTCTTGTTTGTTTTTATATTTTTCACCAGTTCCATCTGATTTTGTGTTCCAGTTTTTAAATTTATAACCTGGAAGTTTGAATTTGTTTTCTTGGAGGTTGAAAGAAACGGGAGGATATATACTTCCCCAATCCACTGCTCGTTTATCAATCAGACTTCGTTTCTCTTGATTTATATTTTGGAATATTTCATCCTCTGGCCAAAAATTTTGAATCTCTTCCATGCCATTTATTTTTGAATTATTTTTAACAAAAACTACTTCTCTTTTTTTGTGACTACCACCATAATTTTCTGGAATCGAATCTAAATCTCTGAAACGATCGTTGAAAGTTTCTTTTTTTTCACTAGGAATTTCGTTACCGTTTAAAATCGTTAGTGCTGTTCTGTTTTGATAGGGGCAATTTGAATTTAATTGTAGAGATTGAAAAAATGTACCTTCCTTATCTAAATTTTCTTTACTAAGTTTAGGAAATTTGAATATTTCATTGATTTGAAAATTTGTGTTTCCAGATTCGCTTTCTTCTGAAATGTAAAATGTCTGATATGCAAAACTCCATCCAACAGAAGTTAAATTTTGTGGAAGATTAAAGATATTATTCATTGTGAAATTAGGGCCATGACAATTATAAAATGTGAGATATGCAAAATAATTTCCAACAGAAGTTAAATTTTGCGGAAGATTAAAAACTTTGTTCATCGTAAAATTAGAACCGTAACAGTCCCCAAACATATTGCTCGCAAAACTCCCTCCAACAGAAGTTAAATTTTGCGGAAGGTTAAAAATTTTGTTCATTATAAACTTGTTTCCGTGACAATCATAAAATATGCTCTTTGCAAAACTATCTCCAACAGATTTTAATTCTTCCGATTGAGGAAGATTAAAAACTTTGTTCATCGTAAAATTAGAACCGTAACAGTTTTGAAACATATTGTTCGCAAAAAAACTTCCAACAGAAGTTAAATTTTGTGGAAGGTTAAAAATTTTGTTCATCGTAAAATTAGAACCATGACAATCGTAGAACATACAACACGCAAAAAATTCACCAACAGAAGTTAAATTTTGTGGAAGGTTAAAAATATCATTCATTGCAAAGTTGTTGTAATCTTCACTACAACAACCATAAAACATACAATGGCAGAAATAATCTTCAACCTTTTCAACGTCTTTCCAAGCTTCTTCATCAAAAGTAAATTTATCACTCATAGCTATGTTTGTACAATGATAAAATGTAAAATACCATTCGTTAATCGGCGTATCCTTTTCATCTTTTCTTGTCATTTCAGGATAAATTTTAGAAATAACTTTTGTTAATTTGTTTCTCATTTTTTGCGAACTGGGACCGTCAGAATAAATACTACCGGTATATCCAAACGCTCTTAACCAACCATTTTCTTTCGATTTATGTGGTGTTAAAGTGATGATATATTTTTTTGCCTCTTTATAAACATATTTTATTCCCGAACTATCATTAACTTTCTCGCCTTCTAGTTCATAATGTTCTGAATTTGTTCCATCCCCCAATTAATATCCCAATTATAATTATTAAAACTTCCACCTACTCGTCCTTGTGTTGGAACATAATAAGTTTTTGCGGTTTCATCTCCATCGGGTATTGTAACCTCAAATTTAAAAATATAAGGATCGTGATCTGGTGACGATTCTTCTACCGCAAAAATATTTTTTCTATTAAAACTAAAATTAAATAAAAAAACAAAAAGTAAAGTTAAAAAGATAAGAGAAAAAATCTTACGAAAAGTAAATCTCTATCTCTCTCAAAACTACGTTGTATGTAGACCATTTCATGTTTATCTCCTTTTTTAAAAACAATTCAGAGATATTTTTTTACAAAAATTTATTTTTTATTCGAAAAAATATTTTTTATTTTGTGTGCTGTTTATCTTTATTTATATTTTTTTGAGTTTTTTATTTCTTTGATGGATAAACCTGAACTTCTGGAAATTATATCTACGTTTACTCCTAAATTCAGTAGATTCTGAACCATTTCAATCTTTTCTTTCTCTATCCCTTTCTCTATACCTTTCTTATATCTATCTTCTAATCTTACTTCTATACTATCGTTATAACGATCCAAAGCTTGTTTCTCTTCTTGCATAATCTTGTCTCTCATAATCTCATCTTTAGTTATCTTAATCAAAGTCTTTGTAGCCATTTGGATACCTCTTTCTTTTTCTATTATTTTATTTACTATATCTCTATTATTCTTATCTTTTACATATTTAAAAAATATAGCCCAACTTTCTTTATGACTAAGACTTTTTAAATCTTTTTTTAGAATATTTTCTAGTTTAGATAACTCAATAGTTATTAGATGAGTTCTACCGTTTAGATTTATTTTATTATCTTTATCATAATACTTAAACTTATGAATAAGTATATCATCGTTTATTACAGTGCTGTTCACAATCATAGTTAATTGATAGGTATGTTTTATTTCAGAGTATTTTTTACCTTTAAGCGGTTGACCAACAAAAAGCTTTGAAAGATAATACTCCATTCTTTCTAATTCAAAATCACTTGGATAAACTTGTATTTCGATGTTAGCTCCTTCATTGTCGTTGAATATGCAACGAATATCAAATCTTATTGCTTTATCTTGAATGTTTTCTGTCGGTGGTTCATTTGGCATTAACTTTACATATATAACTTCTTTTTCTAAGAAAGCTGATAGAAAATCTATTAAAGCTTCTTTTGATTCCGGTTGTTCTGTTGTGAAGATATGTTTGAAGCTTGTGTCTGTGTAGGGACTTACTATGTCTTCTTGCTTTGAGATTTTTATGGTTTGTGGCATTTTTTCTCCAGGATTTTTGTGGATTAATATTTGGATTATAGAATTAATTCGATAAAAATAAAAAATTAAAACATCTCAATCGTTCGAGATGTTTTTTTAAATATAAAATCTAAAATCAAAAAACTAGACAGCAGCACAACTTATAATAAATTTATATGCCCAATGATTTTTATCTAAATCTATAAAAATATTTTTTTTATTTTCATTTAAATTTTTTTTTTGAATTATAATTGCTAGCATGTGTTTTGACTTTTATAAAAATGATCTGATCTTTTAAGAAAAATACATTTAGTATTGTTAGAATGAGAATTAAAATTTTCTTGACAAAAAATTTCATTTAGTATCGCTTCTGTGAAAAAAGACTTTAAAAAACTTTATGTACTTTGTATAAGATATCTTTTACTTGTTCATGTTTTTTTAAATGAAAGGATCTTTGACCTTTAACCTTATATCTATAAAGATATTTTAAATATCGAATATAAAATGTGATAATCAGAAAACGTTGTCTTATTGTGATTAATATTGCGATATCAAATATTTTTAGTATACAAAGCATATGTTAGTATACGACGGTTTAGATCTTATAACGCGCCTAATAAAATAGGAGGTTATATGAGTGTTTAAAAGAATTTTTTTCGCGTTATTAATAGTCTTTATGTTAGTTTTTTTTGGCGAAAAAACAAATGCACTCGAAAACAAAAAAAATGTTGTTTTAAAAATTAATGGTGAAACTTTTAGATTTAAGACTAACTCAGAAACAATAAAAGAATTTTTTATAGAGCAAAATATTGAATATGATAAGAATGATTGTATAAATCATGAGTTATCTGATGAGTTAAGCAGTGATAATTTAATAGAAATTAAAAAGAAATTTAATAAAAAAATATCTATCGACGGCATAGAAAAAGAGATTTTAGTTCAATACGATGATGCTGTAAGCAGTATCATAGAAAAATTAAATAAAAAATATAATAAAAACTTTGTTTGTAAATTTAATATAAATACTAAAATACAAGATATTAGGGCCTTAAGGTTATTATCTAAGCAATTAAAAAATATTGAACGTGAAGAAATTATTGATTTTAATTTAAAAATTAATTACACAAATAAAATGGTTCTTGGAGAAGAAAAAATAATTCAAGATGGAGTAGTTGGAAAAAAAGTAATTTGCGAAGAAATTTTATTGTTAACTAACAAAGAAGTAGGCAAAAAAGTTGTAAGTCAAAAAATCGTCGTACAACCAAGAGATAAAATAATTTTAAAAGGAACACACAAAAAAAAGTATAGCGGTGAATATAAACAAGCTTTTGTCATGAATGCAACTGCTTATACAGCGGGTTATGAAAGCACTGGAAAAAAACCAGGAGATGTAGCCTACGGAATAACATCTACTGGATCTAAAGTTTGTTTTGGAACCGTAGCTGTGGACCCTAGTTTTATTAAATTAGGATCAAAACTTTATGTAGAAGGATACGGAAGCGCTATTGCAAGCGATACCGGAGGTGCAATAAAAGGCAATAAGATAGATTTATATTATGATAGGTTAGCTGATGCTAAAAAATTTGGAAGACGCGAATTAGTTGTTTATCTGTTGGATTAAAAGAATGTATAATAACGAAATATAATATTTTTTTAAACCTCTAATCGAAAAACCCACTAACAGGTAAGTTTTGATTATCTTTATTTCTATTCCTAAATTTATTTATCATTAGTTTAATAACAAAAATCACGCACAATACTAATCCAAAAGCAGCTGGTAAAAATTTTAACATATCAATAGCTATTAGGTTAATCGCAAAATCAGTAAAAAGATGGTTAAATAAACCTAATAAAATAACAGTTACCGAAGATCCAATAAGAGGAGAAGAAATAGCTATAAATGTATCTCTTTTAATTGGATCTATTGGATCTTCAGAAAAATTAGTAGTTAGAGAAGATACGGACTGAGGAGTATTATCTTTTATTCTAATTTTTTTTACTTGTTCGAAATTGTTGTCTTTAACCAATATATCAATAATTTCAGTAACATTTTCACTGCGCCAATTTTCTTCTTCATAACCTTCAAGAGTTAAATAACAAAAAAAATCAAATCTTTTCTCTTTTCTTTTAGGCAAAATATCGTGAACTTGGAGCTTATAATAATGAATATAAAGAAGCATAGAAAAATAATTATTCTTAGATTTGAGAAATCTAAGAAGTGACCTGATATATTTAACATTAGAATCAGAATAGTATCCATCTTGTTGTTTTTGACGAGCTGTTGAGATTATATAATCAAAAAGATATACAAATATAGCACTTAACTTAAATAACTTACTATATATTCTCGCATCCGTACCATCGTTATCAACTAATTCAAACATAATCAATACAGCCTTTTTAACTGTTTCTTGAGTGCCCAATTCAATAGTAATTTCATCTTCCTTCGTTCTGGCAATTATTCTATCGCTTGTTAATATTTTTTTAATTTGTTCTATCTTGCAATTATAAATTTCGTTTACAACAGCTTCAATTTGTTTTTTTGTGTTTAGATTCATAAAAGACTCCAGCTTGTATCTTTAATATATAAATATTATAACATACAATTCTGTTGCTAATTAAAATAAATCACGAAATTTTTAAAAAATACGATACAGTGGGTTTATCGCACAGAATTTTAAATAAGTTTTCTATCAGTTGATATAGTTAGTTATTCTAAATAAAGAAATTAATTTATATAAAAATAATAAAAAATAAACTATTTACAGAAGATATTTAATCTTATCCATCAAAGAAATAAAAAAACTCAAAAAAATATAAATAAAAAATAAATAATACACAAAATAAAAAATATTTTTTCGAATAAAAAATAAATTTTTGTAGAAAAATATCTCTGAATTGTTTTTAACAAAAGGAGATAAATATGAAATGGCCCAGAAACAACGTAATTCCAGAGAGAGAGAGAGAGAGAGAGAGAGAGAGAGAGATTTACTTTTCGTAA
>JAISCN010000013.1 GCA_031265515.1 Clostridiales bacterium | reverse complement strand
TTTTGCCTCCTAGGATTGATTATATTTGAATTATAAAATATTTTTTGACAATATAATTTTAATATTTTGCAATACCCTCAAATTTTTTTTGATATTTAAAAAAATTTTGTATCTGTTATCCGGTGATGATTATTTTGGAAAAAATGAAAAAAACGATTAAATAAATATAAAAAACAACACTTTCGACATCAGATATTTTCTTGTATTAGTTTTTTGCGCAAAACTTGACATATTCACAATAGCTTGTATAATTAAGGGGATTTTGGACGATAGAAATCAAGGCGGTGTTTGTATTGAGTGATGCAGAAATTATAAAATTAATCTGGGCGTCATCCGGCCTGTGCCTTGTTATAATTACATGGGCTTGTTGTTGCCCTTGTCTACGGAGGTGCAAATATGGCGATGATCGCGACAATCGTTAAACGTTTTTTAAATATTTATTAAAAATAAAGAAGGAGATTTTATATTGAGTGATGATCACACAGATATGATTATATCAGCTGTTACAGCTCCCATTATAGTAATAGTTTATTGTATCATATGTACATGGTGCCGTTGTCCTTGTAAAGGACTTATGGAACCAAAAAAAATATTAGTTGTCGAAGTATAAATAATTATATATTTTTGCCCAATAATACGATGCTTTGACAATGCTATCTAACACATCTAGTATCATATTTCTTGCTTTGTTATATTTTTTAATTTTCCATGTGCCAGGTTTGATTCCTTCAATAAATATTTATGCGCAATTAGTTTTTTTCAAACAAATAAAACATGTTTTTATGCACATAAAAGATCGGTAACTTGATAAACATAATATTTATATATAAAACAAAAATATGTTGTCGGAAATTATTTTATAATTCAGCGCGAGTAAACTTGGCAATAATTTTTAAATATAAAATTAAAAATCTTAACTAAAAAATAATTTTAATTAATATAATATATTGTATATGGCTTTTGTTTAGACGATTGACTTCAAGAAAAAATTATTTTATTCTATATTAAAATAATCGCGTTGCTTTAGTTGGTTGGCGGTTATTTTTTATAATTTCATATATCGTTAACAGTATTAGTAATATTGTTACTAAATCTATATTAAATCCGAATTTTCACTTTCTGAATCATTTTTATTTCTTTCTGTTTTTTGAGGAGATTTAATATTCTGTACTGGTAAAAAACTAAGTATATCGGTATCGTCTTGTCTTCCCAAATTGTATCTCCGGAAAATTTCTCTTTTATTTTACTAATACTCGCTTATTCTGGCGAATCAAGTTTTAAATCCAAAGTTTCTCTGTCTTAATTTAAATTTATTTTTTTTACTATTAAGTTATATTTTTGTGGTTTGGGAGAGAGTCGAAGAAAAATTATAAAAAGTCATATAACTTACTTCAGACATCAAATCAGTTTTTTGTTCCGAAAATAATCAAAAGAACTAAAAAAATAATAAAAATAAAAACTTTAAATTCAGTTTTGAAAATATATTAATAAGAACAATCGCTTTTTAAAGTTTTTCAGAATATATTTTTTTAAAATATTATTTTTTATACGCCAGTAATTTATCTTAATTGATTTATTTTTTTTATAAAATCGACCATTTTAGAAAATAAATTTAAGTTATTTTTAAAAACTTGTCTTCTAAAGTATCTTTTACTTCGTATACGCTTAAAAAAATTATATCTCTTAAAACTAAATCTTTTATAAAAGAAGATAACTTGGATTTCTGTAATCTAATGTGAACTTTTTTTTGTTCTGGATAAATTTCGTCTAATATAATATTTTTTTCTTTTATAAATTCTAAAAATTCATCAATTATTTCCAACTCAAAAGCAAATATTGTGTCTACAAAAGTTTTTTCTTCACTAACATCAATTATCTCTAATAATTCACCTTTTTTCAAAACACATACTCTATCACAAAATTTTTCCAAAGAACTTAAACTATGACTTGAAATTAATATCGAAGTTTTTTTTTCTTTTGATATATCTTTTAAATATTTATAAATTTCTTTAGTACCGGTTGGATCGATTGAATTTACGGGTTCATCAAGTATTAATATTTCCGGGTTTGATAAAAGCGCTAAAGCTATACCTAATCTTTGACGCATTCCCAGCGAATACTCTTTTACTTTCTTTTTTATATCAGTTGATAATCTTGTAAGACTTACAACTTGATGAAGATCTTTTTTTGAAATTTTGCAATCTAGAGATCCAAAAAAAATTAAATTTTGAAGACCGGTCATATATGGATAAAATTTAGGATTTTCTATGATCGAACCAATTATTTTTTTATTTCTAGAAAAAATTTTTTTATCAAGATTAAAAACTATTTCACCATCTATTTTTTTAACTAAACCAGTAATAATTCGCATAAGTGTAGTTTTACCAGCACCATTATTTCCGACAAGACCAACGACTTCTCCGTGTTTTATACAAAAAGAAATATTTTTTAAAACAAACTTTTTTTTATATTTTTTAGATACACCACAAATCTTTATGATACTATCGTCGGACTTATCTAATAATATGTTCTCAAGATTTTTATTATCTAAATTACTTTTTAAAAAAATACTTTTGCTGAAATATTTTTTTATTTGATCGAATTTTTTTTTAATATGATCAAAAATAAGATTACGCAATAAAAAACCACCTATAGATAAACAAACTACCATAATAACAATATTCTTTTGGAAAATAATTTTTTTACTCTAAATTAATCTCAAATTGAGCAAAAAAAATCGTATATATATTTCTTAGATTATGATTTTACATCATACACAGATCTAATTAACAACTAATGAGAGTTTTTAAGAAGTATAAATAAAAACTTCAACCAATTTATAGCGACATTAAACAATAATTTAAAAATCATTTATATAACAAAAAAACAAATTCATCTAATATCAACGCACATAAAATAAAAACAAAAATTATCTTTTAATTTCATCTTTACTTTCGTCAAAATTCCTGCTACGCTAGCCATCATCAAAACAATCTCAAGGATTTTTTAATGCAAGTAGACATCTCTAACATTAGAAATCTTTCGACTGAAAACCAAGTCATTTATTTCGTTTCCCTCGCACCAGAAGAAAGAAGCAAAATAGAAATATTTATTCAACTAAATTCAGAAGCACGCTCACAGACTTTTATTTTTTTACCAGA
>JAISCN010000025.1 GCA_031265515.1 Clostridiales bacterium | reverse complement strand
TCACGACGTTCTGAACCCAGCTCGCGTACCGCTTTAATGGGCGAACAGCCCAACCCTTGGAACCTTCTACAGCTCCAGGATGCGATGAGCCGACATCGAGGTGCCAAACCTCCCCGTCGATGTGAACTCTTGGGGGAGATAAGCCTGTTATCCCCAGGGTAACTTTTGTCCGTTGAGCGATGGCGCTCCCACTTGCCGCCACCGGGTCACTAAGTCCTACTTTAGTATCTGCTTGAGTTGTCACTCTCGCAGTTAAGCCACCTTATGCCTTTACACTCTTTGGATGATTTCCGACCATCCTGAGGTGACCTTTGAGCGCCTCCATTACTTTTTAGGAGGCGACTGCCCCAGTCAAACTGTCCATCTAACATTGTCCTCGACCTCGATAAGATGTCAGAGTTAGAAATTCCAATATTGATTAGAGGTATCCCACTGTTGACTCCATTAAGACTAGCGTCTTAACTTCTTAGTCTCCCTCCTATCCTGTATACCAACATTAAAACCTCAGTATTAAATTACAGTAAAGCTCCATGGGGTCTTTCCGTCCTGTCGCGGGTCGCCAGTATCTTCACTGGCACTTCAATTTCACCGGGTGCGTTGTTGAGACAGTACCCAAATCGTTTCACCTTTCGTGCGGGTCAGAACTTACCTGACAAGGAATTTCGCTACCTTAGGACCGTTATAGTTACGGCCGCCGTTCACTGGGGCTTAAGTTCAAAGCTTCGAAAGACAAGTCTTTCTAACCTCTCTCCTTGACCTTCCAGCACCGGGCAGGTGTCAGCCCCTATACATCAGCTTTCGCTTTAGCAGAGACCTGTGTTTTTGATAAACAGTCGTTTGGGTTCCTTTGCTGTGACTTGATTTCTCAAGCATCCCTTTTCCCTAAGTTACGGGATAAATTTGCCGAGTTCCTTAACAACGCTTCTCCCGCCGGCCTTTGGATTCTCTCCTCGTCCACCTGTGTCGGTTTATAGTACGGGTAACTTATAATTAACCTCCACGAACTTTTCTTGGCAAAAAACGTCATCTACTTAACTACTAAAATTCGCTCGTGATTTCTCACCTAGTATATCCAGAACTAGGATAGATTATTTTTTTGCGTCATCGTATTGAATCATAAGTTAGTACTGGAATATCAACCAGTTGTCCATCGGCTACGCTTTTCAGCCTCACCTTAGGTCCCGACTTACCCTGAGCAGATTAGCTTTACCCAGGATTCCTTAGACTTTCGGCCTATATGTTTCTCACATATATCTCGCTACTCATTCCGGCATTCTTACTTTTGCTTCGTCCACATTTGCTTTCGCCCATGCTTCATCCTTGCAATTTATTCCTCTACCAATTTAAGAGTATTTATTAATTTAAAATAAAAAATCCTAAATTTCAAAGCTTCGGTGTTATGTTTTAGCCCCGCTCATTTTCGGCGCAAAAAATCTCGACCAGTGAGCTGTTACGCACTCTTTTAATGAATGGCTGCTTCTAAGCCAACATCCTGGTTGTCTGAGAATTTTCACATCCTTTACCACTTAACATAAACTTAGGGACCTTAGCTGTTGATCTGGGCTCTTTCCCTTTTGACTACGAAACTTATCTCACGCAGTCTGACTCCTGAAATTATCTTGATGGCATTCTTAGTTTGATATGATTCGGTATCCTTTTAGGGACCCTCACCAATTCAGTGCTTTACCTCCATTAGACCACATTCAAGGCTAGCCCTAAAGCTATTTCGAGGAAAACCAGCTATCTCCGTGTTCGATTGGAATTTCTCCGCTATCCACAAGTCATCCCCGCCTTTTTCAACAGACGTGGGTTCGGTCCTCCATATTTTTTTACAAATACTTCAACCTGCTCATGGATAGATCACACGGTTTCGGGTCTATTATACGCTACTAGACGCCCTATTAAGACTCGATTTCTCTTCGGATTCTGATTTAAAATCATTAACCTTGCAACGCACAATAACTCGCCGGACCGTTCTACAAAAAGTACTCGATCGATATTATAAATAACATCTTTCGACGCCTGTAAACAAAGGGTTTCATGGTCTTTTTCACTCCCCTCCCGGGGTTCTTTTCAACTTTCCCTCACGGTACTAGTTCGCTATCGGTCACCGAGTAGTATTTTGGCTTAGATGATGGTTCACCTATATTCACGCAGAGTATGCTTTATCCGCGTTACTCCGGGTCAACGCCAAACTTAAAAATATTTCGTCTACTGGATTTTCACCGTCTATGATGTAGTTTCCCAACTAACTTCGACTATATTCTTTTGTTATTACGCGCTCCCACAACCCCTAAATTATTTCTAAATTAGGTTTGGCCATCTTTCGCTTTCGCTCGCCGCTACTTACGAAATCTCTTTTGATTACTTTTCCTGCTGTTACTTAGATGTTTCAGTTCACAGCGTTCCCTTTAGTATACCTACTTTCTCAGTATACAATGACAGAGTTTTTCTCTGACGGGTTTCCCCATTCGGATATTTACGGATCATAAATTTTTCGCATTTCCCCGTAACTTTTCGCAACTTGATACGTCCTTCATCGGCTCTCGGTACCAGGTATTTCACCCTTTGCTCTTAATTGCTTTTTTAAAATAAAAATCTAACGTGAAATTAAAATTCCCGCTTGTTTTTTCTTCTATAATTGCTTCCTGTTTTCAATCTGCTAATAAACCTAAGTTTTAATGCTAACAAACGATATGATACTTGTCAACTTTTTTTGAATAATTCAGTAATCAAATTCGGATTTAATCATGAATATTTTTTTAGGTTAATTTTTTTAACTAAATTTTGGAATTAGGATTTATATTAAACAAAAATAACAATTTTTTATTATATTTAGTTGTTTATTTTATAAATAAAACCAAAAAACAATTATTTATGTAAATATTCTGTTAAGTATTTTAAAATTTGATTAAAATAAAAGGGGTGATAAATAAAAGTGTGTGAAGTAGAACTACTTGAGAAAGACAAAATAAAATTTATATTTAAAATTATTCCCGAAAATTTGGATAGTGCAGTTGACAAAGTCTATAATAAAAAAAAATCTAGCATAACTATTTCAGGATTTAGAAAAGGTAAAGCAACGCGTGCAATGATAGAAATGCGATATGGTCAAAGTTATTTTTATTTTGACGCGATAAATTTGATATTGTCAGACGAATTCGATAGAGCTCTTAATGAATATAATAAAAAAAATTTTGATCAAATAGATTATATTAGCAAGCCGGAATTTAATATAGAAAGTATACAAGGCAGAGATGTTACTGTAAGTGCTATTTTAACATTAAAACCAAAAATTAAAATTGGTGACTATAAAAATATAGAAATAGAAATAGAAATAAAAGACGAAGAATTAAAAGCAAAAATTAGAGAAGAACAGCTAATTAGTTTAATAAATACAGAAAGAGAGAAAAATGCAAGACTTATAAATAAAGAAAATGAACCAGCTAAAATGAACGATATTGTAACGCTAAACTGCGAAGGTCGTTTGGATGGAGTAATATTTCCAGAGGGAAATGCAAGTAATTATGATTTAGTTCTTGGTTCCCGAGCTTTTGTTTCTGATTTTGAAGATCAATTAGTTGGAAAAAAAGCTGGCGATGAATGTAAGGTTAATATAAAGTTTCCGGATAGTTATCATCATAAGCATCTGGCTGGAAAATCAGCTGTATTCGATGTTGATATTATAAAAGTTACTAAAAAAATTCTCCCTGATATTGATGATGATTTCGCAATGGAAATATCTGAATTTGACACGTTAGATGATTATAAAAAAGATTTAATAGAAAAACTTGAAACACAAGAAAAAGAAAAATCTAAAAAAGATAAAGAACAGAAAGTTATAAATAAATTAATAGAGATAACCGAAGTAGAGATATCAGAAGATATTGTTAACAAAATTTGCGAACTTAAACTTGATGAATTTAAGACACACGCTCAAAGAAATGGTTATTCTGTAGAAGATTATTACGCATATTCGGGTTTAAACGAAGACAAAATGTTAAAAGCTTTTAGAGAGGACGCTGTAAGAGATACTAAATTAAGACTAGCATTGGAATATATATCAAAAGCAGAAAACGTAGAAGTTTCTCAAGAAGAGATTGATAAAGAAATTAATAAAATTTCCCAAATTTATAAGATAGATCGCGAGAGAGTTTTAAAAATTTTAAATAAAGGCGATGATATAAAAGTTCAGAAAGCACTTGATTTAGTTTGCGATCTTGCAAAAACAAAAGAAAAAAATGACGTAAATATTCAAGAATAAAAATATTATTTAAAACTAAATATCAAGTCGAGGTGTTTTATAAATGGCATCAATGCCGTATGTTATTGAACAAACAAACCGAGGAGAAAGAACGTACGATATATATTCTAGATTATTAAAAGATAGAATAATTTTTTTAGGTTATGAAATTAATGATCAAATAGCTGATTTAGTAGTCGCGCAGTTATTATTTTTAGAAGCTGAAGATCCTGAAAAAGATATAAGTTTATATATAAATAGTCCTGGGGGATCTGTATCCGCTGGTTTAGCTATTTATGATACTATGAGATTTATTAGCGCAGATGTTTCAACTATATGTATAGGTATGGCTGCTAGCATGGGAGCCTTTTTGTTGGCAGGTGGTGAAAAAGGCAAGCGTTTTGCTTTACCTAATTCTGAAATAATGATTCATCAGCCTTTAGGTGGAGCTCAAGGTCAAGCTACTGATATGGAAATAACTGTTAAACAAATTTTAAAAATTAAGAATAAATTAAATAAAATTTTAGCTGATAATACAGGACAAGAAATTGAGATCATATCGCGCGATACTGATCGTGATAATTATATGTCATCCGAAGAAGCAAAAAAATACGGTATCATAGATAAAATTTTTATAAGAAAAAAAGACATAAAAAAACAATAATGAGGAGTTTAAAGCGTGGCAGTAGGCAGGTTTGATAAAGATCCGTGTTGCTCTTTTTGTGGAAAGACACAGGATCAAGTAAAAAAAATTATAGTTGGACCCAATGCTTATATATGCAACGAATGTGTCGATCGTTGTGTAGAAGTAATATACGATGGATATTATGGTGATGATTTTAAACTACGCGAATCAAATTTTCAAAAACCATGCGAAATAAAAGAAAAATTAGATGAGGATATTATAGGTCAAGAATCGGCAAAAAAAGTTATATCTGTTGCTGTTTGTAATCATAATAAAGGATTAGTTGCGCAAGATATAGAGATAACAAAAAGCAATATATTATTACTTGGTCCAACGGGTGTCGGAAAAACTTTATTAGCTGAAAAACTTTCTAAGATTTTGGGCGTGCCGTTTGCCATCGCAGACGCTACCTCGTTGACAGAAGCTGGTTACGTCGGTGAAGACGTAGAAAACATACTTTTGAGATTGATTCAAGCAGCAAAATATGATATTGCAAGAGCAGAACGTGGAATTATCTATATTGATGAAATAGATAAAATTGCACGTAAATCAGATAATCCATCTATAACACGTGATGTTTCAGGCGAAGGCGTGCAACAGTGTCTTTTAAAAATAATAGAAGGAACAATTGCATCAGTACCACCGCAGGGAGGTCGGAAGCATCCACATCAAGATTTTATACAAATAGATACTCGTAATATATTATTTATATGCGGCGGTTCTTTTTCAGGTCTTGAAAATATAATAAATAAACGTTTAAATAAAAAAATAATTGGTTTTAGTAGTGTTAATAAGAATGAAAATAGAGAAGATGAAAATGTTTTATCAAAAGTAACAACAGATGATTTATGTAAGTTTGGTTTGATACCGGAATTTATAGGCCGTTTGCCCATTATAACAGCTTTGGATAATTTAAATCAAGAATTATTAATTAGAATTTTGACTGAACCAAAAAACGCTTTATTAAAACAGTATAAATATCTTTTTGAGTTAGATAACGTTATTTTAGATTTTGAAGAAGACGCAATTTGTGAGATTGCAAACATATCTTTAAAAAATAAAACGGGTGCACGTGGTTTAAAATCTATACTAGAAGGATTTATGATGGATATAATGTATGAAATTCCGAATGATAACACTATAGAGCGTTGTATTATCACATATAATAAATCTAACAACAAAATTGAGCCAAAATTTGTTTATAATTTAGAGAGAAAACCACTGATAGCTAGGAAGAAAGTAAATTCGAGGAATAATAAATCAAAAAAGTTTAATGTTGGATAGAAAAGTAAAAAGATCTGCCGTCTTGATATCTTATCTTCTCTATTTTACGATTAGTGTTTATTTTCGAAAATATAATCAAAAACAAAGAAACGAAAAAACCTGTTATAAATGGTATAAGTGTTAAGATATGAAATTTTTGCAATACGGAGATCCATGAGACAGTCGATAGTATAGAAACTAAAAATATTGTTGCAGCTGCAAACCGAAATTTTTTACGTACATAATATTCTTCGAAAATATGTTGTTGCTTAATTTTTTCATAAAATCCTTTTAATGAATCATTTATACCTAAAAGTAATCCAATAATTAAAAGATTGGGGAAACCTATATTTAAAGAACTTTCAATTTGCCGACTCTTTGTTTCGTTTGAGGGACAACCTATTATTATTTTTACAAAATTGCTACGGTACATTTGAGAATGAAGTTGACATCTGTATTCATATTCTTCAGCTTCATAATGAAAACCGTGATTAAATTCTGAAGGACATATAAAACTTAGTAATTTTGAAGGCCAAAATTCTGAACATTCTAAAGACTCGATCAACACTTCTCGTGGTATCTTTTCATATCCGATAATTGATCCATAAAATAATAATGCTTTGGAACAAATCACGCGACTTGCTTCTCTAAGAAGTATTTCTAGATATTGACCTCCAGGTCCTATCTCAAAAAGCGGAATTTCTTTGATAAAAATATTTTTGAGACGTTTTACATCAAAATTTTCAATTAATGTGACAATTCGTTGTACACCGACATTGTCACTTTTTTTTAAAACATTAGTTATTTCATCTCTGTGATTGTTAAAAAAAATATTAACTTCACTTTCTGTTTGTAAATCCAAATCTATCACCTGGTTTCGATCTTTTAAAATACAACTATTTCATTACAATAATAGAGCATTATATCACATTTCTGTGTAATTCACTAGGTTTGATTGTCAATTAACGAAAAAATAGCAAAAAAAAAAAAAAAAAATAAGTATTTAATTTGAATTTGGAACCAAAAAAACGTTAACTTCTCTTCATAAAAAGACTCTTACGATATATAAATAGCAGTGAGCTCGGATAATAAATCAAAAAATTTATATTAAAAAATTATCTTACTAATAAAATATTAAAAAACAGTATCTCAAAAGCAATTTAATTGCTTTTAAAATATATAAAACGTTTTTTATCAATATAATCACCTCGCTTTTTTTGCGAGCAAAGAGACCATCTATGTCATCAAATTTAATTGATAGAACATAATATAAAACTCATAAAAAAATAAAATAAAATTTATTTTTATAAATATTTTTTCTTGACTTTAAAAATAATTTTAAATACAATTCTTCTTGAAATGTCTAAGGATATTTCTCATATTATCGCCTCGTCTGTAAAAAGGCGGGGCAGTCGCCTGTGTTGTCAAAAATATTATTATGAGTGAAATTTTGTCAGACTCGCAGATAAATAGTTGCTACACTGCTTGTTTTATGCGGAGTTGATTTGAATTTCTGTGCTTAAAAATCAAGTAAAACTAATAGAAAAGATAATCTAAATAAAATAAAAAATAATTTTATAGTATTTTTTGATATATTTTTTAGCTAATTAATAAAATTGTTAAAGGATTTTGTTTAATGCATATTCAAGAAAAATCAGAGATAGCTGAAAGTGTTTTGATGCCTGGCGACCCATTGCGCGCAAAATTTATTGCTGAAAATTTTTTGAGTAACATAAAATTATTTAATAATATTCGAGGAATATTGGGTTACACAGGTTATTTTATGGATAAAAAAATTTCTATTTTAGCATCAGGTATGGGAATAGGAAGTGTAAATATTTACGTCTATGAGTTAATAAATTTTTTTGGTGTTAAAAATATAATTAGAATCGGAACATGCGGTTCTATAAAAGAAAATGTTATTCCTCGAGAGATTATTGTTGCAATGGGTGCTTGTACGGACTCTAATTTTTTTAAAAAATTTAATCTAAATGGATACCCATCTGCGATTTCATCTTGGAGAATTTTAAGAAAAACTTATGAAACCTCTCGTGAGCTAAAAATAAAAATCCATGTAGGAAATATTTTAACGCAGATAGATTTTTATCTAGAAGACATTAGTAATTCCATAAAATGGTCAAAATTAGGAGTGTTGGCTCTAGATATGGAAACGGCAGCACTTTATTTAACTTGCGCAAGATACAATACAAATGCCTTATCTATTTTATCTGTAAGTGATAATCTAATAACAAAAGAAGAAATTTCTTCAAGTGAACGTGAAAAAAGTCTTATCGAAATGATAGAACTCGCACTAAATACCGTAATAAAATTATAATTTAGATAATCTAGTAAAGCTTTTTTTCACATTTTTATTTTTATTGCTTAAATTAAAAACTTCCATTATTTTAAATTTTACTTTAACTGGAAAATTATTGCTAGATATTAGTTTGTATTCTTTTTCAGGCAAGATATTTTTGAGGTTATTTTTCAAATCATTCGGAACTGTTTTTTTTGTTATATCTAAAAAACATAATGGAGGGAATATTACACACCACCAGTTATGACCTTCCCCGTTTCCTATTATTATTTTTAATGTCTCATAGTTTCCTGCTGGTAATTTTATATCTCCATATTCTTTAGTAGGAAAATTGTCGTTTGCAATGAGTACTTTGACACTATAATTATAATTATTTTCTGTGATTATTTTCTCTGAAATTTTTCTTATATTATCTAAATTGCTAATTAAAATTTTTTTAGTTTCTTCTTTATTTTTGCTGTTCTCTAACTTATTCTTCAAACTATTTATAACTTGGTCACGTACTTTTAGTTTTAATTCTTGATCTTCTTTAGAATCGCTATTAGCTAACACATGAAATCTTATTAATTCTCGAGATATCTTTGCCTGCGTTTCGTTAGCGTAATAACTTCCGAGAATCAAAGTGAATACAAACGCGATTATGAAAGATATAAATAAGATTTTTATGTTACTAGTATAACTTTTGTTTTTCATGAAAAAACTCACCTCTAATCTAGAGTGAGTTTTGACATGTATTTATAATATATTCTTTATTAAAAACTTATTATATATTAATTTTTAACGATTTTTTACTAGAATCTAAAATTTATCTTCTTTAAAAAGCAAAAATAATTATTGCATTTAGATAATTAAATATCATTATGCGTAAAATAGTTTAAATGATTAAAAAATTTTTTGATCCTGACTATATGGAGAAAGATATTTTTTGTATAAATTATAAAAGTTTATATGAAAACAACATACGTGGCTTGATATTTGATATAGATAACACAGTTATTGCGTACGATAATTTTTTAATTGATGAAAAAACACGTAATTTATTTAAAGAATTAAACAAAAAAAAATTCATGATTTGTTTTTTATCAAACAATAAAGAAAAACGCGTTTTAAAATTTTCTAAAGAATTTAAAATATACGCATTTCATGGAGCGCTAAAACCGCTTCCGTTTGTTTTAAAAAAAGCAATTAAATATTTTAAGTTACAAAGAAATCAAATTGTATTAATCGGTGATCAGATTTTCACTGATATTTTATGTGGAAAAATTTGTGGAATAAAAACAATTCTTGTTAACCCAATAAAATTAAGCCTATCGCGCGTAGAAAAATTTAAAAGATGGATAGAAAAAAAAATATTAGAATTTCTAAATAACAAAAGAACTTAGAGAATTAAATTTGATATTTAAAAAAAAAGATATACAAAATATTAAAATAATTGTTTATATACTTTAACTAACCATTTATTTTTTATTCTTTTAAAAAATATTTAAAATCATTCGAGATGATAAAAATTTTTTTTGATACTCACGCTCATTATGATAGCAAAGAATTTAACGACGATCGTGAAATAAAATTAAATCAGTTAAAAGATTATATAATATTAAACTCCGGAACTAACATAGAAAGTTCAAAATCATCTGTATATTTAGCGAATAAATATGATTCTGTATTTGCATCAATTGGAATTCATCCGAACTATGTTGAAAATCTAGATATAAAAAAAACAATATCAGAATTAAAAAACTTAGCTAAGAATAAAAAAGTGTTAGCAATAGGCGAAATTGGATTAGATTTTTGTTTTAATAATAAAAATAAAATTGATAATAAAATTATTAAAAAACAAATACTTTTTTTTGAAGCTCAATTAAATTTAGCCAAAAAACTAGATCTTCCCGTTGTGATACATTCAAGAAATTCACGTAAAGAGACATTGAGAATAATTAAAAAAAATAAAAATAATTTTGGTTCTATACATTGTTTTAATTATGACAATGAATTTGCGGATCAGATTATCAAATTAGGATATTATCTTGGCATAGGTGGTATAATAACTTTTAAAAATTCCAAAGAGTTATGCGATACAATTAGAAACATAGATATTAAAAACGTTGTGCTCGAAACTGATACGCCATACATATCTCCCACACCGTTTAGAGGCAAAAGAAACGATTCCTCGAATTTAAAATATGTATGTGAAAAAATATCTCAGGTCAAAAATATATCATACCATCATGTCAAAAATATGGCTTTTGATAACGCTCTAAATTTATTTTTTAAAAATAAAAGATACGATTTAAAAACGTCTTGAGTTTTTACATTTTTTCAATCTAATTTAAATTTGTTCTCTGAGTTTTTTTATTTCCTCAATTGTGAGACCAGTTATTTCCGAAATCATACACATATCTAATCCTTTTTTCAAAGAATTTCTCGCTATTTCAATTTCCCTTTCTTCCCTTCCTCTCTCCATACCTTTTTCCATACCTTTTTTCATACCTTTTTCCATACCCTCTCTTCTTTCTTCTAATCTAATCGTCGCTAACTGATTCTTCCAATCTTCTTCTCTTTTATATTTACTTATTAGCTCCATTCTTATCAAATCATCATCAGTAACATTTCTAATCGCATTTGTTGCCATTGCTATCCCCTCTTCTAAACTTATTATTTTATTTATTTTATCAAGTTTTGTTTTATCATCAAACCA
>JAISCN010000049.1 GCA_031265515.1 Clostridiales bacterium | reverse complement strand
GAAAAGTGAGGTGATTATATGATCGAGAATATTTTTATTATTCTTGGAGTAGCAAAACTACTTTTCGAGATTGTTAAATTGATCATCGAAATTATAAAATCAATAAAAAAATAGTCGCTAACATCCTAAGTTTCGACTATTAAATTTATTCAAACTTCAGGAAGTCGTCTATGACGAGTAACTTCTTTTAAAGTGTATGCAAATATATCTCTTCTAGTCAAGAATAAAAATCATTGTCAAATTTATTTTGTGTGTTTAAGATACTCTTAGTATCTATTGTCGAATATCTTTGACGATATATGTGATGTTAAAGATTGACGAGATAGGCAGTTAGCCTCCAAGATTGGAGGTGATTGGAATGAATGCAGATCTGGTTATTCTATTATTACTATTGATTATGATTTACAGCATAACAAGAAAATAACCGCAACAACTCCAAAGTAAACGGTTATTTATGGTTTAAAAAAAATAATTCTTACTTGGAACTAGCCGTCTAAACAACAGCTACTCATACTTTAATTATATGAAATAAATTCATTTTTTAGTCAAGTTTTTTTAATCAAAAAATTATTGTCAAATTTATTGTTGTATATTTAAGATATTTTTAGTAGCTATTGTCGAATATCTTTGACGATATATGTGATGTTAAAGATTGACGAGATAGGCGGTTGGCCTCCAAGATTGGAGGTGATAGAAATGAATGCAGATCTAGTTACTCTATTATTACTATTGATTATGATTTACAGTATAATAAAAAAATAACCGCTCTCAGCTAAAGTAACGGTTAATCAAAAAAATTAATTAATTTTTACTCGAGGCTAACCGTCTAAACAACAGCTACTCATACTCTAATTATATGATATAAATTTATTTTTTAGTCAAGTTTTTTTATTAATTTTTTCATAATTGTTAAGTATGAAATATTTTGATGAATATATAAAGTTAATAGAGAACGGAAATATAATCGTTTGTAACGAAATTAAATTAGCTATAAACAGAATCAAACGTTACAAAAAACAATATATTTTCAAACAAGAAGAAGCAGATAAAAGAATTAATTTTATAGAAAATGAATGTTCGAATACTAAAGGGACACATAATAAATTAAAATTAGCATTACCTCAAAAAGTTTGGTTAGAAACTGTTTTTGGGTTTTATTTAGAAGAACAAATTACTAAAACGAATATCAACAAAATGGAAGAATATATAACATACGAAGAAAGAAGACTAATACACGAAGTTCCAATCGTAGTAGCAAGAGGATCAGGAAAAACAACTTTAGCATCTGCTATAGCTATAGTAGGTCTTATCTGTGATGATGAATATGGAGCAGATATACAATGTTTAGCACAAACCAGAGAACAAGCAGGATATCTTTTTAATGCAACGATAATAATGTCTTCGTTTGAGAATTCTCTTTTGTATTTACTAAAAGAATCTAAGATTCTAGAATCTACTAAAAATGGTTTAACGTATAGAAACACAAACTCGATTATAACAATAAAAACTAGCAACTACGAAGTACTAGACGGTACAAATGCTCATATGAATCTTTTTGATGAAGTTCAAGTTTATGACGAAGATTTTATTAAAGTTGTAAACGATGGTTCTAGTAGAAAAAGAAAAAACTGGATGACTTTTTATATAACAACAAACGGAACAAAAAGGGATTCTGTTTTTGATAAGTATTATAAAATTTAGATTGATGTATTAAACGATAAGATTTCAAATGATTCGATTATGCTGTTTATATATAAACTTGATGATATCTCGGAGATTTATAATCCAAAGATGTGGGTAAAATCTATGCCATTATTAGGAATAACCACAAACAAAGAAGTAATAGCAAGAGACTTAGAAATGTGTAAAAACGATCCTGTTATGCAAAGTGAAATATTAACAAAGACTTTTAACTTATCTTTAAACAACTATCTTTCTTATTTTACTAACGAAGAATGGGGTATTCTAAAAACTTCAAATCTGATTTATTTATTGGCACTGAAACTAAAAATTCTAGATGTGTTATTGGCATGGATTTATCTGATGTAAATGATATATGTTCGATTTCTTTTATGATTGTAAAAGATGATAAAAGATATTTTTTAAATAAAAAATTTTTACCAAAAAAACCATAGATAATCTGTCAAGATTTGCTAAAAATAAATATCTAGAATGGCAACTAGGCAATCATATTCATGCTCATGAACCAGATCATAATGATCAGGAATATATTTTTAATTATATTAAAGATTTTATGTATGAGAATCATATTATGCCTATAGTCGTTGGATATGATAGATGGAATGCAAGACAAATTGTTAAATTTTTTGAAGAACATTATGGAAGTATATGTGTTGATATTCCACAAACTGTTAAAGGTTTATCTTCAAATTTAAAGATTTACAAAGCTAAGTTAAAATCTAAGAAAATAATCTTTAACGATCCTGTTTCCACTTTTTGCCATATGAATGTGATGGTAAAAACTGATCATAACAATAATATTTTTCCATCTAAAATAAAATCTAAAGAAAGAGCTAAGATAGATGTTTTTGCATCTCAACTAAATGCTTTTATTGCTTATGAATTGGATAGGGAAAATTTGGGATATTATTTTGAGCGAGGTTTACAATTATTTTCTAGAATAATTAATAGTTCTTCTGGTGTAATTGGCTTAACAATACTTTTTTTAAAATCTTTTGTGTTCCTAGTTAATATATAATCGATATTGTTTTTCTTTGACGAAGCCTCAATCACACAATCTTCAAAATCATCCATATCTGAATGCAAAGCTTCTGTTAATATTTTTGCATCGATTGCAATTACTGGAAATTGCTTTATAATTACGGAAATTATTTTCTTGATTTTTATTTTATCTTTGTTTGATTTGTTTAAAAAATAGCTTAACGTCGTTATTTCATGTGAACAAGAAAAACCTTCTATAATCTTTTCTGCACATAATTTAAATACTTCTGCAACTTTTTCATGTCCTTCTTTTTTGAAGAGAAAATCCATAAAAATATTTATATCAATTAAAATTTTTTTCATGAAATATTTTTCTCAATTCTTTTTTATTTGGAGTATTCACATTTTCAAATACACCGTATAATTCATCCAAATACTTAGGAAGATTCGGAGTACTTTGTTTTCTTAATTCAATAAAATAATTTTCCACTATCTTTGAAATCGATTTATTATATTTTTTAGAAAAAGTATGAGCAAAATCTACTACATCGGAATTTAAACTTAAAGTTAATCTGCGATTCATAAAACACCCCATACGTATAATATATAAATTTTATACGTATATGTCAATATTTTTTTAGATTTTTCTTGATTTTAGAAATAGTTTTAAGGGGTACTATTTTGATTAAATATGCCAAAAATAATTTGACAATGCATAGAAATAGATCATATTACATGCACTGAGGGTGTGAACGTGAGAACTACTTTAGAACTACCCGATGTATTGGTCAATGAAGCTATAAAATTAACTGGGATTTCAAAAAAAACCGAACTAATAAAATATGCTTTAGAAAATATTATACAAAGAGAAAAAGTAAAAGAATTAGCTAATTATTTCGGAAGAATAAATTTAGATATAAATTTAGACAAGTTAAGAAAAAGATGAATAATAATACTATAGATTTGTCTGCGTGGATTGAATATTTTAAGGGCAATAAAAATTATCTTTTTATAAAAAAATTAGTTTACAATAATCTAATATTTACAAACGATATTATATTAATAGAGTTATTGCCTTTTATAATTCATCGAAATGAAAGTAAATTAGCAGAATTATTAAGAAGTTTAAGAAAAATTACTTTATCAATCGATTGGCAAGAGATACAAAACATACAAATACTAAATCTAAAATATGGAAATAATAACGTAGGAATACCAAATATAATAGTAGCACAAAACTGCGTACAAAATAATTTAATATTAATAACAAAAGACAAACATTTTAAAGCAATGTCAAAATATATACCGTTAAAATTGTTTGCTAATTATCAAACCCAGTGACTACTCTTTTATTTTATAAACACAATAAACATATCGTTTATAACGATAAATAAATTCGTCTAAAAATCAGGTGGATGAAATACATAAGATATATAATTTCTTTATGAATCTATCACCATCTTGGTTTAACAGTTTTAAATTTCTTCAATATTTTCATCCGTATAATACAAACTATTTTTTTCCATGATTTTCATAATTTGTACTTTCTACTCAGCGTAACATTTAATGTTTCTCACATCAAATATACTTTAAATTTATTTTAAATTCATATCAAACACAAAATTTAAATCAAGAGAAGATTTTTGTTAAAAGTTTTCTGTATGAAAATATAACTTTACTTTACTAATAGATTATTATCTCAAGTTTTATTTAGACGCCGTCAAATTGTATAAGTCTCTTCGTTTTGGATTTTTTTTATGTATTTCAAAGATAAGCCAAAAGATGCAAGCAAGCAACAAGACAGCACCTAAAGAAATTGAGATAATACTACTAACAGTTATGTTATGTAAATTTATTAAAAACCAAGCTCCAACAATAACACTAGCGCTACCGGTAATTATTAAAAGAGCTATTCCAAAATTTCTTATAAAATTAAGTTGTATTTGTTTTTCTAATAATTGTCTTGTTATTATCTGAAGTCTATTCCAATCAAGATCATCTGAGACAACACGTCGTTTATATTCCTCAGATTCTTCGATCTCTCGATTTATAATTCCAATTTTAGATTTTACTTCTAGCATCATATAGAATTTAATAGGAGCACATAAGCTAAAAAGTTTTGAACAAATAGTTGAATTATTGCCTGCAATTTCTGAAAAAAGCGAAATTAATGTCTTTATATGCTGAGTTAATTCATTATTCGAACACCTATAATCCAACTCCAAGTATTCTAATATATTATTCATTTTTAATAGACTCCTGACTAATATCTTCATCAAAGCATCTGAACTATTAAAAATTTCAAATACATCTTTTTTTAAATCTTTAACAATATTGCTGTAAACATCATCGTTGATCAATTGAACTAAAAAAATTCTCAGAAAATCAATATTAATTTGTGATGTTGGATCATCTCCTATACGGTACCCACGTGTTTTTGGCCATTCATAATGTTTCTTAGCATTTAACTGATTCATCGTTAATCAAGACTTAGTTCAGCGACTGCTGTTACTTTTTTATTTGTATCAAAATCTTGAAAAGTTTCACGCTTATCCAAAAGAATTTGAATTATTCTTTCTTGAATTCGTGAATTACTAAGCATCGTGTGGTTTGGATTATCGTTAATAATTTGTTCGCATTTATCATTAAAAGCAATAAGTCGATTCAAAAGGCTTAAATTTGTTAATGAATCTACAATATTAGAAATTAGAGAAATATCGGTATTTGGCATCATAAACAATCTTAAAAGCATAGCGAACTGAAAATTTGGATCAACAGAATCAATAAAAACTTCAAAATAAAATATATTTTCTCTTATGTACGAAGTAAGTGCATACAATCTAAGATCGCTCAACACAAACCACGACGTAAAATGTCTAGATGAGAAAGAACTAGTACCATCATTTGCATTCATTGATTGAATTAAACTTAATTGTAACTCAGGATCTCCGTTAAATCTTTTTAATGTTGATTTATGCAGAATTGGTGTTTCTCCTGTCATCATACAATATTGAAACATTTTATCCAACAATAATAATTGTATGGTTCTGTAATTATCACAACATTCCAAAAACCAGTACCCATTAATCTCAGTGATAGATAACTTTCCGCACAAAATTATTTCCAATTGATTTTTGCTTTCGGTGTCTAAAAAGTCAAACTTACTCTTTTCTTCGCCGTTTTTTGATTCATATAACCAATCTTTTTTTACTTCTCCGGATTTAACGTTACACGCGATTATTAATCTTGAACTAAAAGAAAGTAAAAACTCTCCATTTTCATTTTTGTCTTGATTATGTAAAGCATCTTTTACAACACCGGGATAGAAAGAAATGTGTTTTAAAAACTCTTTTTTCGCCAGTATTCTTGTATCATCTCTAAATAAATTATTAATCAAGAAAGCAATACTGCTAATTTCAGTTTCACGATCTGATTTTGTTGAACTTTCTATTAGCTGATAACTAAATCTTTTTGATAGCTCCAAATAGAATTCAGCTCTGAAATTATCTTCAACAACAAAATCACTCGAATTAGATGACTCAATTAGACTTAAGTATGAAAAAAGTTTTAAAGTTGAATATTCTCTTGGAATTCGTTTAATAAATTCAATTTGTAAATTTCCATCATAAGAAATATAACCAAGAAAACGATAGAAATTTTCAATAAATGCACAAGAATCAGAATCTCCAAGACTAGAAAAAGAAAGAGAAGATACAAATGCCTCGTGAAGATCTCTAAATTTTTTTACGCAGTACCAACGATCTCTTTCGGAAATAAGATAAAAATTTTCTATTGTTTGATCTTGATCTATCAAGAATTCGAAAGCGAATGCCTGAGGAGACATATGATTTTGTTGTGAAATCTCGTTAGATAATCTTAAAAGATTTCTTATAGTTCTTTGATATCGCGGCAAATTCTGAAAAACTCTTCCTTGCTCATCTAATCTATATCTACAAATATTATCAAATGTGCGTTCGTTGGGGCATAATAAATTAAAACATTCTACTCTAATAGTATCCGGTGTCGATAACAAAATAAAAGTCATGGTCCTTTGATTCAAAGCAAGTTGCCTAAAATTTTGTGACGTTTGTTCGCTATCTTTTAAAAATCCAAAATTAACTGCTGTATTTACGTTCCCAAGTTGTAATATCACGAGATTAATCATAGTACGTTCTCATTCCGGTAAATGTTTAAAAGCTACCGAACGCTGATCAATTGTATTTACGATTTCTAGAAGATTTATTACTGTTTGATCTTGAATTTTTAAGTACTTAAACGCTTCTCCACGAATTGTTGGATCGAGCTGTTGAAGTAACTGTTTAGTTCTTTTCCTATCAGGATAATCTTTGAATATATCAACTTGCTGATCTGCCGGAGATCTTATAATTGAATCTTCAAAAAACGTTTGTACATGTTGCAAAAGTCCTGGGCCTTCCGTAATTATTCCATATGTAACTTGTGCAATTGCTGAAATTCCCGCTATTATTCTAGCTGCTAATTCTGCCATTGATGCTAATCAATCCCTTTTTCTGATTTTGTCAAATATAATTTAATAAAATTTAATTTTTTTTGATAACTTTTTTCGTGTGGTTAAGTTGTATTATTAAATATTTTATTGTACTTGTTTCAAATCAAGAGAGGAATTTTGGGTATAATTTGTTATGTGTGAAAATATAACTTTACTTTATCAACGGATTATTATCTCAAATTTTATTTGGATGCCGCCAAATCGCATAAGTCTCTTCGTTTTGAATTCTTTTTATGTATTTCAAAGATAAGCCAAAAGATACAAGTGAGTAGTAAGATAACACCTAAAGAAATTGAGATAATACCAACAACATTCATGTTATGTAAATTGATTGTAAGCCAAACCCCAACAGTAACACCGGTACTACCGGTAATTATTAAAAAGGCTATTATAAAATTTTTCATAAAATTAAGATGTGTTCGTTTTTCTAATAATTGTCTTGTTATTATTCGAAGTTTATCCCAGTCAAGATCATCATCGATAATACACCGTTCATATATTTTAGATTCGTCAGTCTCTTGAATTATAATTTCGTATTTAGATTTTACTTCTACCATCATATAGAATTTGATATGGGCACATAAGTTAAAAAGTTTTCGACAAATAATTGAATTATTAACTGTAATTTCTGAAAAAATCGAAATCAATATTTTTATACATCGAGTTAACTCATCATCCGAACATCGACAATTCAATTCTAAATATCCTAATATATTGTTTATTTCTAATAAACCTTCGGCTAGTATTTTTATTAATGTGTTTGAACAATTAAATGATTTAAGTATTGTTGAATTATACTTATCATAATCGTTACTATTACACCAAGATAACTGCATTAAAAAGATTTTTAAAAAATCAATATTGATTTGTAATACTAAATCGTCTGCCGATTTTACAGATTCATCTCCTACACGCCTTCCAGGTGTTGTTGGCCATTTATGTTGTTTTTTAGCATTTAATTGACTTATTTTTTGTCACAACCTTCAAATATTATTCAAAAGAAAATGATTGTTTATATCAATCTTAGATTTAAAATAAACAGAATACTTTATCGTTTTTTTATTACTTAGAAGATATTTCGCTATGCTAAGATAAAAGAAAATGTATTTTAAAAACCCTTTTGTCGATTCTATTATATCATTATTAAATAAATTATTGATTAAGAGAACGATAACATTAATCTCAGCTTCAAATTTTTATTTTATCAAACTTTCCCATTATTCTATGATCGAATCTCTCTGATATTTTTTAAATAAAACTTCGAAATTATTTCTAAGATAAATATCATAAATATTAATCATATGATATATTTGCAGTCATAATAAAAAGAGTTCTTAAAAAAATTTCTATTTAAGATAGGCAATTTAACATTTTTTAGACATGCACCGCAATGGATAATTCGACATATATTTTTTTATGTTGTTTTATCGAGGTGCATTTGTGATCTATTACATAACCAATACTGCTTTTGCTGACGTATTAACAAGCGAGGATGAAAAAAAATATTTTTTAATTTTAAACGACAAAAACTCAGATGATAAAATTAGAAGTAATGCAAAAAATATTTTGATAGAAAGAAATTTGAGATTAGTGGCACACATAGCTAAAAAATATAATTTAAAAGATAAAGATAATGATGATTTAATATCAATAGGAACAATTGGTTTGATAAAAGCAATAAAAACTTATAAATTAGACAAACAAGTTAGATTTGTGACTTATGCTTCTCGTTGTATAGATAATGAAATATTAATGCACTTTAGAGCAAGAAAAAAATATATAAGCGATTTATCTTTAAACTCAGTAGTTAGTAATAATCACGACGGTAACAACGAAATAAACTTTGAAAATAAAATCTGTAACGACAAAATTAATTTAGAAGATAAAATTAATTTTAAAGTCGAGATAGTAAAAGTATTTGATATAATAAAAAGATTTTTAAAAAATCGCGAAAAAACAATAATTGCAATGCGTTTTGGACTATATAATAGTGAAGAGAAAACACAAAATGAAATTGCAGATATATTAGGAATATCTAGAAGTTATGTATCAAGAATAGAAAAAAAAGCTCTAATTAAAATTAACAAAAAATTAGCAGAGTATGGAAAATTAAATTAAAAACTTCTAGTTTTATGTCACTAAAATACTCTCTGCCAATTTCTATTTATTTTTATGTCTAATTTTTTAGATTTATACTCTGAAAATTTAATTTTTTTATAAAATTTAGAAGAAATGAAAGCCAGAATTTCTATACGATTTTTTAAAGCTATAATTTAATTTATTTTCTTTAAAAAATTATAAAAAATTAATTTTTTTGTGTATTGTTTTTCTTTGAATTATTTTGGACAAACGATTCTTATCTTTTGGTGATTTTTTATCGTCGCATTGTTTTGAAAAAATTATCCCCAAAATTTTGAAGTCTTGAAAAATTCATTTCAAGATTACAGACAAAATGATTGTAGTCAACAGATAATGAATTATGTAATTTTTTAAAAACAATTGTCTTTTAAATAAAAGATGATAATTTTATTCTAAAACAAAATTATTAATC
>JAISCN010000006.1 GCA_031265515.1 Clostridiales bacterium | reverse complement strand
TTTTTTTATTATTTTATTATTCTAAAATTTCGTGATCTAAAATTTCTACTGGTGTATTTGATGTTTTTATCCTACGGAAAAATATAGCAACAAAGATTAGCGAAACAGATATTATTATTCCAAGAGATGACCCAACTAGTGCTAAACGACAAAATTTAATGCTTGAAATAGGAAATAATAAATTCCAAACTAATGAACCAATTCCACCAACTCCAAATGGTGCTGAAAAAAATAAACATAAGAAAAATTTTTTTCGATTTCTGCGAACCTGCTGTTGTGTTTGTTCTTTTAATTCTAAAGATTTACGATCTTTTAATTGATCAAAAAGTTCTGTTACCCGATAGATTACTCCATTTTTAACAATAATATTGCGTGATATACTGCGCGTTCTATGTTCTTTCTCATACATTATTGAACTCGTTATATATCCATGATTGCCTTTATATCGCAAAGCGCGAAGTTTTTCTTCTAATGTCGCGCAATCTTCATCTCGCGACCCCGTTAAGGATCTTATGCGTTCTTGACTACTTTTTTCTAACTTTTTTAACAACTCTGCAAAAAAATATAATCTTTCTGGCCAAAAATAATTTCTAAGTTTTTGATTGGTTACTAGATAAATCATTAAGTTTTCTTTTATTTCTGATTCTAATTTAGAAAAAAACAATAAACGAGAATAATTGCTATCTAAAATACAAAATTTATAATAGTATTTAAGAGTTTGTATCAATAGTGAATAGCATAATCCTTTTGGAAAATAATTAATAAGAATCGGATTATATAATACAAAATATAAATTTTTAAAAAAGGTAGAAGCAAGCCAACTTGAAATCTTAATGTTAGACATGAATTTTATGATCAATTCTTCTCTATTGGCCACAATTCGAGATAAAACGCAGCACATTCTATATGCCTTCTCATCGCTATCGTCGTAGTAGAGCGATTCTAAATAATCAATTGCCGATATCTCTAAACATTCAATAGACAATTATTTAAATATTAAAGTACATAAATCTTCTAATGATGGATAACCAGTGTTGTGAACGATCAACATTATTATTTCTATTTGAAAACTAATTGGTAGTTCTATTATTATTAGCATCAATAATGTATTGAATTTGGCAAGACAACAATCATCAATATCAGAAATACCAGGACAACGAAAAAAATGTAAAATTACTTTTTTTGCTATTTCGTCTTTGGATTCGTTTGAAAATTCTGTTAGTGATTGATAAACTCGAGGAAAATACAAATCGCAAAATCTGAACAAATCTCTTTGAGTAAAAATTTCAAAAAATAAAAACTTCTCTAAACAAAGTATAATCGTCCTTTCTCTAAGTTCAATCGGATGAGACGAAAGTAATACAAAGCTATTTTTACTAAAATTATTACTAACAATATAGTTTGATAAATCTTCATGGTTCAAAAACTGCACAAGAGTCACCAACCCCATAACGTTTCGCGCTGTTGTTTTTCACGTAATTTACCGTAATATTTTATCATATATTTATTTCTCAAGTATGTTTTTTTGAGTATTTTTATTTCTCCGGCAAAAAAACCAATATTCTGAGAAATGAATTTCGTACTCGAATTCTTTTTTTAAATAATTTCTAGCTACTTCAACCTTAAATTCTTTCAACCAAATTATCTTTTCTTCTATATTCTCTTTTCTATATCTATACCCTTTCCCATCTTCCTTCTACACTATTATTATAACGATCTAAAGCTTGTTTTTATTTTGCATAACTTTATCTCTCATAATCTCATTTTTAATTATCTTAAACAAAACTTTTGTGGTTATTTGAATTTTCAAAAGCATCGTCTTTGTTCGTTTCTGTGAAAACTATTTTTACGCAAGATACCAGTAACTCTATACACATTTTTCTCTTGATATTATTATATTTTATATCGATGTTAATTTCTGAAAATACTTATCTCAAAATCTAATTTAGATTAAAAAAGCAGACTTATAAAAAATCTGCTCTTTTCGCTCACCTGTTAATAACAACAATTTCGTAAAACAATTTTTTATCTTTTTTTAATCTATTATTATTTTACTGAATAATTTTTGAAACTGAACCTGCGCCAACTGTTTTTCCACCCTCGCGTATAGCAAATCTAAGACCCTGATCCATTGCAATTGGTGTGATCAATTCTATTTCCATTTCAACATTATCACCTGGCATACACATTTCAGTTCCCTCTGGCAAAGTTATAATTCCAGTAACATCAGTTGTTCTAAAATAAAATTGCGGACGATAATTATTAAAAAAAGGTTTGTGACGTCCGCCCTCTTCTTGAGTCAAAACATAAACTTGTGCTTTAAATTTTGTATGCGGTGTTATAGTCCCCGGTTTAGCTAAAACTTGACCACGTTCTATTTCATCACGTTGCACGCCACGAAGAAGAAGTCCAATATTATCCCCAGCTTGTCCTTGATCAAGCAACTTATGAAACATCTCTATTCCAGTAACAATATACTTTTTTTTCTCAGTTGTTAAACCAACTAATTCAACTTCTTCTTGAATTTTAACTATTCCTCGTTCAACTCTCCCAGTAGCAACCGTCCCGCGACCAGTAATAGAAAAAACATCTTCGACCGGCATCAAAAACGAATGCTCGATATCTCTTTTTGGATCTGGTATATAATTATCTATTTTATCAAGCAATTCCATAATTTTATTTCCCCAATCACCATCTGGATCTTGCAAAGCTTGATAACCAGAACCACGAATAATCGGAATATCATCTCCAGGAAACTCATACTCTGTCAATAAATCTCTAATTTCCATCTCAACTAAATCTAATAATTCTTCATCGTCAACCATATCGCATTTATTCATAAAAACAACGATCTTCGGGACCCCGACTTGGCGAGCCAATAATATATGTTCACGTGTTTGAGCCATTGGACCATCTGTTGCAGCAACAACTAGAACTGCGCCATCCATTTGAGCGGCACCCGTAATCATATTTTTTACATAGTCAGCATGACCAGGACAATCTACATGAGCATAGTGACGTTTAGCAGTTTCGTATTCAACATGTGCTGTTTGGATTGTTATACCCCTGGCCTTCTCTTCAGGAGCTTTGTCAATTTCATCAAAAGGAGTAAATTTATTTATATCACTCGGTAATTTATTGTGTAAAATATATGTTATCGCGGTTGTTAAAGTTGTTTTCCCATGATCAACATGGCCAATAGTTCCTATGTTTACATGTGGTTTATTTCTTTCAAAAACAGCCATCTGTGTTTCCTCCGTAGATTTAAAAAATCAAATAATCAAAAATTATGCTATTTTTTTAAACAATTTTTTTGTAAAAACTTAATTAAAATTTCAAACTCAAATAATCTCTTTTAACATAATCAACAAAACATTTTTTATTTTTTTGTCAATATTTTTTTATTTATTATTAATTATTTTTTCTTGGATATTCTTTGGTATAGATTCATAATGGTTCATTTGCATAGAGTAAGTTCCACGGCCTTGAGTTTTTGATCTCAAATCAGTAGAATATCCAAACATTTCAGCAAGAGGCACGTAACCATGAATAATTTGCGCACCAGAATGTGCTTCCATTCCTTCTATTCGGCCACGACGCGAATTAATATCTCCCATTACATCACCCATATATTCCTCAGGAACTGTTACATCTACTTTCATAATTGGTTCAAGTAAAACAGAATCGCCTTTGCGCATTGCTTCTTTAAACGCCATAGAACCAGCTATCTTAAAAGCCATTTCTGAAGAATCTACATCGTGGTAGCTTCCATCGTATAAAATAGCTCTGACACCCAAAACAGGATAACCGCCTAAAATTCCTGAACGCATAGCTTCTTTTATTCCGCTGTCTATTGCAGGTATATATTCCTTTGGTATTGTTCCTCCGACGATGTTATTAACAAATTCATAAGTTTTATCAACATTGTTTGCATCCATTGGCTCGAATTTTATTTTACAGTGACCATATTGACCTCGTCCGCCAGATTGCTTTATATATTTACCTTCCACATCACTAGAACGTTTAAAAGTTTCTTTGTAAGCAACTTGCGGTTTTCCAACATTAGCCTCTACTTTAAATTCTCTCAACAATCTATCGACTATAATCTCTAGATGCAATTCTCCCATTCCAGAAATTATCGTTTGTCCAGTTTCAGAATTAGTATAAGTTTTAAAAGTCGGATCTTCTTCAGCAAGTCTAGATAAAGCTATTCCCATTTTATCTCTACCATCTTTTGTCTTTGGTTCAATTGCGACTGATATAACTGGTTCTGGAAAATTCATTGACTCTAAAATAACCGGATCATTTTCTAAACATAATGTATCACCAGTAGTCGTGAACTTTAAACCAACAATTGCAGCGATATCACCTGCATAAACTTTTGAAATTTCTTCACGATGGTTTGCGTGCATTCTTAAAATTCTGCCAATTCTTTCTTTTTTATCTTTTGTTGAGTTATAAACATAAGACCCAGATTCTAGGGTACCAGAATAAACTCTAAAAAAAGCAAGTTTTCCAACAAATGAATCATTCATAATTTTAAAAGCAAGTGCGGAAAACGGCTCGTCATCATTAGCATGACGTTCAATTTCATTATCGTTATCGTCTATCCCTTTAATTGCTTTTATATCAACTGGAGATGGCAAATAGTCTACTACGCCATCCAATAATTTCTGAACACCTTTATTTTTATAAGCTGACCCGCAAAAAACAGGTGTCAATTCAGTTGATATACATGCTTTTCTGAGTGCTAATTTAATTTCTCCAGTCTCAAAATTTTCTCCTGAAAAATATTTTTCCATTAAATTTTCATCAGTTTCGCAGATTAATTCTAACATTTTTGTTCTATATTCTTTAGTTTTTTCTTGCATATCTTCTGGTATTTCACAAACTTCTATTTCTTTACCCAACTCATCTTTATATATATAAGCTTTTAATTCTATCAGATCTATTAAACCAATAAAATTTTCTTCAGCACCAATCGGTAACTGCACAGCAACCGGAATAGCATTCAAACGTTTTTTTAGCATCTCTATGACATTATAAAAATCAGCGCCCATTATATCCATTTTATTGACAAAAGCTATTCTCGGAACGTTATATTTATCCGCTTGTCTCCAAACAGTTTCTGATTGCGGTTCAACCCCGCCTTTTGCACAAAAAACCCCTACTGCACCATCTAAAACTCTGAGACTTCTTTCAACTTCTACAGTAAAATCTACATGACCAGGTGTATCTATTATATTAATTAAATAATCTTTCCACTTAGCAGTTGTTGCAGCGGATGTTATTGTAATCCCACGTTCTTGTTCCTGTTCCATCCAGTCCATTGTTGCGGCACCTTCATGAACTTCACCTATTTTATAATTTCTGCCAGTGTAAAATAAAACTCTTTCAGTAAGTGTTGTTTTACCGGCATCAATATGCGCCATGATTCCTATATTTCGCATATTTTTTAATGAGACGCTTCTGCCAGCCAATTATAATTCACTCCTTCGATATAAAAACATAAAAAAAATAAAAACAAAAAGACGCAGAAAAAGCTAAGTTCAACATCAAATCAATTAATTAATAAATTAATTATCACCATTTATAATGAGCAAAAGCTTTATTTGCCTCGGCCATTTTATGCGTTTCTTCTTTTTTCTTTACTGAGCTGCCAGTGTTGTTCATAGCATCTAGAATTTCATTCGCAAGCTTGTTCTCCATATTTCTTTCAGCTCTTTTTCTTGCTGAATTTACTATCCATCTTATAGCTAAAGTTATACTTCTATCCTCTCTTACATCAATTGGAACTTGATAAGTTGCACCACCGACTCTACGCGCTTTGACCTCTAATTTAGGTTTCACATTTTCAAGAGCTATTTCAAAACAATCCAACGCATCTCGATTAGATTTTTCTGCACAAAACTCAAAAGATCCGTAAACAATTTTTTCAGCAATTGTTTTTTTTCCATCCCACATAACCTGATTTATAAATTTAGCAACTATTTTATCATTGTATTTAGTATCAGGCAATACATCTCTTTTTTTGACAGGTCCTTTTCTTGACAAATACTTTTCTCCTTAATGTTAATTAACTAATATATAGATCAATAATTAGAACATAGATTAATATGTGAAAAAATAATTATGATTTATTTTTTTGTATTTTATTTCTTAGCTTTGGGTTTTTTAGCTCCGTATCTAGATCGTCCTTGCATTCGTTTTGCCACACCAGCTGTATCTAAAGTACCGCGTATTACATGATATCTGACACCAGGTAAATCTTTCACCCTTCCGCCTCTAATTAACACGATACTATGTTCTTGTAAATTATGTCCTTCGCCTGGAATATATCCAGTAACTTCCATTGAATTACATAATCTTATTCTAGCAACTTTTCTCAGAGCTGAATTAGGTTTTCTTGGTTTAACTGTTTTAACAACAGTACAAACTCCACGCATTTGTGGATTAGATTTTAAGACAGTTCGTTTTTTTAAAGAATTAAATATTTTTTGTAGTGCCGGGACCTTTGATTTTATTTTGCTAGTTTTTCTGGGTTTTCTTATCAATTGATTTATAGTTGGAATTTTTTTCGCACCTCCAAAATTTAATTTTTACACGTTTTCTAAAAATCCAACTGAAAGATTCTATTATTTTTTTTTAATAAAAACAAGTTTTTAATAATTGTCAATCAAATATAAAAATAGAGCAGAATAAAATAAAACAAAATGAGAACATTATAAAATAACTAAATAGTAAAAGAAACTTCAAAACCAATTATTAATATTATAAATAATAAATTTAGCCAAAGCATGAGTATAAAAAAACCCGCGATACTCCCATAGATTATTGGTATTTGAGTGAAATTATTTATATAAAAATTAAATGCCAAGCTTGAAAATATCCAGAGTATAGTGCAAAAACTTGATCCTATTAATATTTTTTTTAATTTTATTTTTTTTATATTTGAAATTCTATAAATAATAGTAGTTAAAATTATTAATATTATCGATATAGAAACATATCTAAAAAAAACCGTTGATGCGTTTAGAAATATATCTGATTTTAATTTATAATTAAGTAATAAAGATAATTTATTTCCTAAGACAACCGCAACTGTACAAGAAATTATTGCGAGTGCGAATAAAAACATACTTGATAAGCTAATTATTTTTAATTCAAGAAAGTTTTTTTTATTTAGAGGATATGATATTTTATTTAGAGACGTTATCATAGCTTCAAACCCTGAAGATGCGTTAAAAATGCCTATTACTAAACTCCACGATAATAGATTTAAATTTTTTTTTTCTATTGTTTGTTTTAAAATCATATTAATAAGTGAAATAATTTGATCTGGAATTTTATTCTTTAATTCTATTAGCAAGACATTTATATCAAGATTAAAATACGCAATTAGATTTATTAAAAATATAATAAATGGAAAAAATGATAGAAGCGTTTTATAAGTAAGTTGGTTTGCAATTGCAAAAATATTATCTTGTTTGCATTTGACGACGATTTTTTTTATAATTTCAGTCAATATAATAAACACTTCTCAAAAAAATTTAAGTACGAGGACAATTTTTAATGAACAAAGATAGTAATCTTAATAATTCTAATGAGAATGATAAAGATAAATCTAAAAATATGAAAATAAATAATAATGTTAACAGCTCAGATAAAAACGATTTTGATCGAATTAATAATATCGAGGACAAAAAAAATAATAATGATGATGAAGTACAAAATAAAAACACAGAAAACGAAAATTTTGCTGATGTGAATCGCAATGACAACGAAAACGAATCAAAAAAAGAAATAGATAATTTTGATGAATCAAACGATAAAAAAAATAATAGTTTTGATAGCGATATAAATAAAGACGATTTTAAAAAAACACTAAATAAAAGTGTGGATGAATTGAAAATCAAAAACGAAAAAAAAATAGATAAAAAAAATATGGATCTTGAAAATAAAAATAAAACAGATAGCAGAAGCGAAAAAATTTTCTCAAGACCAAATATCATTAAAAAAAAAAGAAATACTTATAAGTTTATTGCTATAATGTTTGTAGTTTTCGTTGCTAGTGCAATTTTCGGAACAGCAATAGGTTCTTCTTATGCATTGACGAACAAAATTATAGATAATATAAAAAATAAATATTCTCAAGAAAAAAAAGATATTGATAGTAGTCAAAATGAAAGTAGCGAGTCAAATAAAAATAATAAATTTAATTATGAAGAAGACAACAGACCACAAGAAATAACAACTAGCGTTGTTCATAAAGTAATGAAATCTGTAGTTGCTATTAATACAACATCAAGTCAAGAAAATTTAATATGGGGACTCCCGGTAGTGCAATCGGGTTCTGGTTCTGGAATTATATTTAACGAAGATAGCGAAAATATTTATATCGTAACTAATTATCATGTAGTGAGAAATGCCACTGCAGTCGGTATTTCTTTTAGTGGTTCTGAAAAAATCACTGCGCATCCAGTTGGAAAAGAAATTTTAAATGACATAGCAGTGATTTCTGTTAACAAATCTGATTTAACAGAACACAATATTAGCGACATATCAATAGCTGATTTTGGAAATTCCGATAATATTACTGTAGCTGATAAAATAATGACAATAGGAAATTCTCTGGGAGAGGGAAATGCAGTTACGTCTGGAGTTGTTAGTGTTAAAGATAAAAATATAATTATTGATGGTATTGAATTTACTATGATACAAATCGATGCACCAATTAATCCTGGTAACAGTGGTGGCGCATTAGTAGATTCAAGTGGCAAAGTAATAGGTGTGACTACAGCAAAATATTCTAGATATGCAACGGAAAATGTTGGATACTGTATACCGTCTAATAAAGTTAAAGAATCAATTCAAAATATCTTAAAGAGCGAAGAAAGTCCCAAGTTAGGTATTGAAGGAATTGAGCTAAACGAAAATTTAGCGAAGACATATGGATTACCAAACATAGGAATATTCGTTCAGAATGTTATTGATGGTTCTAATGCAAGTCGTGCCGGGATAAAACGTTATGATATAATAACTCAAATAAATAATATGACTATATATAATATCAAAGATATCACAAACATACTCAATAATAAATTTGATTTTGGAGATACTATCAAAATTCATGTGATAAGAGAGGGAAGCAAAGACATAGATCTGAGTGTCAAACTTGAAAAATTTTCAGTAGATAAATTTTGATATTTTAGCATATAAATACTAAATTACTTTTTTAAAAATATTTTTGTTACTTCAATATTTGTTTTGATTAAATTAATTGATATTTTTTTAATAATAGCAATTTCGGAGCTATTAAATGGCAAGAAGAGAAATAATAGCAATGCTACTGGCCGGTGGACAGGGGAGTAGATTAGGAATATTGTCCAAAAAAAAAGCAAAACCAGCGATAAGTTTTGGTGGGAAGTATAGGATTATCGATTTTCCATTGAGTAATTGTGTTAATTCAGAAATTGATACGGTGGGAATATTAACTCAGTATCAGCCATTTGTGTTGAATAAACACATAGGAATTGGTATTCCATGGGATCTAGATCGTCCTAATAGCGGAGCCGTAATTTTACCTCCACATCTCAAATCTAGTGAAGGAGATTGGTATTCAGGAACTGCCAACGCTATATATCAAAATATAAATTTTATAAATTCATATAGTCCTAGATATGTATTAATAATTTCTGGAGATCACGTTTATAAAATGGACTATTCTAAAATGCTTGAATATCATCGTAGAAAAAATGCCGATGCTACGATTGCAGTTTTAGAAATTAATATCAATGATGCATCGCGTTTTGGAATTATGAATGTTGATGAAAATAATAAAATTTATAAATTCGAAGAAAAACCAGAATTTCCAAAAAGTAATTTAGCTTCTATGGGAATTTATATTTTTGATTGGTCTAAGTTACATGAATTTTTAATTTTAGATAATAAAATTCACAATAATAGTGATTTCGGTGCACATATTATACCTGAAATGATAAAATTTAAAAAAAACGTTTATGCTTATAAATTTGTTGACTATTGGAAAGACGTGGGAACTATAGAATCGTATTGGCTTGCAAACATGGAATTAATAAAAACTTTGCCAAGTTTTAATTTATATGAAAATTTTTGGAAAATTTATACGCAAGTAGAATATCAAAGTCCTCATTATTTTGGAAAAAATTCAGATGTCAGCACGTGCATAATTTCCGAAGGTTGCGAGATATATGGCAAAATTTATAACTCGATACTAGGATACAATGTTGTCGTAGAAGAAAACGCAATCATAAAAGATAGCATAATTATGAGCAATAGCATTGTCAAAAAAAATTGCTACATAGAAAAATCCATAGTAGATGAAAATTGTATTATAGATAAAAATTGCAAAATAGGAATTGGCAAAAATATAATAAATAGTTCGGAACCTAATATATATAATTCTGGCATAAGTATAATTGGAGAAAATAGTTTTATTTTAGAAGGATTAAACATTGGAAAAAATTGTGTCGTATCTGGTGAATTAAAAAAAGAAAATATTATAAATAACGAGTTAGAAAGTGGAGAAAATTTAATTATAAATAATATGATCTAATTTCTTTTAAGTGAGAATTCATGCGTTCTATAGGAATAATTTTAGCAGGCGGTGTCAGCAAAAATCTCGGAGTTTTAACAAGAGAAAGAGCAGCAGCAGCTATGCCAGTCGGAGGTTGCTATAGAGCAATTGATTTTAGTCTTAGCAATATGTCTAATTCTGGTGTTAGTAAAGTTGCTATTATAACACAATATAACTCTAGATCTTTACATAATCATCTCTCATCTGCAAAATGGTGGAATTTTGGATATAAACACGGAAGACTTTTTATTTTCTCGCCATATATATCCGAAGGCAATCAGTTTTGGTACAGAGGAACAGCTGATGCTATTTATCAAAACTTATTATTCTTAAAAAAAAGTCATGAGAAAAACGTCATAATATCACACGGAGATATTATATTTAAGATTAATTTTAACACGGTAATTGATTTTCATGAAAAAAACAACGCTAACATAACTTTAATATATAAAAAAAAAATAAATAACGATAGTTTTAATTTATGCGATTTTGGCTTATTAGAAATAGATGAAAATAATAGATTAGTAAATTTTGACGAGAAACCGTTGGATCCTAAAAGTGATAATATTTTTGCAGGTATTTATATTTTTTCTAGAGATATGTTAATAGAAATCTTAGAAACTATACTATCGCAAAATCGTTATGATTTAATAAGTGATATAATAATTAGATATCGCAAAAAGCTTAAAATAATGGCCTATGAAATTAAAAGTTACTGGAACGTTTTAAATAATATAGAATCGTTTTATAGAGTAAATTTTGATTTTTTGAATAAAAATATACGCGATGAATTTCTGCACACTTATCCATACATAGAAACAAAACCTAAAGACGATCCACCTGCAAAATATAATTTTAATGCAAAAACCAAAAACTCGATAGTAGGATCCGGAAGTATATTAAATGGATATACAGAAAATTCTATTTTATTTAATAAAGTTTATATAGGAGAATTAACTTCCGTAAAAAATTCTATCATAATGGATAAATGCCAGATAGGAAACAATTGTGTAGTAGAAAACGCTATACTTGATAAGTCAGTTGTCTTGTCAGACAACAAAAAAATTCAAGGAAGTCAAATAGATCTTGCAGTAGTATCAAAACATAGTATATTTTAATTTACTAAATTGAGTAATTATTAAAAATAATTAGCAAAACAACAACACGCGGAAGACAATCATTTTTTTAATTTATATTTAATTTATATTTAGTATTTTTTACAAGTTATTTTTTTCTAGAGTTGGTGAAATTAACTTAAAAAAGTTTTTTAGCAATTGAGTATCTTTTTATTTCTAAAAACTCACAACACCGCAAACTAACTGATATTATTTTTATCAATTGTTCTTAGTATCTTAAATTATCTAGAAAACTTAACACATCAAACTTTAAAAAAATCTCTTGTTAATATATTTTTTTAAAAAATTTATTTAGAATAAAAAATATAAAAAAGTTTTTTAAAAAATCTGATAAGAAATAACGCAAAACGTGTTATCAAAACAATTAAATTTCGAGTTGACTTAAGATTTTTAAAATTAAATATAAAAGATAAATAAAATTTATTAGAATATTCTTGTATTATTTTGATCATAATTTTTGTAAATATTAAATTTTTAGGACGTAGATCATCATAAATCCGATTTTAGTTCCTCCATCCAGAAAATTTTTTAACGATTTTTTAAACGCATGTGAAGAATATAAAAACCATAAAGAATTAAGTTATCTTCATAATCTAAAAGAATTCGCTCGTATTCCTGATAATACTATCCCTGCGTTTGATCTTTATAGAAATGCAATAATCAATCAAACTTATTATGAAATTATAGACGGGAAATATCAAAAATTAAATTTGCCATGCAGTGTATTTTGGCTCGTAGACGAAGAAAAATATATTGGTTGCGGAATTATTCGTCATAGAATTACGAAATCGATAGAAGAATTCGGTGGTCATATAGGATATGCTATACGTCCATCACTCTGGAATAAACATTACGGAACTCTAAATTTTAAATATTTATTGATAGAAACAAATAAATTAAAAATAGATTCTGCGCTTGTGACATGCGACAGCGAGAATATTGCTTCGAAAAAGATAATAGAACATGCAGGAGGAAAACTTTGGGATCAATTAAACACAAAAAGTAATAATAAAAATATAATATTGAACAGATATTGGGTTTCGACTAATGTTTCAAAAACTAAGTACAATGCCAAGAATAGATATAATGCAAAGATTTAAAATAGATATATGGATATTAAAAATAGTTATAAATGATTTTTAAATTTTTAAAAAACGCGATCAAATCTAGCAAGATCAAGATAATAATAATTTATTCTTTAAGCTTTTAGTCGACAATCGACTGTATTTTTGATTTTAGGAACGTTTTTCGTTATAATATTATATTTTTTTATTATTGTTGTTTCTTGATGTCAAAATTTTATTGTTTTTAACATCGTGGTGCATCTGTATAATCTGTATAATTAGTTAATGCGCATGATGCTTCATTTAATTGGAATCGCGGATATTTTTTTACTCTCAAATGAAGATTAAATCTTCGATTTACTGTTTTAACGGTTGCATCCAGAGTTTTTCTGGCTTTAATACCATCATCATCACAACCGTCGCATATTGACATAGCGGCAAATTTACATCCTTTTAAAGATATAAGCGAAACAAGAGAAAATAAAATATAAACACTAAAAAAGATAATAGATCCACTGACAATTGAACGAATATTAGCAATGCGAACTAAGTCTGATAAAAATATCGAAGAAGAAATAGCAGCCGGAATCATAGGAAATAAGAACGGAAACCAAAACACAAACTGATCAATTTTTTTCTCGATTTTGGGTCGAATGTTTATAAATTCTTTTTCAAATCTAAGTCTTAGATAATGTGGAACATTTTCAACTAGAATTATCTCATTTTCTTGAGGAATTATTTTTAAATCAATTAACGCTATCGCAATGATAGCTTTGGCAATGTGTAATTCACAACGTCCAAAATCATATTTTTTGCTACGTGAACAATTTTTTTCCCACAATTTTTCTATTTCTTTCGTTTCTTCCATACTTTTAAAAAAAAATAAACCTAATATAATAGCCAACGATTCTGGAGGAATATAATATGATTTACAATAATATTCTGTTTCAAAAAAATTTTCTGGTTTGCCATATTTGCTTATAATTTGTTGCCATAATTCAAACCTTGGATGACAAGAAAATTCTTTGTTTATTACTTGTTTAATTTTATCTAGCTGTTGTATATGACTCTCCGTTCTTTCTTCTTTATTTTTCGATGACTCAGCGATTCCACAAAGTTTGTATTCAATTAGAGCTATTTTTTTTCTTAGATATATTTTTTTATAAAATCGAATAAAAATATCAGTGAAATTATTGCAATTGTTATACAAAATCATCTTTAAAAATCCCCTCCCCATACGTTATATTTAATCATTATGTCAGATTATCTAGTATTCCTATTAGAAAAAGATAAAATTTTTCTATTGATTTTATGCTCACTTTTTCGTTGATAGAATGCATATCTATTATATTTGGTCCAATGCTAATAATCTCTAAATTATTTATAGTTTTAAAAAAACAAGACTCTAAGGCACCACTTGAAAATCTTATTTTTGCTTTTTGATTATATATTTCTCTGTAAATTTTTTTAGCGCAATTTAATAATTTTGATTTATTATCGTTAGGTTCCCAAATAGGCGTTTCGCTTAAAATATCTATTTTAAATCCTAAAACATCTGAAATTATTCTAAATTTATTTAAATTAAAATCATGATAATATTTATTAGAGCTTCTCATCATACAATTTATCGAAATTTTTTTGTTTTTTGGATCTGTTTCAAATACTGCTATATTACTAGAATCATATTTTCCGATTTTACCTGAAATTAAATTATTATTAATAACTCCATTAGGAAGAATAAAAATTAACTTTAAAATATCATTGAGATACTTTTTATCGATTCCGTAATTTTCTGTTTTCGTATCAATTTCGCTTACTGTTATATTAATGCTTTCTGAATCTACATAACTTTTTTTAATTTTATTTTTAAAATCACTAATGATTTTGTAAATATCTAAATAATCTTTTTTATCAAAAGTAATTTTGATAGAACAACTTGATGGAATGACATTTTCTTTTAGACCTGAATTAATGTCTATGATCAAAAAATCTTTTTTCTCTAGTAATTCACTTAATAAATCAGCAGTTAAAATTATTGCATTTGCTCGATTTTTATCTATGTCGACTGCAGAGTGTCCGCCATAAAGTCCGTTTATTTTCAAAATATATAAACTATTAAAATTATTTTTAATTAAATTATATTTTTTTGATAGACTAATTATCGATGTCCCTACACACCCACAACCTATGTAATTATCCGTACCATCTAAATTTATAAAAGTTTGTCCATTTATTAAACTCATATCAAAATTTCTAGCACCGATCATACTCACTTCTTCTTGTGCAGTAAATATACATTCTAGTTTTGGATGAGATATATTTTTCGAATCTAATATCGCAAGCATTATCGCGACACCAATGCCGTTGTCTGCGCCTAATGTTGTATTATTTGAAATTAAAAAATCTCCATTAATTTTAATTTTTATTTCATCAGTTAAAAAATTGTGATCAAAATTATCTTTTTTTACGCAAACCATATCTGCATGAGATTGCAACACAATCTCAGGAGATTCTTTTAAGTCTCCAGTAGCTCTTTTTTTTATGACAGTATTATTTGATTTATCAACGAAATAAAAAAAATTTCTTTTTAGAGCAAAATTTACTAGATATTCTGAAATTTTAGTTTCGTTACCTGATTCTCTGGGTATTTTGCTTATCTCAAAAAAAAATTCAAAAACTTTTCTCGATTTTAGATTAATAAAATATTTAATAAAATTATTATTCAGAATGAAATTTTCCTCATTTAGATACATTTCTTTGAAACAAGTTACGCATTTATTTATCTGATATTTTAGTATTTTAATATCGTTTTTTAAGATTATTAATTTTAAATAAATAATAATTAAATATATGTTGAATTTTTTAGTAATACTTAATCAAAAAAAACACAAAACAATTAATTTTTCTCAAAAAATAATCGAATATTTAAGATCAAAAAAACATAATGCTTTTACTCTAAAAAATAAGTATCATATAGAAAATATAGACTTTATAATTACTTTAGGTGGAGACGGATTAATTTTATCTTGTTCTAGAAAGTATGATTGCTACGAAAAAAAAATATTTGCGATTAATTTTGGTCAAATCGGTTATTTATCTTCATGCCAAAAAAATAATGTTTTTATATCACTAGATAAACTATTAGAGAACAATTTTATAATTCTCGAGAAAACTAGATTAAAATACAAAGATTACACAGCACTAAACGAGATAACAATCTCTAAATCGCAAGCTAAATTAGTAGATCTAAGCGTATTTATAAACAATAATTTTATAAAAAAATATCGCGCAGATGGATTAATTATATCGACCCCGACAGGATCTACAGCTTATAATTTGTCCGCCGGCGGATCAGTATTAGATGGTAATCTTAAAGCTTTGATAATAACGCCGATTTGCGATTATAATAAAAATTCTTATCCATACGTTATAAAAGACGATAGTATCATAAAAATTACTATAGATGATAGCGTTAGTAAAGTAAAAATTATTCTTGACGGTCAATTGACATTGGAAGCAGAGAAAATAATTTTAATTAAAGCTTCGCAGTTAAAAACAAAAATAATTAAATTTAATTAATCAAGATATTAACTAATAAATAAAGTTTTGTTTTAACTCTTTTATTTATTATTAAGTTATAAAAATTATTATTGCTTTTATTTAAAATAGTTAAATAATTTTTTAAATTTAGATAAATAATTTATGATTGCTTTAAATATTTATATTAAAGTGGTGTTTGATTATTGAAAAACAAATTATTGAGAGTTCAAAATCTAAATAAAAGTTTTGGCGAAGTAAAAGTTTTAAAGAATATTAATTTTGATGTTCAAGAAAAAGAAGTTGTAGTTATACTGGGAAAATCTGGCTGTGGAAAAAGTACTTTGTTGCGTTGCTTAAATTTATTAGAAAAAATAGATGGCGGAAAAATTTATTTAGATGATATTTTGATAAACGACAAAAAAATAAATTTAAGTTATGTACGCCAAAAAATAGGCATGGTTTTTCAAGATTACGAACTTTTTCCACATATGAATGTTCTAGAAAACATAATATTAGCGCCAACGCTTGTTCAGAAGGTAGAACGTAATAAAGTTATAGAAATCGCAAAAAAACTTTTAGATAAATTTAGTCTTTTAGAAAAAATAAAAAGTTATCCCAAAGAATTATCTGGCGGTCAAAAACAGCGTGTTGCTATAATACGCGCATTGATCATGAATCCCGTTTTGATGTTATTTGATGAAGTAACAGCTGCATTAGATCCAGAAATGGTTAGAGAAGTTTTGGATACTATATTAAAACTTGCAAAAGATGGAATGACAATGCTAATAGTAACGCATGAAATTCGATTTGCAAAAGCCATAGCTGATCGTGTAGTATTCATGCATCTTGGAGAAATAATAGAAAACTCTAATAATTTTTTTAGTGATCCGAAAACCGAAATTAGCAAAAAATTTTTAAGTACTTTAAATTCTTAAAACATAACATATCAAAATATAGGCTGCGAGAAAATATCTAAAAACTACTCATATTCTCAAACAAATCTATATATAATTTTTTAATTATATTTTGTTAATTATTTAGAACAAAAATTTAAAGCTTATTTTGTTTTGTTAGTTGTCTATAGATGATTATTTTGTTAAAATTTTCAAAAATTCTCCGTTACTATAAAAAAGTTCGTTGTCTGCAAAAATTTTTCCTGATTCTCGCATACCACATATCATGTCCCAGTGTATACTAGAAAAGTTTTTTCCTCCTGCTTCAGGGAATCCACATCCTAAAGCCAAATGAATGTTTCCGCCCATTTTTTCATCAAATAAAATATTTTTAGTAAATTGTTTTATATTATAATTGGTTCCGATTGCCACTTCGCCAAACAAACCAGATCCTTCATCAGTATTAATGCAAGAAATTAAAAAATCTTCATTTAGTTTAGCGTGTGCATCTGTAATCTTCCCATTTGAAATTTTTAATCTAACATCTTCGACAACTTTTCCATCATATATAGCAGGAAAATTAAAATAAATTTCGCCATTTACACTATCCTCTATTGGGGAAGTAAAAATTTCTCCATCAGGAAAATTTTCTTTTCCGCAACAATTAACCCATTTTCTATCTTTGATACCTAGAGTTAAATTAGTATCGCGAGAAACAATTTTTAATTCACTTTTAGAACTTAAATACTCACACCAAATTTCTTGAGCGTCTCGGATTTTATTCCATTCGGCAATTGTATTATCGTAATTTAACATACCTGCATTAAAGACAAAATTTTCGTATTCAGTTAAACTCATATTTGCTTCTTGTGCTCCGGCATCAGTAGGAAAAAGTGTCCCAACCCAACGTAATTCTCCATTTTTAATTCTATCCATATATACTTTTCTATTTTCTCGATTAGCAAGCTTACGCATTTTAATAACTTCAGGTTCTATATTAAAAGTATTGTGAAAATTTTTAGATCCCCATGATGTTATCCAAACATCTGATTCTCTAACTGCATGTCCATAATCTTGATGAGGATAAGAAATTTGATCTTTATTTCCTAATTTTAAAATCAATTCTTCTACTTCTGGTATAGTAATGCTACAGTCAACAAAAGCTCCTTTTTTTATTGCTGCGCGTGCCACTGATATAACAAACGGTAATGCTACTTCTTCTGCTCTTATAGAAACTTTGTCACCTTTTTTTATTTCTGTTGAATAATTTACTAATAAATTTGCTAATTTTTCTAGACGTTCGTCAAACAACTTTAACAACTCCGAATTTATAGTTAAAAAAATAATATCTAATTATTAATGACATAATATATTTAATCTTACTCAAAAATTTCTAATATACTTCTTTCTGTATTATTTTTTTGACACAAAAAACGTGACGATAAAAAATATCGAGATTAATCATGATAACCATTAATAAAAAAGCAAAACCATATTTAAATTATTAATTATGTGAAATAATTTTGCTTTTTGATCTCAAATTTTTAATCTCAGACACAAAGCTCAATATTAAATTCTTGTTTGATAGCATTTAAATTTTGTCTTTTGATTTTACCGTGTTCAACAACAATTCCGCGAGTATTAGGTATTAGCGCAGCTACAATTGGTACTACAGCTATTTGAGATTCTGTTTTTAACTTATTTAATATTTCTAAAAATAAATGAGGCCGTCTAAGAAAATAATTTTTATATTTCGTACATGTTAAAAAGAGAATCATTATATTTTTTTGAATTTCTAAATCTGAATTTTTTGCTGTTAAAATTATGTCATTTAAATTTCTTGGTGCATAGCGATCGTGTAGAGAAAATTCATGAGTAAGATATAAAACTCGGCCTAATATTAAACTGTAACTTAATTGTATTGGCAAATATTTAAAAAAACGAAACAGTAGGTTTTGACACAAAGGAAAAAGATGTTCAAGCATGGCTTTTTCTAATTGCCGTATAGTGATAAAATCTCCAATTAGTTTTGTTATCAAATTTGCCCTATCCTCAATTTCTGCAGTTTCTTCGATTTGGACCAAAAATCTAAATAAACCCATGTGGCAATTTATACTCTCTATATTTTTTAAACTAGTTAATATAAAAATTTCTATAAAACTATGCGGCAGTAAAATTAATTCTCCTGTAGATAACTCAAAATCTCCATCAAAAAAACGTGAATATATAATTAGAGTTGATATCACTTCTACAATATCTTCGTTAGAAAACGATGTTATAAATGATATAAAACGCTTATGATCCGATACAAGAATATCTTTTTTAAAAATATATATTATTATTTCTTTTTGTGATTCGTCTGATAATAATTCTAAACATGGTATTATCGAAAATATTTCTGATTGTGCAGAAAATTGATTCATTCGAGTACCTTTGTAATTTCGAGACCCAGAAATTTTTATTTTTTCGTTTCTAAATTTGATAATTGTTTCTACATGAGTTTGTAATACTTTTTTTATAATCTCAGGTGAATATCTAGGTAATATATCTAAAACAAATCTAAAAAAATTCGCAGACTTAAAATTTTCTTCTATAGATCCAATATATTTTTTATGGCAATTAAATAAACTTATTTCTATGATGCTTTTCATGAAACACATTATTAAATAATCTGATAATGATCTTTCTATAAAGTATAGAGCATTAAAAAAATTATCAGGGCTTTGTTGCCACATTTGAAAATCACAAAACATACTAACAATTGAACATTCTGGCAAATTTTCTAGAGCTATATATATCTGATGTTTTAAGGGCAAACGCGATAAAAAATAAAAATTGTTCTGCATGAAATTTAAAATATCTTCGTTGCTTCTTAGACTAATTTTACGATAACTCCTCTTTATTTTTTTGTGATATCTTAACTATCAACAAAATTTTTAATATACAATATTTTTTATTTTTAAATTTACTAAAAAAATTTTGTCTGGAATTTTTGATACACAAATCACTTACTTTAATTTTTAATTCTTAACAATCAAAGCAATGATATATTTTTTTTAAAATATTATTAATAAAACTTTTTTAAATATTATTTAAAGCAAGCACGATTTGGGTCAGGCTTATAAATTTTTTTTAAAAATTATTTTATATTTATTTTTTTTGTTTATTTTTTATTGTTAGTGTTTTAAATCAAACAATACGAGTTCCATTCGCGGTATCTTCTATCTTTATTCCCATTTTTTTTAAATCATCACGAATTTGATCTGCTAATATCCAATCTTTATTTTTTTTAGCTAAATCTCTTTTTTTTAGCATAGATAAAACTTTTCTATTGATTTCGTCGTTGTTTTTTTTAATCTTAGTATCGCTATCAAATTTAAAACCGAGAATTTCACATAGTATTAAAATTATATCTTTTAATTTTTTTATAAATTCATTACTAGAATCGCCATTTATATTTATATTTATATATTTAATAATAATAAAAAAACTCGCAAGTGCTTTAGATGTGTTAAAATCATCTGCTAAGTAGTTATTAAAATTAAAAATCTCTTTATCGATATTTTGTAAAACTTCTAATTCTTTTCTATTGATATTTGATGTGTTTAAATTTTGTTCTAGATAAAAGTAAATATTATTTAAGCAATTTTTGATTCTTTCGTATGAATTTTGAGATGATTTTAAGTTTTCTTTAGTAAAATTTATTGGAGATCTATAATGAGAACTCAATATAAAAAATCTTATCGCCATATACGAAAATTCTTTAGATATTTCCCGTATAGTAAAAAAATTATTTTCTGATTTTGACATTTTCTTATCATCAATATTAATAAATCCATTATGCAACCAATATCTTGAAAAAGTTTTTCCGCTACAAGATTCACTCTGTGCTATTTCATTTTCATGATGTGGAAAAATTAAATCTTCACCACCAGCGTGTATATCAATTTCTTCGCCCAAATATTTTTTCGACATTGCAGAACATTCTATATGCCATCCAGGTCTTCCAAATCCCCACGGAGAATTAAAACCAATTTCAGAAATCTTGCTTTCTTTCCAAAGAATAAAATCATTCGGATTTTTTTTGTTTAAGTCAATCTCAACTCTATTTCCGTGCATTAATTCGTTTAATTTTTTTTTTGATAATCTTCCATAATTTTTATATTTTGTTGTATCGAAATAAATTGAATTTTCAATTCGATAAGCACATTTTTTTTTTATTAATAAATTAATCATTTCTATCATAGAATCTATTTCTTGTGTAGCTCTTGGATTTAAAGCTTGTTTTAAATTTAAACCGAGCATATCTATTTTTGCTTCACGTATAAATTTTTCTGCGATATCATTGCATGAAACATTTTCTCTTATAGCTTTATTAATTATTTTGTCGTCGATATCAGTAAAATTTTGCACGTAGATAACTTTATAACCAACATGTTCTAAGAATCTTTTGATGCTATCGAAAACAACTAATGCCCTTGCATTTCCAATATGAAGAAAATCGTATACAGTCGGACCGCATACATACATTCGAACTTTATTTTCTTCTATAGTTTTAAAAATTTCTATTTTTTTGCTTTGAGTATTAAAAAATCTTACTGTTATTATGGCAATTATCTCTCTTTTGATAAATTAATCCTATTATTTTACTATACAAGATCTATTTTTATCTAAAATTATTTATCTTTATATTTTTTTAATTATAATAAAAAAGTATCTTTATATTTACAAAATTGACAATAAATGTTTTAATTTATTTATAGGTGATTATACATGTCGGAAGAAATTGAAGGAAATCTGGAGCAACTTACTATCGAACAACAAAAACTTTTTTTAATTGAAACAGCGGCATCTGCTTTGTGTAAATTTGGCCCTCATAAATCATCAGAAGATACTGAAATTCCAATTGTTATTAAGTTTAATAAAATTTTTGAATTTACTGATTTTGTGTCCAATATAGAAAGCCGGGCCATATTTAGATCTTTATCAGATTGTGTGTCACATATATTTCAAGCAGCAGTCACAAATCCTGAACGAATATATCAAATAAAGCAACAAGTGATTGATGGAATATCTTTTTGTTATGAGAACGGATTAATTGTATCTAAAGCAGGCATTGTGGAAAATGTAAGAATTTATCTTTCTGATGAAGTGATAGAAGAATTTAAAGAAGAATTCAGAAAACTTGTGGCTGAAATCATCGATGGTATTTTTTGTTTAAAAGCTCAGTTCGAATTTAAATCAGATATTTTGGGGCAACAGGATTTATTAGTATTAGCTTTGTGCGAAAATTATACTAAACGAAAACAATTATTGTTGGAAACTGAAAGACTTTTAATGCTACAGTGGTATTACACAAACACAATTAATTTGGGAGAAATTATACGCGGAGAAGCCGAATTGAAATTGAGAAATGCTTATGAATACTATGAATATCTTAGAAATTGTTTGGAACCTTTAAGATTAAAATTTATGAATAGCAAATTAGATACAAAAAAATATCATCAAATTATAGATGATAAGGGTGTTGAATTAGTTTCAGAAGAACATCAAAGATTTACTAATTTAAAAGAAAATATAAGTGTTCTTTTTAGAGATGTTATAAACCCAAGTAAAAAAACATTTGAAAATTATAAAAAAAAAATAAGAATAGATTTGGCTGTAGAAGAAAATAGAAAAGAACAAAATATTTTATTAGTGCGACATAACTTTATTATACAAAAACTTAAAGAAAAAACTCCTTGCATAGAAAAATTTTGGCTTTTTAATGTTAATCCAACAACGCTCAATATAGACGATCTAATGATAAAATCGCTTAATTTCTATATCTTTGTCAATGATTCTTGTGAAAAAAGTCTATCTGCAGAAGAAAAATTTTATTCTAGAATCATGAAACTAGTTTTAGAATCTACGTATATTTCTAAGATTTTACAAATAAAATTAAGTAGAACTATAGAAGGATGGCATAGAAAAAAAGATAATGCAACTAAAATTATGAGTGATTTTATTATAGACAATCTCGGGATACTTAAATCGCTTTTGTCAGAATCTATAAGTTCTGACACACTTGAATATATATCTAATATGCGTAGCAGTTTTTTTTCTGTATCTCTTAATTTGTTAGATAAGAGTAATATATTTGCGCAAACATCTTCTTTTTTAACTTCAGGTAAATTCTTACTTTTTTCCGCACAATTATTAGAACAAAAATCAGCTGAAATAAAAAGAGAAAATCTTTTGAGAGTAAAAAATAATCTGGAACCGTTGATAGTAAATGATGAAATTATCCGTAAGATTTCAATTTCTAAATATGATATCAAACTTTTAAATAAAACAACTAAAGAAATTTCGGTATTTAGAAGTATTTCCGAAACAGAAGCTGAAAAGATAAAAACTAGAATTTTACTTGATTTGTTCATTTTAGAAAATGAATTCAATAAATTTATAGATGCTTTTAATTTTTCAGAAGAATTGAAAGTGAAAATAAAGGCTTATTTAACTCAGAAAAATTTTGAAGGTAATATAGAATTCGTCAAAAGAATAATTGTTGCTAGAAATTTAAATCTAAATAGATTAGAAAGATTTAATAGAGAAGAATCATTTCATTTACTTGATCAAATCATTTTAAATCTTAATTTTTTTGAATTTATAATAGAAGCCATACCCAGTGTTGAGAAAAACGAAGAGTTACATGATCTTTATTTTCGTAAACTTGGTCTTCTTGAAATAATTTTTAATATCTCTGGTAACTATGATTTTTTTAATGATTTTTTTGAACGTTATGGTGATTTAATACAATCAGGAATTGCTGATGATAAAATTCGCGAAATGGTTCGTCTTTACTCGGATATATGTGATATCGGAAGTGTTGGCGTAAATATAATGTTTTTTTGTAAAAAAGATGATGGGAATTTTGACGAAGAATTTATTAAATTTGTTATTAACGATAAAAATATCTTTATTGCAAATAACTATAATGTCGACCAAATAGAATTAATATACGATTGTTATAATAAGTTTGGCGAAGATTTTGTAAAACTTGGTTTAAAAGAAAATATTTTTTCACAATTTAGTAAAAATCAAATTGAAATATTAGGACAATTTTATAAAAGCAATAAAATTATTTTTGAAGAAATGAATATAATGTCTGCTTTTTTTATGAAAAATATAATCGAATTTTGTTTAGTTTGTGCTGCTATACAAATTGAGCAAGGTGTTCGACAGATTGATCAAATTATTAATAATATTGTGTTTTTAGAAGCATCGATATTAAATTCGATTTTGACACATTTAATTTTGTTTCAAGAAATTCAAAGATATCAAACAGATGTCTTTAATTTTCTCAATGTTATGTACGCGATTTCGTCGCAATCGAATACAACAGAAATAAGTAGTGTAACAGCTGCTACATGTGCCACTTTGATTCTTTCAATTATTTCATCGCAAGCTAGACAACAAGTTATTCAAATCCCTTCAGTTTATGTTGTTTAATTAAATAATATGAGTATATCAATAGGAATTGGTTACGATACTCATAGATTTGTAGAGAACAGAAAATTAATTATTGGTGGTGTTGAGATTAAAAACAATTTTGGTTTACTTGGTCATTCTGATGCCGATGTTTTAACTCATGCTATTATTGACTCTATTTTGGGAGCAATTGCAGAAGGCGACATTGGAAAAAATTTTCCTGATAGTGATTATAAATTTAAAAATATATCAAGTCTAAAACTTTTAGATTTTACTAATAGAATTTTGATCGAAAAAAAATTTAGAATAAATAACATAGATTCTGTGGTCATTCTAGACAAACCAAAAATTAGCAGTTATATAGATTCAATGAAAAAAAATATTAGTAGTGTTTTAAAAATCAATATTAATGCTTTAAATATAAAAGCTACAACTCAGGAAGGACTTGGCTTTATAGGAAAGAATTTAGGAGCTAGTGCGCAAGCAATCTGTTGTGTAAGTAGATCATAGATTTTTTTTCAACTCTGAAACAAATGGAAGATTTTCTATTTTGTTTATAATTTTTTCTAAGTCACAACTTTTATTTTCTGGTTTTGGAAGATTTTTAAATATTTTATTATTATCTTTGCTGATATTTAATAAATTATTATTTAAATCATCGTAATTTTTTACGATAGATTTATTGTTTTTGTCATGATAATAGACGATAAATTCATGCAAAAGTTCTTCGAGAGTGTAAAGAATTTCGTAGTTCATTTGATCCTCAACTTTATTTTTTTATAATATATTCTATATAATCAAAATAGTTCAGCCAGTTCTGTGATAGTAATAAATCTAAGCGGTGTATTTTTAAATTTTTCGCAAATATTTTTAATCGCTATAGCCGTAGTTTTTCCGCCAGCTGGTCCGACATGGCCTATTGCTATACAATATTTTTTACTCAACGCGGTCTTTATCGCTTTTTTTAAATTTTTTTCTACTTGATATACGCTATTTGCGTCGATAAAAATATCACGCTTAAAAAATTTTACGTTATATTTTTCTGCTATCTCGCGTGCTTTTGATTTAGATGTTGTAACACTGTCTACAAAAATTAATTTGTTTTCGTTAGCTACTTTAAAAACAATATCCAACACGTGTTTATTTTCCATAATTTTTGATCCCATGTGGTTGTTCATTCCGATTGCATATCTAATATCTTTTAAACTCTCTATAATATTTTTTTTTATTTTTTCATCACTAAGATCACTGGTCAAAGCTTTTTCTCCGAGCCATGACTTTTTTCCATAATGAGGTTCCATAGGCATATGCAAAATAATTTCTTTATTTTTAGATATAAGTTTTTCACAATCATCTTTTGTGAATAAAAGTCCAGGCATAACTGCTGCTGTATATTTTATTTCAAGGTCTAAAAATTCTTGAGTGCCATGACTTTTATTTCCAAAGTCGTCTATTATCAGAGCGATATAGCACGGAGAGTTAACAACAACTTCATCGACGTTAGCAAATAGACTCTTTACAAGAAACGGAGCAACAAATGCAAAAGCTAAAATCAATAGATAAATTTTTAGTCTAAACTTACTTCCGGAGATTATTATCAAAAAATATCACCAGAATAAATTTATTTATGATTTTATAAAAAATTACTTTTAAATTTAAATTATAGATAGCTATCTTGCAGCGGATTCTCTACTTGCACCTTCGATGCCATATTTTTCTAGTTTTGCGTTGAGTTCGTACATTTCGTTAACTAACTTTGATCTGCTTTTAGCTTGCATTTTTAAAGAATTAAAAATAATACCACGTCCCAAACAAAATTCTGTTATATTATGATTATTAGCAAAAGTACTTATATCTATACCCAAATGCTTATTGCATTTGAAATGCTCACCAAGTTTTAAAACGTTAACTACTGCTTTTGTTACTAAATTATTTCTTTTTCTGACTAACTTTTCTTTTTCTCTTTTTAATAATTTTTTTATTTTTTTTCTGACTTGTTTTCTGAATACTTTTGTTTTTAAATCGTTTTCATTTGATTTTTTCTCAGAATTATTTTTGTTTTCGTTATCCTTTGTTTTTTCTTGAAAGAATTCAGACACCACAAATCATCTCTCTGTCAAATTATATACAACAACTAAGAGTAATTTTATTATGTTTTAAAAATCAGTCAACTGTTATTAAATCTTGAATTTTATAAAAAGTTTTATCGCCAACTCGAGCAACTGATTTGAGTTCACTTATTGATGAAAATTCACCGTTGTTTTCTCTAAATTTTATTATATTATCAGCTATTACAGAACCAATTCCGGGTAAATTTTCTAGTTCTTTTGATGTCGCAGTGTTTATATTAAGTTTTTTTTTAATTTTATTATTATCATCACTTGATAACATTGACTCTCTAATATTTTTACTTAATCCGCTATCATTAAGCTTATAATTATTAAAATTAAATTCGTCTGAATCCGTTTTTTCGCTGTAAGTTGGAACTTTTATTTTTTGTCCGTCTTTTATTTTTTCAGCCAAATTTATTTTATCTAAATCAGCCTGATCTGTTGCACCACCAGCCATTTCTATTGCATTAACTACTCTATCTGAACTATCAAGAGTATAAACACCAGGTTTATTAACAGCTCCAGCAACATGCACTTGATAATATATACCAGTTTTTTTCTTATTCACGACATCTTGTTTATATTCTTCAATATTTTCTGATTTTATTTTTTCTTCTTGTGCTTTATTTATATTTATCTTTTTATTTGTTTCGTGTCTTTTAGTAAAATAATAATAACCGCACAATACTAAAAATATTGAAACAAAGATTCCTATAATTTTAACTCGATCTCTTTCCAAAAAAAATCACCTAAAACAAAAAATACAGAATGCACTTTCAGGGACTCGAACCCTGGACCTGCTGATTAAGAGTCAGTTGCTCTACCTGCTGAGCTAAAAGTGCAACACTATTATAGTAAAAAATATACTATCACAATATCAACTGCATAAATAAAATAAATAATAATCAAGATTAGTTTAATATATTTATAAACAAAAATAAAATTATCTTATACGATTAATATGTAGAACGAATATATCAACAACGTAAATAAGTTTAATATTTTTATATGAAAAATAAAATTAATATAAAAATTAATATAAAGAGTAAAAAAATATATAACGGTTTTTCTGTTATAGAAGTGTTGATATCGTTGTCTATTATTTTATTGTTTAATTTAATTGTTAACAATAATTTTAGATTTTACGAAAGATCAGAACTGATTAGAAATGCAATTGCATTAAAAAACAATTTAAGAAAGATTCAGTTTGATTCAGTAGAAAAAAATTTAAAACATGATGTTTTTTTATATAACGATAAATACGAAATACGATCTTATAACTATGATAAAAACATTTTAAAAACAGAAGAAGTTTATTTAAGAAAAAATATAACGTTAGATACTAATGCAAAAAACAAAATAACTGGTTATACACAATATGGAACGGGTTTTAATTCATGTACACTAACTTTGAACAGCAAAAATTTCGAACTTAATATGACTATACTTCCAGCAACCGGACGAGTTTTGATAAAAAATATAAATAAAAAGATAAATATTAAATAAACAATATTAACTTTTGTTTTTTGTTATTATTTTAACTCTTCTAAAAAATTCGTTAAAATTTAATTTTTTTTCGAAATAAATCCAAGTTGCAAAATCCGGAATAATATATTTAATTTTGCTTGCCCATTCTATAAAACAAATTCCATTAGAAAAAAAATAATCTTCAAAACCAACATCATTAGCTTCATTGTGACTCTTTATTCTATAAGCATCCATATGATAGATTTCTAAACCCTTTTTATTTCTATAAATATTTATAAAACTAAAAGTTGGGCTTGAAATTTTTTTAATCCCAAAAAAATTTGCGAAAGATTTAACAAAAAAAGTTTTTCCCGATGAGAGTTCTCCTTCAAGACAAAAAATATCTCCACGTTTACTTTTATTTGCAACTTTTATCGCAAAATTTTGCATTTCTTCGGGATTATAAATATTCAAAAAATCACAACATTAAATTTATAAATTAATTTATTTTATTCAAATATTTTTAAATAATTTTACAAAAGACTTATCTAGGTAATTCTCCAGATTTTCTTTTAGAAGAAATACAATCGTCTCTAATTTCAATTCTAATCAAATCATTAGTATAATTTCGATATATTATTCCTGGAAAAATAAACAAAAAACACAATGCTATAAATAAAATATAATTATATAAATTCCATGTAACATCATTTAAAGATATTTTAGAATAGTAAAGATTTTGTAAATTTGGTGTCAAATTTTTAAATTTCTCAAGAGAAATTTCTTGTACTTGTTCATAAAATCTACGTCTTATCAGCATTTTTTTAAAAAAACAATATTCTGAAGGGTCAAAATTTAGCGAGTTTGAAATAATTTCATTGATCGCGCGTTGACTCAAACTATAATAAGCTTCTTCTAGTTTTAAGACAAAAATCAATGAAGAAATAAACAGATTAATGTAGGACATAAATTCATTCGTAAGATCATAGAAATGTGTTCCTTCAGATCGATTTTGTATCATCGATTCAATATTTTCTAAGTCAATTTCCGTAGTTTTATGTTCTAGCATATTTTTGTAAATAAACTCGATAACATATATAGAATGTTCAAATGATATTAGTTCTGTATTTTGATGAGTTAAAAAATCCACAATAGTCAAATATGATTTCATAAATTCAACTCTCTTAGAGTCGATATTTGAAAGGATATCAAACAATTCATTTTGTTCAAATTCTTGAACTGAAATAATTTTTAGAAACAAATCATCTGAAAAATTATTGTCGCACGAAAGATTAATGCCAGGACTGGCAAAAAATAAATATTGCCTACAAAAAAATAACCAATTCATATAATTCTTATTTTTATACTCTATGCAAATTTTCAGCGACAAAATTTTATATACTAAAAGATTAACGTACTTAAATTTTGCGATTATGGAATTTGGATTTAAATTAAAAATTCCGCAAATTTCTTCAAAATTAATTTGAGATAATGCTACGTACAGTGATACTTCATCGATTCCTATTTTATTTCTTAAAGAAATACGTAACTTATCTCAACCTCCTTTTATAAAACCATCCAGTAAATTCATATTATATCTTGCATTGGCTTTTTCGGACTCTTTCAACAATTTATTCACCATTTGATATTATTGTTTAGTATTGATGTATAATATCATGTCATATTATGAGGTATTTGTATCGCTGCAAAAAGATGTTGATAAATTTTAAAAAATTTATATTAGATAAAAAAAATAACTATAATAATAAAAACTTTATCAAAAACGGTTATGTATTCTTAGAAGTTTTGATAAGCATATTGTTATTTGGTTTGCTGTTATCATATTTATTTTTTATGCTTTCTAATTTTTTATCATTTGATAGTAAAACAAATAATTTTTATGAATCTCTTGAAAATATAAAATTAGCTTACGTTTTTTTAGATAGACAATTAGATAGATCAAAGAAAATAGAAATATCCGAAAGTGATCAGCAAAATGGCTTCTTGAAATTATTTTTTGATAGCGATAATAATAACGAAAATGGACATGCTTTTTATTTTGACAAATCAAAACAAATGATTAGATTTGGTGAAAAAAATGAACTAGCGCGCGGTTTTGATAGTGTTAGCGTAAGTTTTAATTCCATAGATAAAATACTAGAAGTAAAAATTATTCATAAAAACAAAAATTTCGAGACTGTTATTTTAGAAAAAAATATAAAAAATAAAATAGTGATCTTAAAAAAATAAAAATTTTTTATTATATTTTTGTTATCTGACTAAATAATTTGCTATTTTCAAGAATTTTTTCGCGAGAACCAATCGTACAATATTTTGCTTCGTTCGAGTTTTTAAATATTTCAAAAGAAATTTCTTTTATTTCTTGTAAGTTGCTTGAAATTACTTCTTTACGGGTTAGTTCTATATTTTCTTTAGTTGTTTCAGATACGCATTGCGAAAAAGATATATACGCCTGATTCTCAATTGTTTTAGGTTTATCTAAGGCATTAATAGTTCCTATTATTGCTTTTTTTAAATCTTTCTCGCTAAAATTTTTTTCTGCAACATAATTCAAACTGAGCTTAAATTTTTCAAAAGTTTCTTTAATATTAGGATCAGCATAAGAATAAAAAAATAATATATTGTTTTTAAATTTACATGCGCTATCATATGCTCCGCCATTAACTCTTATTTCTTGAATTAAATAATTTTTATTTAAAAAGCTTTCTAAAACCAAATGTTTGCCTGATGCTCTATCGTTATTACTTTGCAATGCTAAAGAATTTGTGTTTATACTTGAAGTTGTAAAAAATGCTTGATTCGATGCGATATTATTTAGTTTTAATTTTAATTTCTTTTCGTAATCTTTAGCATCTAACTTGGATATCAACTCATAAATTTTATCGTGTATTTTATTAAAAATATTATTATCACATGTAATATGAGAAATTGCGTTATTACGGTCAATAATTAAATTTAAAATTATATTTATATTTTCGACTATGTTGTCATATGTTTCATCAAAAGAAGAAAAAATTTTTTTAAGCGACAAATAAAAATTAGTTCCATTGACTAATTCTCTATATTTACATTCTTGAGAAAAATAAGCGACTGCATTTTGTCTAGCAATAGCAACTGGTTTCGAAATAAAAAAATTTGACATTAAAAAAAGTTTCTGTATTAACACTTTTTTTATTATATCTCGAGAACCAATATTGCTAGAATTTAGAATTTTATCTAATATATTAAAAATATCATTGATATTTTTGGATAAAGTTTTAATTCTTATTATCAACATAGGCGTAAAATTTTTGTTATCCTTAGAAAATGTATCGAAATCAATTTTTATATTTCCTATGTTATTCATGATTGTTAAAACATTTTCGCCATGAATTTTTTCTAGCGATAAAAAAACTAAAGTTTCTTTCAAAATTTCTAGATATCCTAATAAATTTTCAGGAACGCTATCAGTTTTAAAACCAATATTGATATATATAATATCGTTAGAATCGATATCTAAATGGAAAATTTTAATATCGTTTTTAGATCTATCTTTGATATATAGAAAATTATTTTTGTCATCAATTTTTTCTATGTTGGCTAATTTTATGTTTTTTGTATTTTTTTCTGGAGTATTTATAAAATCTTTCATAAGTCTATAATTGTCTATATCTTTTCTCTCTGGATTGACATCAAATACTTTTCTATTATTTGGCATTAAACATATAAATGCCGCGTGGTTGTTATCAACAAAGCATTTTTTTATTATATTATTAAAATAATTACTATTTAGTTTTTCTCGCAAATTATCCAAAATTTTTATTCTATCTAATCTACTTAAAATATTTCCGCCATGAATCCAATCATCCAGTATCAAAAGATTTATTACTAACCCTTTTGGTCTATTTTGACTTTCCATAATGCGCAAATCAAATTCAAAATTATTTATACAAGATTCAATTAAAATTTTGTTTAAATCTTGAGATGCTATACTCTCGAATATTTTATCGAGCATATTTTTAAATTTTTCTGTAGAACCATTAAAATTTTCGCTTAAAATAAAATAAATAGGCTGAAGAATTTCTGATTCAAAATAAATTTTAACCGAAGGCAAAAACTTTTTAAGAGGCGCGTTTGCTGTTCTTGATAGATAAGAATTAAGTATAGCAACACTAGTTAGCAATTCTAAATCCAAAATATTTCCTGTTACATATCCAGCACCATAAAAATTTTTACGCGCGCCCGCAAAATCATAAGTTCGTGTAAAAACAACTGGTTCTTCTAAAGGCTTTTGAGTTTTAATTTCGATTTTTTTACGATTAAAATTATGAGAATTCAAATAAAAATCAAAACATTTTAAATAATATTCTATGTCATTTATATCGCCATACAAATAGATAAAACTGTTTGATGCACAATAATATTTTTTATGAAAATTTATTAAATCGTTGTGACTTGATTTTAAGACTTCTTCTGGAACTCCTGATGATTCATATTGATATATGCTATCAGGAAAGAGTTTTTTATTTAAAGAAGATCTTATTTCTCGTATAGGATTCGAAAATGCCGATTTCATTTCACTATAAACAACACCATTAACTCTCGTGTTATTGCTATTTATTTCATAATGCCACGCTTCATGTAAAAATGTTTCGAGTCTTAAGTTTGGATTATAGACGGCATCTAAATAAACTTCTGTTAATTTTTTAAATTCTTGTTCGTAAATACTAGCTATAGGATAAACTGTTTTATCTTTAAATGTCATAGCGTTTAAATAACTAAATAGAGAACACGAAGCTAATTCATTAAAAGTATCTTTTAAATCAAATCTCCTAGATCCGCATAAAACACAGTGTTCTAAAATATGCGCAATTCCATAGTCATTTTCCGGTAATGTTTTAAACGCTACAGAAAAAACTTTATTTTTATCTTTATTTTTTATAAAAATTAATTCTGCTCCTGTTACGTGTCTATATTTATTTACTATAGAATCAATTAAACTGCTATTATCTTCGTAAATCAGCTCAAAATTTTGTGACATATTTTTTTATCCAAAATATTTTTTATTTTTTAAAGATATAAATTTAAATGACCAAGCTATTTATTATTTGATTTAACTTAATTCAGGATAATTTTGTAATTAATATAACTTTTTTATTCACAAATAAAATAAAATTTTGACCTATATAGAAAATAATAAAGTATAAGTAAAATGTTTTGTTTTAAAAAAAATATAAATATTGTTTTAATAAAAATAAAAATATTATCTATTTAAATTAGTGGCGATAATTATAATCATTGAGAGAAATTAAAAAGTGATATAAAAAAGGGTATTATTTTGCGTGATTTTTCTATTGGTGTTGACTTAGGCGGCACTAATTTAAAAGTTGGTTTAGTGGATAACTCTGGTATTATCATTGATAAAATAGAAACAAAAACTATTGCAGAAAGAGAATATGAATTAATTTTAGAAGATATTAAAAATTTAATTTTGAATTTGATCGATAGAAATAATTTAAATATTAGTAATTTTTTTTGTGTTGGTATTGCTATTCCTGGTAAAATTGACTCACAAAAAAGAAAAGTTATTTATTCTTGTAATTTGCCTAGTCTTAATAATATTTATATCGAAGAAAAAATTAAAAAAGTTATAGATTTAAAAGTGTTCATCGAGAATGATGCAGTATGCGCAGCACTAGGAGAAAATTTTTATGGAAGCTCTAAAAATTATGATAAATCTTTTTTAGTAACTATCGGAACTGGAATTGGCGGAGGATTTATTTATAATAAAAAAAATTTTCTTGGAACAGAAATTGGTCACCATGTAATAAATTTTGATAAGAATGCTGAGAAATGTTCGTGCGGTCGTAAAGGTTGTTGGGAAGCATACTCATCGGCTAATGCGCTCGTAAAATTTTTTAATCGCGAAAAAGAATTTTTGAATCTGAAAATTAAAGAAGCGAAAGACATATTTGAGCTGGCTGACAAAAAAGATAATTATAAATTAAGATATATAATAAAAGAATATTATAAAAATCTCGCTACCGGATTAGTAAATATCATAAATATTTTTTCACCAGAAATATTATTAATAGGCGGCGGTATTTCTAGGCGTGGTGAAAATTTGCTGTCTATGATAAAAAAAACGATTATCGAAAATGTTTATGACAAAGAAACAAACACAAAGATTAAACTCGCTAAATTGAAAAACGATGCTGGAATAATTGGAGCTTCTTTATTGCACAAATATTTTTGATATAATTTTTTTACTAAAAACTTTTAATTTAAATTTAAAAATTGCTTTTATATTACTTGCTATCTCTGTTTTTTTACTTGTTAGAACAGATTGATATAAAAATTAAAATTAAATTTAAAATCATTCGTTGTTATTTTTTGTATCAGAATCATTTGACTTGACTTCGTTATCGTCTATTGAAGTATTATTTTTAACTATATTTAACTCAGATTCGCAGTAACTTTTATTTTTCATTTTATTACATCCTAATATGCTCAGTACAATAACAAATGGCAAAAGAGAGAAAAATGCAACAGGAAAACATGCGAGCGATATACTGTATAAAACACACGATATTATAGCAAATTTTTTTGAATCATTAACATAAGCATACCAACTCAATACTACTGATATTATTACAAAACCAAGGTGTGGAAAAAAAAATGCACTAACTATTAATTTAAGTAGTATGTGAAATGGATTTGATGAATTGTGATCTCTAAGAAGACCAACAATATGTGGCAAGCAGTAAAATATTAATTCTAATAATAAATACGTAGATCCTAGAATCGCAGTTAACATTTCATAAACATTGTCTTCATTTTTTTTTAAACAACTTTTATTGCTCATGATTTTTTTTACTCCAAATACTTATTTTTTTATATATTAATCATTGTTAGACAGAAAAATGTTTTTTATTACACAAAATAATAGTTTTTTATTCTAAATTTTGTTTCTTCTGAAAATCATATCAAAAACACTATAAATAATAATTAAAAAAATTATCCATTGTATAATGCTTGTATCGATAGTTTTTACTATCTTTATTGCAATAAAAACGGCACATGATCCAAAAATGCTTGATATTAAAGATATTTTTCTTGAATAGTTATTTAGTTTTATAAATTCAAAACTCGCAACTGGTAAAGATAATGCACAAGAACCCATCATAATTGGAAAAGCAGTACGGGAATTCAATCCCATGGCATACACCGTGGCCATAGTAAATGAAAAAGAACCAACACCAATATTATTTAAAGCTCCATAAAAAAAACTTAAAATTCCAAATAAAATTAATTTATTTCCAAATAATTTAGTTTCATTTCCTGCTATTGGAAAAAAATTTAATTTTCCAATCAGAATGATTATCGCCGCAGTAAACAATCCTATTATTATAAAAATATTAATTATCTTTTTATTTAATTTTGATATTAGCTTTGGTGTTAAATATGCGCCTGTAACTTGAGACAGTATTGCAACTAAAATTGTTGTTGGATCAACGTATATCGAATTTATAGAAAGTATAGCCATCATAAAACAAGGAATAACGCAAGATATATTCATAGTAGCAATTAGTTTTTTTGATTTTAAATAATTTAATTTATTATAAATTACAGTGCTTAATACAAAATCCGATATTCCAAAGCTAGACATAAAATAAATAAAAAAACTGGATATCGAAACTATAAAAAAATTGTGATGTTCTTTAAATATATTCTCTTTATTGGACAACAAATCTCTAATAAAAATAAAAATAAATAATAAATTGATTGTTATTATTAAAACTAATATTATGTTCAAAGTGTTTAACAAATCAATTTTGCTCATCTAATTTATTTTTGATATTTATTTTTCAATGTTAACATCAAATAAAAAAAATTATTTATAGTGTTTAAAAATCTAATCATCGACATTAAATAGTTTATATTTTTTAAAATTTAAAATGTAAGTTTTATTTTTTAGTATTTTTCAAAAAAAATTAAAAATCTTGACTAGAAATAATTTCAGTTAGTATAATTAGTTGTGTGTGGCTTTTGTTTAGACGATTAGTTCCAAGCAAAGATTACTTTTTGAAACGTTGATAACCGTTTACTTTGGATTGTGTGCGATTATTTTTTGTAATTTCGTGTACTATTATCAGTATTAACAATAAGGTTATTAAATCTATATTCAACATTTATCACCTCCAACGCTTGGAGGCTAACCGCCTGCTCGTCAATTTTTAATATCACACAATGGATAATTAAAAATCTTCGACAAAAGCCACGGAAAATATTTTAGCAATAAAAATAAATTTATCAATTATATTTTTTAAATTAAAAAACTTGACTAAAAATAATTTTAGTTAGTATAATTCACCGTTTGTAGTTTTTGTTTAGACGATCAGTTCCAAACAAAAGATTATTTTAAAAAAATTTCTTATGCTTCGTTTTATAAAAAAATTTTCACACTCGTGATACGCGAACTATAGCACAAATTTTACTGTTAAAATGAATTTCTTTGTCTTTTACCGTCTTTATTTTGCAACACTATTGCTTATGATATCACAGTTAAAGTTAAAAAATACGTTACACAAGAAAACTAGTTTAAATATTTTTTTGAAGCTTTTGCAAGTTTTCTTAGTTTTTATTTCTTAATAATTTTATCGATAATATATTTTTGACTCAAAAAAAATTAACTCATTGATCAATAATAAGAGTATGTTTCATAGGCACGAAGATTCCCCAAAAATTAATCTGGATCTTTTTTCGTTAAGTTCCCTATAAAGACTTTGATATTGATTGGTCGTTTTAGTATCAAATCTGATTATTAGTGCTGATAACATGTAAGATTGCGTTTCAAGCGACATTTTTGTTACGTAAAAATTTCTCTCAAAAAAATATGATGGTAAAATAATTAATCTTCTAGCGCTAGTTAGATAAGATATAAATGCTTTAAGTATAAGGTTGCTCGCTGAACTATTTTTTGATATTAAATCTTCTATCTGTCTCGCAGCAGATAATGATTCATCATTTTCTATTAAATCTTTTAAAAAGATTAATGTCGATTCTCTCAAAGGAGAACTTTTAGTTTCACGATTGAAAATAATATTTAAAAAAGCAAGTGCTACTTCGTGTTTATACTTTTCTGTTAAATTTTTTAATAATTGCGCAGCTTGAATAAAAATTTCACTAAGATCATCGTTTTTACTTCTAGAAGAAAATAAAACTAATTTTACTATAAATTCCTCTGAAATTTCTCCATTTCTTAATTCGAAAATAGGCACAAAAAGTTGAAGAGTTTCGGCGGCTGAACCATAATTTTGTAACTCCCAAACTATGGAATCTGACATCATTTTTTTTATAATTTCAATTTTTATTATTCTTAACATTGACCCAAATATCTCAAACATAAAAAAAGTGTCAATTATATCATTCCAATAGCTTCTTCTTGAAAAAATCAATATAATTTCATTTAAATCTGCAACATTTAAAGTCATTAGCATTCCAGATATCAAAATAAAAGCTTGATGAATACTATAAGATTCTATTTTACTAATATAATTTAGTAATATTTTCTGTCTCGAATTTTCTGTTACCGTCATAAATATTTGCGTAAATAACTCAGTTATTTTTATCGTACTTTTATCAATCATACCGAGATTAATTTCTTCTAAATCAGTTCTTTCTAAAAGTGTTACTATTGTTCTTTCTTGAAATTCAACTGGCATTTGGGTTAGTATCGGTATAAATGGTTCAAAGCTTAATATATTGATATAAGGTTTTTCTAAAAACATTAACATCAATATTTCTCTAAAATCATTCGGCGACTCATACAAAGGCTGCACGTAATTTTGAAACAAAGATGGTCCAGCAAAAATTTTTAGTTCGGTAGATTCTTTAGCCCAAGCATCATCTAGAGAATTTAATAATCCTTTTATTTCTTTTTGTAGAACTTCGATTTCCATAATAAGTATTTTGATCCTTTTAATTAATTAATTAATTAAATTCGTAAAGTAGAAAATATAGAATAAAAAAATATTAATAAAAATTTTTATAAAATAAACTTATATACAATAATATTAAAAATTGAAAGATATTAAAAGTTTTTTGATCTTTATGTCTATAAATATAAATCATAGCAAATAAATATCAAGAAAACCAAATCCTAAAAAATACAACAGATTTATTTGTTGCGCATAGATACTCAAAGAATTTGAGAAGAACAAATGTCTCTTCTAAATCTTGGAAGTTTTAGAATTAATTCACTTCTTTTCTCCTCGAATGAATCTGCTAAATGATGAATCTTTGAGAAACGTGAATCAGTTGAATGAGATCTATCAAATATTCTAAGTCTTATTAATGCTGCAGAAAATATATAAGATTGTATATCAGCCGGCATTTTTGATCCTAAATTTAGAATTTGAGTGTAATCTAAAACATACATGTCGTGTCTCTTGATACTAATCATATGGTTTAAAATAATCTTTTGTGTTAAATATCTTAATTCTTTACTGCTAGATATTAAATCTTCCAAGTATTTTTTGGCAGGAAAACAATTATCTAACAACGAATTCAATCTGACAGATTTGTTTTAACGATATTGCCTGGATATAAGCTAGTTGTATCTTCTTTTCCTGAAGATCAGTATACAAGTTTGATTAATCCAGATGGGTCTTTTTCTAATGTTTATCAAAGTCAAGATTTAACTAAAACAAATTTCATAAACATACCTATAGGTGCATCTACGCTAACTTTTGATATTGGTAGTGGTAGGGAAAGTTTTAGGATTAGAGAAGAGAGAGTGGTTGTGTAGGAAAATTGTAAAAAAGTTGTTGATAAATATACATAATGTGTATACAATATTAATATAGTTACATAAAGCGATATGTAATTATAAATTTTATAACATCCTGAGGAAAATAATATGATCAAAAAATTAATTCAACACGGAAATAGTTTTGCTCTTATTATTGATAAACCGATAATGGAAATGCTAAATATAACAGACGAAACATTTTTTGAATTAAATACTGATGGCAGAAATATAATTTTATCTCCACAAAACGTAGTTACGCAAGAAAATAAAGTTATTGAATCAATAGAAAAAATCAACAAAAAATATAAAAATGTACTCAAAAAACTTGCTAAGTAATATATGATACATTTTTTAACATTGTCTGAAGTATTAACTATATTGCAACATCAAATAAGAGATTTTGGCGGAATATACGGAGTAAGAGATTTGGGTTTACTAAGTTCCGCAATATATATGCCTGAATCAGGATTTAATGGAGAATATTTTCATAAAACGATTCCTTCAATGGCAGCTGCTTATGCTTTTCATATTTGTCAAAATCATCCATTTATTGATGGTAACAAACGAACTGCGTTAACTAGTTCTTTATCGTTTTTAGATATAAATAAGTACACGTTTAATTACAAAGAAAAAACAGCATATAAAAAGATAATGAAAGTAGCTATTGGTGAATTAAAAAAGAGGGAATTGATACGATACTACGAAACTCATTCTACTAAAAAATAAAATTTAATTTTCTTTTATTACAAACCGAATTGTGTAGGAAAATTGTAAAAAATTAAGATATAATAGATGTATAATGTGATATAAATTACTAAATAAATAATATTTTAGAGGAGTCTATGATGAGAAACGCAGAAAATATTATAGAAAACATTAATTTCTCGATTAGTATGGAAGGTATTGTCTCTTACCGAGAAAGATAAGAAACGCCTTCGAGATTGTATAACGGGAAAGAAAAATATTAATAAAGTTTTAAGAGAAACTATAAAGAAACATTCAACAAATAAAAAATGACTAAGTATAACTATAGTTATTATGGCTCCGAAGAATATTGTTATCCTGGAACTAATATTTTAAAAAACAAATTAAATATTAAAAACAACGAAAATTTAATCTTGAAAATCTATAAGAGCTTTCCAAATCATTAAAATCAAGACGGGAAACAATTAGCAAAAAAATAAATGTTATTCTACGTCGAGACATTATTGAAAAATTTTCTAGAAACAGTTCAGCAACAACAGAAAAAGTACTATAGATACATTTTTTTTAAAAGCAGTTAAAATTAATTTTTCCATATACTTCAGTGGAATTTCTTCTTTTTTTCTCAATTTTATAGTATCGTCAATCGCGATTAATTTACTATATCAAAACGGATATTGTGATTTTTTTGATTTTAGAAAAGACAATAGCATATTTTTCAAGATTTCGATATCCATTTCTCTCAAAAAATGTTCAAAAGTTTTGTCCAAAAGAAAAGTTTCGGTTGATTTATGAAGTCTTTTTCTCTCAATGATAAATGAAGCTATTTTTTCAAAACTGGAAGTACTTAAAGTTTTAAATATTGGAATAGCTATAATAATAGCTTCTTTAATAAAATTCTAATCTACTTCATCAAAATATTGTATTAACATTTTTTCTCTTGAGATTTTAGGAATTGGCATAAATAACGACTCAAAACCTTCAACCGCCCCTAGATGATCCTTCATATGAAGATCTGCTGGTTTGAGATTAATTTTATCTAGAAATTTTAAAAATACTTTTAATTTTAATTTGATTGGTAATGGTCGTAAATATGTTGTAAATTGTTTAAGAGTTTCTAGAACAAAATTCGGATAACCAAGATCTGGATGCAAAAAATCAAGCATCAGTGATGATAATAGCTTTATTTCATTTACAGAAAAAGTTTAATCGTTCAACAAACATCAGTTCTTTTTTAATTAGCTAAATTAATCAAATTTATTCTGCAAATAGATACAAAATAAAAAAATTGACATTAACGAAAAATTTTTAAAAGAATAGATGTCTATAAAATTATAACAAAAATTAAAAAAAATTTGTATTTTAAATTATTTTTATTAAAATGCGAAACTAAAAGTATATGTGATCAAAAATATTAAATAGATGAGCAGTAAAATAAAAACAAAAATTATCTTTTAATTTCATCTTTACTTTCGTCAAAATTCCTGTTATGTTAGTTGTCATCAAAACAATCTCAAGGATTTTTTAATGCAACTAGACATCTCTAACATTAGAAATCTTTCGACTGAAAACCAAGTCATTTATTTCGTTTCCCTCACACCAGAAGAAAGAAGCAAAATAGAAATATTTATTCAACTAAATTCAGAAGCACGCTCACAGACTTTTATTTTTTTACCAGAAGATCTCAGAACCATCAGGGTTCTAGAAACACTACTG
>JAISCN010000056.1 GCA_031265515.1 Clostridiales bacterium | reverse complement strand
TAAAAAATATAATTGCTAAATTTATTTTTATTGCTAAAATAATTTTAGTGACTGTTGTCGAATTTCTTTAATTAAATATGTGAAATTAAAGATTGACGAGCAGGCGGTTGGCCTCCAAGATTGGAGGTGATAGATATAAACGTCGATATGGTAACATTATTGTTAATATTGATTATTATTCTAGAAATTATAAAAAATAACCGCTGAACGTCCAAAGTAGCGCGATTATTTTAATATATAATAAAATAATTTTTTACTTGGAGTTAACCGCCTAAACAACAGCCACTCATATTTTAATTATATTAAATAAATTTATTTTTTAGTCAAGATTTTTAGTTTAAAAAATATGATTGCTAAATTTATTTTTGTTGCTAAAATATTTTTCGTGGCTTTTGTCGAAGATTTTTAATTATCCATTATATGATATTAAAAATTTATATATTTTTTCAAATTTTTTTACTTTTTTAAGATATTTTTTAGTCTCATCAAATGGAATTTTAATTATTGATTTGTTTTTTGTTATATATTTTTTATTTTTTAACCATTCAGATACGTTACCACTTCCTGCATTATAAGCGCATATAACTAAGTCTTTATTTTTAAATTCTTTAAATAAATTATCTAAATACCAACAGCCAATTTTTATATTTATGTTTTCATCAAAAATATTTTTGTAATCATAATTTTTAATATCAATTTCACGCGCAGCCCAATCCGCAGTAGTTTTTTTTATCTGCATTAGTCCAGATGCATTTTTATATGATTTGGCATACTTATTAAATCTACTCTCAGAATTAATTACAGCGCAAATAAACTCTGGCTTTAAATTATACTCAATAGAATTTTCCAAAATTATATCATAATATTTAACAGGATACAAGAATTTTATTAATAAAAAAATGTTTATAAAAAATATAAAAATTAAAAAACCAATCAAGAAAAATTTTTTACTTTTTTTTAAAAAACTTAAATCTATGATCAAATCAAAATATCCGTGAATATTTTTTTTATATTATTTTCTAAATCAATTTTTGTTTTATTATTAAAAATTATAAAATCAGCAAGCTTTTTAGAACTTTTGAAATCCATCTGAAACTTCTCACGCTTCAAAATATTTTTTTTATATGTTTCAAGGCGTTCGTACTTTTTTCTTTTACTACAGTAAATTAAAATATTTTTATCGCATTTTAAATAAAACTCGGTTTCGAATAACAACGGCGCATCTACGATAATAAAATCATAATCTTTTTTTTTAATATCAATAATTTTTTTCTCAATTTCTAAAATTATATTATTGTGCGTAATTTTATTTAAAGTTTTTAGTTTGTCTATATTATTAAAAGCAATTTTACTCAGTTTCTTTCTGTCTATTTCAAAATTATCTTTATTCAATATTATTTTTCCGAAAGCATTTACAACATTATAATAAAGATCTTTTCTAGGTTTTATTAAATCATGATAAACATCATCAGCATTTAAAATATGTGCATGATAGTTTTTTTTTATGATTTTGGAAGCAGTGGTTTTACCGCAATAAATCGTTCCGGTTATTCCTATTATTTTCACGTTTTTTCCATAAGATAAAGATAAAGTATCTCTTTTAAAAATTAATATCTATATTTTATTTTTGACACATGCTAAAAAATAATTTTTAATTTAAAAAAGTTATACAGTTTTGTTATCTTTTAATTATAATGGTTGTGTTTATTTTCCTTGAAATTTTTTAGGAGTGATTTAGTGTCTGGAGATAAGAAATTGGAAGAAAGTATTCGTTTTAATATTATACTTAATTCTATACTTGGAGTTGTAAGTGGCGCTGCTATATCAGGTTTGGGATTTTTGTTAAACCATGGTATTGGATTTGGTTTCGATATGATTACAAATTTGTTCACTTCTTCTTATGCCATAGCATCTTTTGGTGCAATCTTTCTTTTATTAGCGAGTTTGTATAGCGCAAAAAAAGAAATCTCGACGATAAAAATGTTAGAAAATGAAAAAAATAAATCCGCAGAATTATCTAGTTTTGATTATTAATTCATATTTATTTATTGTTCTATTTTGCTATTCTATGTTTTGGGTATTTAAATCTTAAAAATATTTTGGTTTTTATGTATGCGATTGTAGCTGTAAGTCTTAATTTTGTTATAAGTTATAAAAACAAATTACCATGGAATATTCCGCTCGATGCTGAATTTTTTTATTCTATGATAAGAGGGCAAAATGTAATCATAGGTAGGAAAAGTTTTGAAAATATTGAAATTCACCCTGAAAATAATTATTATATTTTTTCAAAAAATAAAAACTACGAGATTTTATCGAATGAGTTTAATAATATAAAAATTTTTCACGATTTTCAAGAAATCAATAGTATAAAAAATAACAAAGAAATATGGATTTGTGGTGGCAGACAAATTTATGATGAATTTTTATTCTCATGTAGTACGTTATATCTAACGATTATAAAAAAGTTTTTTATGGGCGATGTTTTTTTTGATAAAAATTACGAGAATTTTTTTTATTTAGAAAGAAATATATTCGAAAATGAAGATATAAAAATTTTGATTTTCAAGAACAAAAGATTATTTAATATATCTTTATAAATTATAAAAAACATAAAAATAAAAAATAATTTAAAAAAACAGAAAACATTATTCTCGAATGATAAAAAAGTAAAATAAATTCGAAATTTATTTATTAATTTCTTTGTTATTTCAGGAATTATTTTGTCTAATAGCGATGCAATGATATAATTAAAAATATTGAGTTAGTTGATCAATCGAGGCTATAAAAGATGCAAAATAATTCGAAAAAATTAACGAAATTTGAAATTGCAACTTATTCTGCTCTATTTTGGCCTATTGAAAACAGTAAACTTAGATCTAACACAAAAGTTATAATAGAATCTTTCTATATAGACAATAAGGATTTAGTTCAAGGTACTGCTCTCGATTCGGGAGCAGAAAAAAATATATTTAAATGGTTTAATGACGAGATATTTGAAAATGAAGATATTTCGGAAAACGAAAAAGTTAAAATAAAACAAGCTATCGAAGTTGTAAAGGCTCTACAAAAGATAAAAGAAAAATACTTTTATTTTGTATGCGGAATAGTATTTAGATGCTATGTAGACAATTTGTTATATCTTATTCGTTACTTAAAATTAAAAGAAAAGAATGATTTATCCGAAAGTATCATAGATGAAATTTCTAAAAAAAACGAACTAATGAAAAAAATAAAACAAGAACTTATGTTAAAACGTCCTTTGTTGAATTCTGCTTTTTTATTTGTTATTACATCAAGCATTCTAGCTATTACTTTTTTAGAATTTCCAGTGATGATAAAATATCTTAATCTTTTGCCATTTCTTTCAGACGTCAATTTTAAAGTTAGCAATTTGACTATTACAACATTTTGTGTATCGCTAATAATTTCTTCTCTATTTTTTCTTGTATTTATATTTTTAGGTCGTAATAAATTTAACTTGTTAAAACATAGTTCGCAAAAAATACAAAATGAAAAGGTAACTGATGAAGCTCCGGAGGAATTAAAGTGATTAAAGAATGCGAAGTCGCTCAAGAATTATCTTTTGAGCAACGTCTTAAAATTTATTTTGGCACTATATCTTTAGTGTATTACATAAAAAAAATTATACCAGATCAAGTAAAATCTTACACATTAGACCCTGTTTTTACCGATGAAATTTTGTATTCTTTTCATTCTGTAAATTTAATCCAAAAACTAATGGCACCAAAACGTGTTCTTACTTATCTAGCTTCTATTCCTCTTGGTTCATTTTGTGTGATTTCCCGAAGTGTTTCTATAGATCGTAATATTTTCAGTTCTGTAAATATATTGTCGCAACATGATTATGACTGCGATGAAATTTCTACTCTTTTATTTGCGACTATTCTCGAATATTTTTCTTTTGCCGTTTGCTATTATAAAAAAATTGACTTGCTAAATTCTTCTATCGAAACAAGGTCTAAAAAAGAAAGCGAATGCAATGAGAGTGACTCGCAATTAAAGTCGGATACAAATGATGTTTTGTCGGAATTTAATTATACTTCAGATGATTTTCAAAACAGACTGTCTTCACTCGAACTATTTAAAGAACGAGTAAAACATATTCTAGAAAACGAAAATACTATAAAAACAATAAGAAAAGAACTTTTATTAAAAAAACCTATCAGACAAACCATTAAATTTTTCGTTATGTTCACAATTATTATAAATATAGTTCTAAATAAATCTTCGATAATTCAGAGAAATTTAAAATTGATTCCGTTCCTAGCTAATATTAACTTCGGAATAGGAAATCTTATTATTATATCATTCTGCATAACATTAATTATTACTTTAGTTACTTTTTTTGCGTTCTTAATATACGGTAGAGTAAAACATAAAAGATTGCTAAAAGATTTATCATATTTCAGAACTGAGTGTATTTAAAAGAGAAAATAATAAAATTTATAGTTTTAAATTTAAATTTAACGTGAATTAATTTTTTTATTGGTTACAAAGTATTTGCAATACATCGAATTTTGTTATAATAAAGATATGTTTTTTCTTAAAAATATTTTTTAAGATAAATAATTTTATCAGGTGGCGCGATTATGCAAGCAGAAACACAAACAGATTTGGAACAACGATATGAAAAAAGTATAACGCTTGCACTGTTAGGATTAGGATTTCTTGTTTTAGGTAGCGGCGTAACAGCTTCATCTGCAGTAAAATTTCATGAATTATTAAAAATTAGATTGTATTTAGCTTTAAATTCTCTTTCTGATTGTGGTCTAATGGGCGGATGTGTAATGTTAATCATTGCAATTTTTACTTTTGCTTGTGCGCTTGCAATTGCAAAAGATAAGAAAGAAAATAAAAAAATAGAAGAAGAACAACATAACGAGAGTGTTATTTTGCAGTTATAATTTATTTTTTTCGTCTTTGGTGTAAACTAAATTTTTTATTAGTTACAAAATATTTACAAACACATTGAATTTTGTTATAATATAATTATGTTTTTCTCTTAAAAACATTTTTTTAAAATAAATAATTTTATCGGATGTGTTGATTATGCAAGGAGAAACACAAACAGATTTGGATCAACAATCTCTTGAACAAAAAAGAATTTTGAAATTAAAAGAAGAAGAAGCGGCAGTACGTTCAATGACAGTGTTTGGGCCAATTTTTATGTTAGTAGGTAGTGGTATGATAGCCGCATCTTCTGTAGAATTCCATAAATTAACAAAATTAAATCTTGCTTTAAATACTCACTTTAGTACAGTTCCCACGTGGGGTATAATCATGGGATCCGGATTGTTGATCATAGGAGCCTTTGCTTTTGTTTTTGGTCTTATAAATTGCAAACAGCACGAAGGAAATAAAAAAACAGAAGAAGATTTAAATAACGAACAAACTATCGCTCTATAATTAAATTTATTTTTTCTATCTTTTAAAGAAAATTTTTATATTTTAAATGCCAGTATGACCAAATCCACCTTGTCCTCTCTGAGTACTGCAAATTTCATTTTCTTTGCAAATTATAAATTTTATACGTTTTATTTTGTTTACGACTAATTGAGCTATCCTGTTTCCGCGTTCTATTAGAAAATCATTTTCTCCTAAGTTTATTAATATTACTGCTATCTCACCACGATAATCCGCATCTATAGTGCCTGGGGAATTTAGAACTACAACACCGTATTTTAAAGCAATTCCGCTTCTCGATCTAATTTGAGCTTCGTAATTTTTATCTAACACAATTTTTATACCTGTCTTAATTAAAGATGTTTTACTTTTTTTTATAATTAAGTTATTTTTTAGATTCGCGTACAGATCCATTCCTGCAGACATTTCTGTCATATATCTGGGCAATGGTAGATCGAGCGCGTCTTGCGTTTGCGCTATATAAAATTTATTTTCTTGAATTATTTATAATCTCCTCAAACTCGTTTTCTTCTATTAGTTTATTTTTTGCAACAACACACAAACTTATTTGATTAAAATTAAAAATTTCATTTGCAAGCTTATAAACATCTCCTAATTTTACACTGTTAATTTTATCTATAATCTCGTCCGGAGTTAAGACCTTTTTATATGTGCAATATGATTTTCCTAATGAACTCATTCTGCTAGAAGAGCTCTCTAGTGCCATTAAATAGCTTGACTTTAATTGCTGTTTTGTTTTTAAAATATCTTCTTCTGTTATATTTTTTATATATAAATCTTTTATTTCTCTTAAAATTAATTCTAAACATTTTTTAAATTTATTTTGACTTGTTGCTGCGTAAATGACGAAAACTCCGATCGTATCATAAGAGTAATTATAAGAATAAATTGAATATGCGAGACCAAATTCTTCTCTAATTTTTTGATATAATCTAGAACTCATTCCGCCGCCAAAAATAGTATTAAATACTGCCATAGCATAATTATTCTCGATATCATGTTTGATTCCCGGAAAAGCAATACACATATGCGATTGTTCAATATCTTTTATTTTAAAATCAAAACTCTTTCTATAGTTAACATTTTCAAAATTATTTAAATTATCGCTATCTATTTTTTTTAGATCACCAAAGAAATTATTTATTTTATCAACTATTTCAATACTTTTAAAATTTCCTGATGCGGTTATTATAAAATTACTTGCTATATAATTTTTATTATAATAGTCTTTTAGGTTCTTCTGTTTATAATTTTTTATTTTATTAGCGTCTCCAAGTATAGGTAAACCCAGACTTGTATCAATTAATACGTTTTTATTTATCATTTCAAAAACTAATTCTTCTGGCGAGTCTTCATACATATTTATTTCTTCTATTATGACATGTTTTTCGCGTTCTATTTCCTCATCTGGAAAGTTAGATTTTAAAACTATATGACTTAATAACTCTAAAGCAGAATCAAAATCAGTATCCAAAATTCTTATATAAAAACAAGTAAGATCTTTAGTAGTAAAAGCATTTGCCTGACCTCCAAGCAAATCTATTCTATCAGCAATATTTTTTGAATTTAAATCATTCGTTCCTTTAAAAACCATATGTTCAATAAAGTGCGATAAACCGTTTGTTTTTTTATTCTCATTTTTAGAACCGATATTTACCCATATTCCTAAACTTATTGATCTTATAAATCTATTTTCTTCAGTAATAATTTTTATATCGTTATTTAGACTTTTTATAGCGTGCATTTTTTACTCCCGGTAAATCAAAAAATTTTGCAAACCGTGTTATTTTAACTGGTTATTTTTTTAATCAAAAATTATTATTTAATTTTTTTTATATATAAATAAACAAAAGAAAATTATGATATCAGATTTTATTTTCTTGAAAGATTTAAAAAAACTTAAGCAATAAATTCTTTCGATGATAAAAAAGATTATAAAAAACTAAATTCTTGCTTTGGCATTTAAATCTAAATTTTCATAAAATTCGTTGTTAATATATTTATAAAATGCGCGCGATGCAATCATAGCAGCATTATCAGTGCAAAATTTTACATCAGGAATGTTAAACTCAAAATTTCGTTTTTGACACTCGATGATAATTTTTTTTCTTAAACACGAGTTGCTAGCTACACCTCCAGATATCGCAATTTTATTTATTTTTTTTAGCTCGCATGCTTTAAAAATTTTTTTCACTATAGAATTTGTTACACATTCTTGAAAGCTCGCAGCAACGTTTTTTTTAAAGCTAAAATCTATATTTTTTTGCTTATAAACAAAATTTGTAACACTAGATTTTAATCCACTAAAACTAAAATCAAGACTATTTTCAATTGGAATTTTAAATTCTATAAAATTTTTATCTGCGTCTTTAGAAATTTTATCTATCGCAGGCCCGCCAGGATAACCTAAATCTAAAACCCTTGCAATTTTATCGTAGGCTTCACCTGCTGCATCATCAAGTGTTTCTCCAAGTATTTCAAAACTATTATAATCTTTTACATAAAATAAACTTGTATGGCCACCTGAAATAACTGCACAAATAAATTTTGGCTCAAAATTATTTTCAAGATAATTAGCACAAATATGGCCTTCTACATGATTAACAGCAATTATTTTTTTTTTAAGTGCATATGCAAGATTTTTTGCGTAATTTGTTCCGATTAATAATGCGCTAACCAATCCCGGACCTTGTGTGACAGCAATTGCATCTATATCCATAAATTTTAAATTTGCTTTAAATAAAGATTTGTCTATTATCTGCGAAATAATTTCTATGTGCTTTCTGGAAGCAATTTCTGGAATCACTCCACCAAATTTTTTATGTGTATCAATTTGCGATGCAACTATGTTAGATAAAATAACTCTGCCGTTTTTTATAATAGCCGCAGCAGTTTCATCACAAGAAGTTTCTATTGCAAGTATAACGATATCTTTTATCATAAATTTTAAATTAACATTTAATTAATATTAATTATTAAGATAAAATACAAAAAAATAATAAAAAATTATAATAAAAAATCGAAATATAATACTATAATAGTTTTGTTTAAATTTATACGGGAGATAGTTTTTATGAAGAATAAAAAACTCTGGGATAAATTTCTAGAAACCGGAAATATCAATGATTATTTAAATTATAAAAATAAGCTAAATAACAAAAATAAATTAAAAGATTTTGATGAACTTTAATAGACATTTTAATATTTGTATACGTATATTCGTAAAAATTAAAAAAAGAATTTATATTTTATAGATAACAACCGCTGCTATTTGATTTCATTATTATAATATTATGAAAACATTTTACAGTTTTCGTTTTTTTGTGTTAAAAATCAATTTGGTTAGTTTAGAATTTTTTATCTGATTTAAGAATGATTATCAAAATCAATAAAAGAGTTATTATATCTGTGCTAAGTACTTGTTGTTTACAATACTTAGGTGGGTTGCCCGTTCGTTAATATTTAATGTCATCATATTGGCTAAAGCATTTGATAACAGTCACGAAAACATTTTAACTACTAGAATAAATTCAACGATTATGTTTTTTAAACCAAAAATCTTGACTAAAAAATAATTTTAAGCAATATAATCTGTTGTGTGTGGCTTTTGTTTAGACGATTAGTTCCAAGCAAAAGATTATTTTTTTAAGATATTGATAACCGTTTTTCTTGGGTGATTGCGGTTATTTTTTTGTAATTTCGTATATCGTTAACAGTATTAGCAATACTATTACTAGATCTATATTCAATTTCTATCACCTCCAACACTTGGAGGCTAACCGCCTACTCGTCAATTTT
>JAISCN010000055.1 GCA_031265515.1 Clostridiales bacterium | reverse complement strand
ATAGATCGCGTAAAATAGATACTAGATCAATTTATTAACAAAAATTTTTTAATTTTATTCTAAATTTTTTTTAGTGAATGAAAAATAAATTTATAAAAATAAGTTTTGTGTTGTTTTTTTAGTGTCTTGTTTTATTGTTTGCTAATTGTAAGATTTTGAGAAATGCTTTTTGATATCATTTTTTTAAACTATAAATGTTCGAGGTGTTTAATACAATAAATAATATATTTGAAATTCTGAGACAACGCGGCTTTTTTGAACAATCTAATAATTTTACTGAACTAAAAAAAATTTTGGATGAAAAAAAAATTATTTTTTATACTGGTTTCGATCCAACAGCCGATAGTTTAACAGTTGGACATTTTATTCCGATAATGGTTATGTCACATATGCAATATGCAGGACACACTCCGATATTTTTAATTGGTGGTGGTACTGCAACAATAGGTGACCCAACTGACAGGACTGAAATGCGAAGAATTATGTCTCGTGATGAAATTAATAATAACGTTGAATGTTTTAAAAATCAGGCAAAAAATTTAATAAATTTTGATAAAGCAATTTTATTAAATAATTTTGACTGGCTTTCTAAATTAAATTATTTGGATTTTATTAGTCAATACGGAAACTATTTTTCGATTAATAGAATGCTGACAGCTGATGCTTATAGAACGCGTTTTGAACGTGGATTATCTTTTTATGAATTGAATTATATGCCGATGCAAGCCTATGATTTTTTATATTTAAATAAAAATTATGATTGTGTTTTGCAAATTGGAGGTAATGATCAGTGGTCGAATATATTAGCTGGTGTGGATTTAATAAGGCGTGTAGATAAAAAAAATGTTTTTGGTTTAACTTTAAAATTATTAACTAAAAGCGATGGAACCAAAATGGGAAAAACTGCCGGTGGTGCGATATGGTTAGACAAAAATAAAACAACACCATTTGATTTTTTTCAGTACTGGAGAAATATTGATGATAGCGATGTTGAAAATTGTCTCAAACTTTTGACTTTTATAGAATTAGATAAAATTAAAGATCTGTTAATTAATATTAACGAGGCAAAAGAAATTTTAGCTTTTGAAATTACTAAGATCATACATGGCGAAAAAGAAGCATATAAAAGTTTAAATATCGCAAAAACCTTATTTTCTACGGGAAATTTTATAGATCAAGTGCCGAGTGTTTATCTAAAAAAAAGTCTTTTTAATAATGGTCTTGATATATCAGATCTATTATTAAAAATTAAATTAGTTTCTTCTAAAAGTGATGCGCGCAGACTAATTTCACAAGGAGGAATAAAAATTGATTCTAAAAAAATTTTAGACATAAAATACATCGTCAATTTAAACGATTTTAAAGACGATATAATAATTGTTCAAAAAGGAAAAAAAGATTTTAAAAGAATAAAAGTTGATGATTGAAAATTATAATTCAAAAATAAAAGTTTATGCTCCAGCTAAAATAAATTTGACGCTTGAAATTTTAAATAAATTAAAAAATAATTTTCATGAAATTTTGAGTGTTATGCAGACTGTTAATTTATTCGATGAAATTGAGTTCGAAGTTTTAAAAAACGAAAATAAAATTATAATAACTAGTAATTGTGATGAGTTGAAAGCAGATGATAGAAATTTAGTTTATAGAATTTCTAAAGATTTTTTAAAAGAATTTAAAATTAATTTCGGATTAAGAATAAATATTTTAAAAAAAATTCCCATTGGCGCTGGTTTAGCTGGTGGAAGTAGTGATTGTGCTGCGACTTTAAAAACTCTTATTAAATTATTTGATATTAATTTAGACAACAAAAAGATTGCTGAGATTTGCTTTAGATATGGCAGTGATGTTTTATTTTGTTTTTTTGGTGGAACAATAATCGCGAGTGGAACCGGAAATATTTTACAAAAAATAAATACCCATCCCGAAATAAATATTTTATTAATAACGCCAGATATTTTTATTTCTACGAAAGATATTTATAACTTATATGATGAGCAAAAGAAAAAAGAAATAATATTTAATAAAAGAAAATTATACAGTCATGAATTAACGAAAGCCATCGAAGAAAAAAATATGTTCAAAATAGCCAATAATTTAAAAAATGATTTTGAAGAGATAGTTTTTAAAATTTATCCTGAAATTAAAAAAATAAAAAAACTTTTGATCTCTAATGGAGCGCTAGGCGCTAGCTTATCAGGAACTGGTTCAAGCGTTTTTGGATATTTTATAGATAAAAATGATGCGATCAAAGCAAAAGAAAAAATTAAAAGTCTTTTTTTGAATTCTAAAAATTTCGTTTTAAAAATTTTTAATCCTTGATATAAAATTAATATAAAATTTAGAAAATATCTCGCTTGAATGCTTTTCTTATTCTAAAACAAAGATAGTCTAGTAATCTCTATTTTTTTATAAAAAATAGTTTTTGAAAACTAATTCAGGACTATTATTTTTATTAAATATCTTTTTAAATTTTACATAGTTTCGCACGTTTTCATTCCAAGAATGTCTAAACATAACTTTAAAACCATATTGACGCAATATACTAAAATCAATCTAGCATCTCTTGTTTTTTTATTGTTGTTATCTAAAATAATATTATCTCTATAAAATTCGTTAAAAGCTTGAGCTAAATTCATAATATGTCTAGAGATTACACATGGTTCTAATTTTTCACTAGATTCTATTATTTTTTCTTTAAATTCATATAGAATTTTAGCAATCTTCCAAGAGATGTTATCGCTCAAAACATTAAAATCTATATCTTTGATTAATTTATCGAAGTCAGTAAGTTTTGATTTTTTTAAAATACTACACGTTCTAACAAATGTATATTGAACGTACGGACCAGTTTCGCCTTCAAAATTTAAAGCGCGTTCCCAAGAAAAAATTATGTTTTTAGTTCGAGAATTATATATATAATTAAAAATAACAGAATTTATCCCAATTATTTCAGCAGTTTTATCTTTATTTTTTAATTTAGGATTTTTTTCTAAAATTATTTTTTTTGCGTTATCTATTGCTTGATTTAATAAATCTTGCATTAAAATAATTTTTCCATGACGTGTTGAAATTTTTCCATCTTCGAGATTTACTAATCCATAAGATACATGAATTAAATTTTTGGCCCATTTATAACCCATTAATTCTAAAACCTTAAAAAATTGCGCAAAGTGTAAATTTTGATCAATCGCTGTAACATATATGCATTTATAAAAATTAAATTTATTCATTCTATAGATCGCTGCAGCTATATCTCTTGTAGGATACAAAGTCCCTCCATCGCTTTTCAAAATCAAACATGGCGACATTTTGTAATCACTTAAATCAACTATCGAAGCATCATTGCTCTTAATTAATAATTTTTTTTTATTTAGTTCTTTAATCACAAAATCCATTTTGTCGTTAAAAAAACTTTCACCAATATAAAAATCAAAATTTATTCCTAAATTTTCATAAGATTTTTTAAATTCTGATAAACTTATGTTGTTAAACAATTTCCAAAGACCAATATTTTCTGGATCGTCGTTTTGCATTTTTATAAAATTATCGCGTGCTGTTTTGTTTAATTCTTTATTCTTTTCTGATTCTTTATGAAATTTTATATATAGCTTGTTCAAAAAATTTATATTAATATCTTTTTCTTTATTTCCCCATAATTTATAAGCAGTTATCAATTTTCCAAACTGAGTTCCCCAATCACCAAGATGATTTATACTTATAGTCTTATATCCCAAAACTTTAAAAATATTTTTTAAAACATTTCCTATAATTGTAGATCTTAAATGACCGACATGAAACGGTTTTGCAATATTCGGTGATGAATAATCAAACAAAACTACTTTATTTTTGCCAATGTTATTTTTTAAAAAATTTTCTTTTTTATTAACAATTTCTCGTATAATTTTGCATGTAAATAATTCTCTATTTATTCTAAAATTAACATACGCATTAAAAACTTCTATTTTTTCTAAAATTTTTAAATCAAGATCAATACTTATTTTTTCATAAATCTCTACAGCAATTTCATTAGGATCTTTTTTAAAAATTTTAACTAATTTAAAACAAGATAAAACATAGTCAAAATCATTCATAAAATTTCTAGGAACTGGATCTATAACAATATATCTTTCTTCTAAATCAATAGCTTTTTTAATAATATTTACTAATTTTTTTTTAAAATCCATAAAATTTAAAAACCAATTAAAAATTATATTCTTTTTTTAATACATCTAAATTATTTATCTTTTTATATCTTAAAACAACTTGCGAAATATTTAATGCGTGATCAGATACTCTCTCAAGATTCGTAATTATGTCTAAAAATGCAACGCTAGTTTTTGGATCACAAGAATTATTTGATAATACAGTAATATTTTCTTCGCGTAATTTTTCTTCTAAGATATCTATATTTTCTTCTAGTATTATTGTTTTAGCAGCTATATTTTTGTCATCATTTTCTAAAGCATTTAAAGTGTTTTCTACACATTCTATTGTCATGTCAAAAATTTTACTTAAATCGTTTTTTGATTTCTCATTAAATTCAAGATCATTTTCAGATTTAAATTTATATATATCGGCCATATTTTCACAGTGATCACCTATCCTTTCAATATCTGTTACGACATAAAATAAAGAAGTTAAAAATTTATTTTCTTTTTTATCAACACCAGAAGTATTACAAATTTTAACTAAATATTTTCTTATTTCATGATCTAATTCGTCTATTTCTTTTTCTCGATCTAAAATTTCTTGAGAATAATTTTTTTTATCCACTAAACTTATTTTTGCCAATTTCAAATTTTTTAATGCCATATTTCCCATATTTAATATTTCTTTTAAGCAAACTTCGATGGCAAATCCAGGATTTTCTAAAATTCTTATATCTAATCCATTTTTTTTGTTTCTTTCTTTTTCTTTTCCAACTAAAAATAGGGCTAATTTAGTCACATACTCACTTAATGGATACAAAATTATCGTCGTTGCAATATTAAATACACTGTGAATAATACTAATTTGAGTTAAACCAATAGATCTCAATCCTATATTTCTATGAAAAGTAAAAAAAATCATAGATGTCGTTCCGAAAATAATACTGCCTATAAAATTAAACAAAAAATGCATATACGCAGTAGCTTTAGCGTTACGTGAAGTACCAATACTAGAAATAATAGCTGTTACACATGTTCCAATATTATCACCCATGATTATATAAACTGCACTGTTCCACGGAACTAAACCTAAAGATGCGAGTGATTGTAAAATTCCCATTGACGCAGCGCTGCTGTGTAATAATGCAGAAACAAATATTCCAGATAAAAAACCCAAAATAGGATTTTTTCCCATAATTTTAAAAATGTCTTTAACTTTTCTAGAATTACTTAACGGTTCACACGAATCTATTATTTCGTTTATTCCCATAAATAAAATTCCAAAACCAATAATAATTACGCCGGCTTGTTTAATTCTTTCTTTCTTAGAAAATAAAATCATGCACGAACCAAGTCCAACACAAATAGGCGCCAACGTACTCAAATTTATTAATTCTAAACCTTTTAGCCATTCTGCACTCGATATCATCCAACTCGTAACTGTAGTTCCAGTTTGTGCACCCATTATTACACCAAAAGCCTGAGACAAATTCATCAGTCCTGCATTAACAAAACCAACTAACATTACACTTACTGCGGTGCTGCTATGTATAAATCCTGTTACAAATATTCCTACTAGAACAGCCATTAATTTGTTACGTGTTAAGGCCGATAATATTCTTTTCATTTGTGAACCGGCCATTTTTTGTAAACCTTCTGCCATTATGTGCATTCCATATAGCAAAAGTCCAAGTCCACCAAAAAAATAAAAACATAATTTTAAATTTTCATAAGACATAAATAAAATCGCCCCGTTTTTTAAAATTGTTTGCCATGTAGATTTATTCCAAACAAATAGTAAAACTATTCTTGTTAATTTAGTTATTTTTTTCAACAAAAAAACAAAAAAATTGATTTTTCTTAGTTTTTTTGATATATTTAATTTTAAATAGTATAAAATAATTTGATAACGAGATGATTGTAGAATGGCAGAAAACGCTTTTGAACAAATTAAAAAGAAATGCTATGATAAATTAGACTTTTTTTTGGTGTTCTAGGTACTCAACTGATGAAACAAAATTTATGTGATGCAAGATCGGGGACCGCGCAGTTGATAGAGTTGGAAAATCTATATTAACCGAAACTAGTTATGAAAAAATAGAATTTAATAATACTAGATCTCGATATGAATTAACAACTATATGTACTGAAGAGCACAAATCTAGAATCTGTCAAAGCATACAAAACGCACAAGCTTTATGCGAACAAATTCGTTCTTTGAACTTTAATGAGAGCGAAACAGAAATTTATATAAAAATTGTCAGTTGGTATACAGATAATCCTGAATTGTGGGTTACAGATAAATCTGTAAAAGAAGTGTATTCGCAAATTGAAAGTGGTCAATTGCCTCGAATTAAAAAATTGAGCACGTGGTCCATACTTCCTGATGATTTCGCCTATATTATACTTAGTTGTATTTTTAACGATAAATTTAACGAGAATTTTTTCAAATCATGTTTAGAAAGACAATTTTTACTGTTAGAAGCAATTTTAGAAAATGAAAATTTTCTTCAGAAAGATGTTAAAAATGCATTAATTCAATTTAACGAAGAATTTCAAGAATTTCTTGTTATAAAAAAAATTTCAGAGTTTGAAAGAAAATCAATAATTAGCTTCCCTGCCATAAGCATGATTGTTGGTGGCGTGTGCGGATTTATTTTCTTTTTAGATCTCACTATGGTTATTGGTATATTAAAACAAACAATTGGGGAAAAAAATTTAATATATCAAATATGGTTTGGTACTTTAGGCGGGTTAGTTTTAATTCCGTTACTTACTTATTTTATTGAAAAAATTTATATATTATTGAGAAATAGGCCAATTAAACGACAATGCTTTGAAAATGCTAAAGAATATATGACAGATAAATATGATATTGACGATATAAAATGTCCAAAGCGCAGCTCAATTGATTCTTTTCAACTTTATCGTCTCGACAGATAGTTTTTCTTATATTACGGAAATTGACAATAAAAAAATTAAAAATAAATTTTATGTTATTTTTTCTGTGAGTCTTATTGAAGACTCCGGTTGTTTTGTCAATTAGATTTGACGACATGGGCGACTTCCTCACTCGCAAAAAAGTGAGGTGATTAGATGCTGAGATATATGTTTAAAATTTTGAAAGAAGTGTCAATAAGATTACTTCCAGAAATTATTAAAACAATTATCGAAGTTATAATCATAAAAAAATA
>JAISCN010000017.1 GCA_031265515.1 Clostridiales bacterium | reverse complement strand
TTAATTTTTTATTTTTATCGAATTAATTCTATAATCCAAATATTAATCCACAAAAATTCTGGAGAAAAAATGCCACAAACTATAAAAATCTCAAAACAAGAAGACATAGTAAGCCCCTATACAGACACAAGCTTCAATAGAGCGTATTGTCAGAATGATACGTAGTGTTTACTTAGTTGGAGACAAAACTAAGCGAATACAGTTCTAAATACAATTTCGTTTTTAAAGAGTTTATCACTAGGAATAAGAAGAAGGGCAATTGCTTGTATTATATAATGGTCTAGATTATAGAAACGCCTTTTTAAATGAACCACAGTTAACACAAGAATTGATAGCAACATTACTATTAGCAAAATGTTTGAAGGAAGAATATCAAGAAGAAAGTCAAGAAACTATAATAATTTTGATGGCAGCATTAATAAGTACAAAAAATCAAGAAGAACAAATTTTATCATACTGTACTTCTGTTACTAACGTAGTAATTGTATACATTTCATATGTTATTGAATCACAAAGATTACAACGTCGCAGTGAATACTTGCTGTTATAAATATTTTTAAATCTTCTTTTGTTTCTATTTGTAAATAAATAATTGTACGTAGAGAATATCTTAAACAAATTCAGACGTTTAATACAAGATTGAATAAGATACTAATTTATACTCCATGCATACCACGTCGTATGAATGCAGAACGAGCTAACGTGACAAAAGCGATAAGCATAGCCAAAAGTATTGTAACCGCTACTACCGGTAAAATAAATTTCATAGAAAATACTGAAATTTCAATACTTCTTTTTAAGAACAAAAAAATAAAAAAAGTTGTTATACCAGCGATTGTTACTATTCCATCGATCACAGTACGCCGTAAAAAACAATATATTTTTCTTTTTGTCATCTTCTTCTCCTTCTGGCTGTGGTTATGGTACTCTTTCTGGTGCTAGTTGTGGCAAATTTAGCTGCAATTATCTTTGTGGCGAAATTACTATAATTTTATTGAAAAATAATTTTATTAATATAATTTTTATGAAATTAGTGTTTGCATTAGATATGCATGGAAATCTAAAAAATACAAAAGAACTGTTTAAAATATATAAAAAAAGAGAAGAATGAAAAATTAATTTTATTGAAGGATTTGTTGTATTACGATCCGAGAAACAATTTTGACAACGGCTGTGATGCTTTGACAAGAGCTAAAATTCTTAATTCTAACGAAGAACATTTATCGTGTGTTCGTGGAAGTTATTATATATACTTTACTAGAGATTTTAGATTCTGAATTAAATTCTGATTATCAAACTATGTATGTAAAGAAATAATACAACAATTTTTTTGACACGCAAATATGTTTTTAATGAACGTCACACCAAAATCAAATAAATTTTTATTAATATAAATCATACTCATTTGCCGTTAATAAAAAAATTTCTGATAATATAATTTATCTAAATACAGGTCATGTTTCTTTACCGCGAGATAATAACTCCAAAAGTCATATAATCTATGATAACAATAATTTTTATGCAAAAATTTTTGAAGGTAAAATTTATAGATACAAAAAAATAGATAATTTCTAAATAAATAATTTTTATTTTTATTTTTATTTTTATTTTTTCGGTACTAAAAATACTGATGCTTTTGCTAATAATTATCATAAAATTTAAGAATATAAATTTTTTTTATGAGAGTAATTTTATTGATAAAATTTTTTTATAAGTTTTTATTTATTAAAAAGGAGGTATCTTTTTTTGTACGCTATAATTAAGTGTTCCGGAAAGCAATTTAAAATTCGTGAAGGAGATTTTATAGATATAGATAAAATAAATCTTAAAGAAAACGAAGACTATAATTTAGATCACAAAAGTATAGTTTTGATTAGTGATAACGATAATTTGTTTTGTGGCGAAAATGTTAAGAGTGCAATTATAAATTTAAGTGTAGTTAAAAACTTCAAAGGTAAAAAAGTAGTAGTATATAAATTTAAATCTAAAAAAGGCTATCATAAAAAAAGTGGATATCGTAGCTTATTAACTAAAATAAAAATAAAAAAAATCTCTTTAAATTAATTAAGGAGATAAATACTAACTTACAAAATCATTAGTGCAGAAATATTTATGAAAATTAAAAAAATAGATCAAAGAAATGATAATAATCACACTAAGATATTATAAAAATTCAGTTGTGGGGTTTGATGTCGTTGGGCACAGTGAGAAATTTATTTGTTCCTGTATTTCTTTTTTAGTTATAAACACTATAAACTCTGTAGATGTTTTTACGAAAGATAGATTTATGTGCAAAAAAAATGATTGCGGTCACATAAAATTTAGCTTTATTAATAAAAAAAATATATCTTATAAATCCAAAGTATTAATGGACTCTCTTGAATTGGGTTTTATTAGCTTAGAAAAAAAATATAAAAAATTTGTTTGTTTGAAAAAAGAACCTAATTTTATCATGTAACTTTTTTGGATATGTTTAAAAAAATAATAAAATTTTAAAAAATTAATTCTCAAAATTGGTTTTTATATCCTATATAAAAAAATAAAAATAAGTCGGTGTTTTTTTGTTAGATTTAAATTTAAGTTTATTTGCCCACAAAAAAGGTGGAGGTTCAACTAAAAATGGTAGAGACTCGAATCCAAAATATCTAGGTTTAAAGAGGGCTGATGGTCAATATGCTAAGGCTGGTGCTATCATAGTAAGACAACGAGGAACAAAAATATGTGCTGGAAAAAATGTAGGTGTTGGCAGAGATCATACTTTATTTGCACTAAAATCAGGTATAGTTAGATTTGTTAGGTTAAATAAAAATAAAAAACAAGCTATAATAAATTTTTTTTGATTTGATGTGTTTTGTTTAGAGTTTTATATTTAAAAGTTTTTATTTTTAAAATTCGAGAATAAAAAATACGCCCAGTAATGTAAAACAGATTTTATTCATTGATTTATTTTAATAACTAAGTATTTTGTTTGTAAAAAATATGGTATTTGTAAAGATATTTTCGTGCGAAATTATAATAGATTTTGCTAGCTTTATTATTCTTGATCTTAGGATATTTTGATCTTTGTGCTTTTTCGTATATTCTCATAAGATCACAAAATAAATATTAAAAGTGCATAATGTAATTCATGAAAAAAGATAAGCGGAATTATATAAAAAATCGTGTATTGTGAGGTTGTAAATTATAATTTGTGTGTGTAATCGTTATGAAAAAAATAAAGGGTCAAATCTACATTTATCATAACGTGCTATGGTTTTGTATTAATTTTCATTGCCTGATTTAGTCTATTATAGAAAGTTGATTTGAACAGAGTTATCGACTAGTCATAGATTCGCTTTTTCACTTTCTGTTTTTGCTAAACAAATTTTTACAGTATTGTATGTATGTAAAAAAACTTTTCTGTGTATCGCGTCTCTTAAAAAATAATATAAAAAAATTAGCATTGACATAACTAAAAATTTATTTAAACCAAAAAAATATTATAGAAAATAAAAGTTGTTTGTTCAGATAACAAAAGGACATAAATAATTTTTATACTAATTGTTTTGCTAAACACACGGTAGCAAAAAAACCTATTGCGGCATAATTAAAAATTTACTCCGGTAATTTTTGTTGTGTGTATTTTTGTTTTTTATAAATTTTCACATTTTATAGAAAAATGTGATTTTTTAATTTTAATTTTAAAATTACAGACAAAATGATTGTAGTCAACAGATAATGAATTATGTATTTTTTTAAAAACAATTGTCTTTTAAATAAAAAAATGATAATTTTATTTTAGAACAAAATTATTTAGTTGGAGAGGAAACTTTTGTTACGATTACAAAATGATATGACTCAAACAGATCCTAATTTTTTATTAGGTGCTCTTTTTGATTCTGTGAAGCAACTTATTTTTCCTATTGACCCTGAAAAGGAATTTATTTTTCCTGATCTGTTATCTGGACATCGAGAATTATTTGATCAAACAGTTAGAGCCATTTTAAAAACAACGCCTGTTGATTTGGATGCTCTTTTTGATTTTATAGAGAAACCTCCTGTTTTTTGGAATACATCTGTTTTTTGGAGTATACCGCCTGATCATCGAGAAACGTTTGCTTTTGAAACAGTTAGAATCATTTCACCAAGAATACTAGGCAATTTGAAGCTATGTACACAAACATTAAATTCTCTTGTCTTTCGTAATTTACCATCTCAACACCAAGAAATGGTTGCTATTCAGATGGCTAAAAGTGTATTAGTAAGACCTGATAATATACCTGCACTTTTTGATTTTATAGAACGTGATATTTTTAATGCCATACTATTTTTAAATCGAAAAGCATTTGATAGTGAAGTACAAGTAATTAAAACTATTTTACCAAGGGTACTGGCACTAGGTGATTTAGATACATGTAGTATTTTAATAAAATCTTTTTCTTTTAGCATAATGTCTGGTAGCGATAAAAAAATGATTGCTATTGATATAATTAAAAGTATCTTAAAAGCGACACTTACTGACTTGAATCCACTTCTTGATCTTATAGAACGTGATATTTTTACTATTAAACCATTTTCAGATCAAGAAGCATTTGCTTATCAAATAATTGAAACTATTTGGCCGTGGATGCTAGGTGATTTAGAGCCATCTGCACGAATGTTAAATTATCGTGTCTTTAGTAAATTGTCATTTCAACACCAAGAAATAATTGCTATTCGGGCGATTGAAAGTATCATGGAACAAAGACCTGAGCAGCTAGGCGCACTTCTCGATCTTATAGATCGTAATGTTTTTTTGCTTTACGATAAAAAAGCGTTTGATAATAAAATAATTGAAACTGTTTTATCTGAGACACTAGGAAATTTAGAACTATTATATAGTAATTTAATAAGATCTTCTCTCTTTCGTAGAATATCTGATATAGATAAAGAAAAATTTATTATTAGAATAATTAAAAGTATCTTAGAAGATAGACCTAATAACTTAGATGCACTTTTTGGTTTTATAGAACGTGATGTCTTTGCTATTGTATCGCTTTCAGAGCAAGAAATAATTGCTGCTCAAATAACTGAAACTGTTTTAATGAAAATACAAGGCAATCTAGAGCTATGCAATAATTTAATAAAATCCTTTTTATTCAGTATAATGCACAATGGCGATAAAGAAAGATTTGTTATTAGAATAATTAGAGATATTCTAGGAGATATACCTAATAACTTGAGTACGGTTCTTGATTTTATAGAAAATAATGTTTTTAATACTATGCCATTTCTAAATCAAGAAACATTTGCTGCTCAAATAACTGAAACTGTTTTAATGAGAATACAAGGCAATCTAGAGCTATGCAATAATTTAATAAAATCCCTTTTATTCAGTATAATGTGCAATAGAGATAAAGAAAAATTTGTTATTATAATAATCAAAAGTATCTTACCAAGAAGAAGATCTAATGAATTGAATGCGTTTCTTGATTTTATAGAACACGATGTTCCTATCGTTGTACCATCTTTAGATTGGGGAGTATTTACTGATCAAGTTAAAACTTTTTTGCCATGGATACTAAGAAGCGATTTAAAACTATTTACACGAACATTACATTCTCATTTCTTTAGCAGTTTGTCATTTCAACATAAGGAAATAATTGCTATTCAGCAGGCTAGCTGTATTTTAGAAGAAAGTCCTGGTGATTTAAATGCGTTTATTGACCTTACAGAACGTTGTTTTACTCTTGATTTATCGGATGAACAGAAAGGAGAGTTTGCTGCTCAAGCATTTAAAATTATTTCACCAGTGATAATAGTAGATTTAGATGCGTGTAGAAATTTAATAAACTCTGCTGTTTTTCATAATTTACAGCATTTATCGTTTCCACATGAAAGAGAATTTATTATTGATGTAATCGAAAAAAGTACTTTAAAAAGCAAAACCGAAGATCCAAACGCACTTCTTGATTTTATAGAACGCGCTATTTCTTTTAGCAGTGAAATACAGAGACCACAGGTACTACGGATACCTTCCTTATCTTCCTTCGCTTATGAAGCAATTAGATTATTTTTACCAATGATATCAGGTAATTTAGATGTATATGTTGATTTATTACAATCTAATGTTTTTCGTAATTTATTATCTCCCCCAGACCAAGCAGAATTTATCAATGTTATGATTCTCAGTATTCAAAAAGAAAAATCTCATACTTTGAAAGAATTTTCTGATTTTGCACAATATTGTGCCTTACCTGTTCTGTCGTATGAATACCACGGAGAATTTATAACTAAAGTTATTTTACAAGCAAAACCTGATTATTTGGATATACTTTTCGACATTACAAGACGAACTGTTCTTCCTAACCTATCACCTGAATGCCAAGAAAAATTTATAGCTAGAACTATTTTAGAATCAAAGCATGATAAATTAGGCGCTATTCTTAATTTTATAGGACAATCTGCTCTTCCTCTTGTATTGCCTGAACACCGAGAAACAGTTGTTGTTAAAGCGATGGATGTTGTTTTATCAGAAATATCAATGAGAAACTCATTTTTACCTGGAGTAACACATAATAAATTAGGTGCTATTCTTAGTTTTGTGGAACAATTTGCTCTTCCTGGCCTATCACCTGAATGCAAAAAAGAATTTGTTATTAGAATAATTGAAAATATTTTAGCAAGCAGATATAGTGACTTTAATGCGCTTCTTGATTTTATAGAACATGTTCCTAGCATTGTACCAACTTTAGATTGGAGAGTACTTACTCATCAAGATCTTATAAAACATGTTCCTCGTGTACCAACTTTAGATTGGAGAGTATTTACTGATCAAGTTAAAACTTTTTTGCCGCGAATACTAAGCGATTTAAAACTATTTACACGAACATTACATTCTCATTTCTTTAGCAGTTTGTCATTTCAACATAAGCAAATAATTGCTATTCAGCAGGCTAGCCGTATTTTAGAAGAAAGACCTGATGATTTAAAGGCATTTATTGACCTTACAGAATGTTATTTTACTCTTGATTTATCGGATGAACAAAAAGACAGGTTCGCTTTTCAAGCAATTGAAATTATTTCACCAAGGATATTAGGAGACTTAGATGCGTGTAGTAGTTTAATGAACTCTGCTATTTTTCGTAATTTATCACATTCAGATAGTTTATATAAAAAAAATTTTGTCATTCGTGCAATCAAAAGTGCTTTAGAAAGCGAAACAAAAAATCCAAGTGCATTTGTTGAATTTATAAAACGTATTCCTTCCAACGATGAAATACGTGAACCTTCCTTCGTTTGTCGAGCAATTAAATTATTTTTGCCAAGGATATCAGGTAATTTGCGTGTATGTAGTAATTTATTACAGCCTGATGTTTTTCGTGATTTATTAACTCCTTATACAGCTAAAGAAATAATTATCGATATTATGAATCTCAGTTTTCAAAAAGAAAAATCTTGTACTTTGGTCGAACTTCTTGATTTTGCAGAACATTTTGCCTTACCTGTTCTATCACCTGAATACCACGGAGAACTTATAACTGAAATTATTTTACAAGTAAGACCTGCTGATTTGGATATAATTTTCGACTTTACAAAACGAACTGTTCTTCTTAACCTATCACCTGAATGTCGAGAAAAATTTATAACTAGAACTATTTTAAAATCAACGCATAGTAAATTAGGTGCTATTCTTAATTTTGTGGGACTATCTGCTCTTCCTCTTGTATCGCCTGAACACCAAGGAGCATTTATGGCTAAAATTTTTTTACAAGTAGAACTGGATTATTTGAGTATACTTTTCGACTTTACAAAACGACTTGTTTTTCCCCACCTATCGTTTGAATGCCAAGAAAAATTTATAACTGAAATTGTCTCAAGATCAATTGATCGATTAGACGCTATTCTTAATTTTGTAGGACAATCTGCTCTTCCTCTTGTATTGCCTGAACACCGAGAAACAGTTGTTGTTAAAGCGATGGATGTTGTTTTATTAAGAATATCGGAGTGTTTCTATGAATGTGCTCATTATATAAGATACGATTACGGTGCTCAGTTTTCATCATGTATTCATTTTATGGAACACAGCACTCAGTTTTTATCGCAAGCACAGCAAGAAAACTATGCTGAACAAATATTTAATATTATCTCAAAAGAAACACTATGTAATTTAGATATACTTTTTAGTTTTGCAAAATCTACTATTTTTAATTGGTTAACGGCTGGACATAAAGAAATATTTGCTATTCAAATGGCTGAAGAAATAAAATTGGACGATTTAAATAAGTGCGTTAGATTAGTGGAGTCTACTCATTTTAAATCTTTGCCGTACAAAGAAAAAGTACAAATACTTATTCAAATATCAAATCATCATGATAGAAGTTTTTTTGACTTCTCGAAAATATATGATTTATATATTTTGCAAGCACCTATTGCAAATTTGTCCAGTCTAAAAACAATGAAAATTTGCGAAGTGGCTAGAGAACTAACTTCAAATCCATCCCCGGATACACCAGAAACAAGGGTACTATCACAAACACTTCTAGAAAGTTATAGATCAGTGTTTGATAATTATGACCTAACCTTAACACAATTTCAACAAGAAAGATTTATGTGCGAGCCATTGCTAGTACCTTTATCTAGTAATCTGGAAATTTTTACATTAAGCAGCAGAATTAAAGACTTTGAACAAAAGAAGAAGAGAGAAAGTAGAGGCAAAAGCAAAACAAGTGAACTGATCTAAACGATAGATAAAAATTTGATTGTCTTGATTAAATTTATTTAATTTATTTTTTTGTTTCTTTAACTTTACGAAGATAATTCAAAAAGGGATTAGGTTTTGTGAAAGATTGAAAAATCAAAATTTGACAAATTGTATTATGAGTTTTATAATTATATCAAGGATTAAATTTAAATTTTAAAGGTGGTGTTTTGAATGTTTGTAAAAACAGAAAGTGATTGGTTAATAGGTCTTTTTAAAAAATTGGGAATTGAACTTGGACCTAAAGTTGCTGAACATAATTACTACGATGCAAGTAGCATTGTTGGAATTTGGGAGGAAGGAGAGATTAGATTTGTAGGTCAGCCTCAACCAAAAAGTTTACTAGAAAAATTTGGAGATGCAACTAGGAGATCTGAACTTTACAATCGAAGTCAATTTGAACAATCTCAATCTAATTCTCAAAGAAATGAGAGGGATTGGTTAGAACGAAATTCCTTTTAATTTTTAAAAGCATTATTTAAATCTTCTCTTCTAATCTAACATTATTAGTTAGAGAAGATTTTGTTTTTTGTAAATATATTTTTAGAACACTGTATAATTTTATTATAATGATTTTGAGAAATAAAACTATTTTTTTGAAAAAGATATTAAGTTGCCAACATAAAATTTTTGTTGTTATATGCTATCCAAGGGGATGTAATGGTTTCGACAAGAGTTCGAGTTTATAATAAGCTACTCGCGTGATTTTGCGTTATAAATCAAAATTATAAATTTAAAAGACAACAATAATAGTTACGCAGTAGCCGCTTAGGCTACTCGTCGATATATAAATTTCCTGTGGTTTTTATATTGACGTCGATTACGCAGGTAAAATCACTGCGAAAACTTTGACGCTTTGATTTAACTATAAAGTTACTGGATATTGAGCGTGTTGATTTCGCGTAATAATCCGGAAAATTAAATAATCAACTATAGTAGAAGAAAATTATAGACAAAAATTTTTGGACAGGGGTTCGATTCCCCTCATCTCCATTTTTGTGTGCAATTTTATTATTATTAAATTTTGATTTACTAAAACTTTGTATTTTAATATATATGTTTCTCAAGCTTTTTATTTAACTTATTATAGCTTTCTATTGTTCCTATGTCGTAAAACTTAAAACTTTTATCTATTTTGTGAATATAAACTTTTTTGATTTTATATAACCACTCAAGAAAATATCCTGGAGCGTCAGAGCAATTGTTTTCTTTAAGATATTTTTTTATTAATTTTACAGTACTCTTAGCATATATGTAACATGCATACACAGCCAAATTAGATTTTGGATTTTTTGGTTTCTCTTCTAAATTTAAAAGAAGATTATTGTTATCGATTTGAGCAACGGCAAAACGTTTTAGATCGTTTTGTAAAAGAATTTCTTGCGCGCAAACACAATCATGCTTTTTTTCTATAAAAAAATCTAAAAATACTTTCAAATCAAAATTAAAATAGCTGTCACCAGCTATAATCAAAATATCGTCATTAATTTTTTTATGATTGATCACAAAATCTATATCGCCAATTGCACCAAGCTTATCGTTTTCGTTATTACTTTTGTCGTTAATAATTTTTACTTTTTTATTATTAATAAAGTTTTTATGCCATATTAAAAAATTTTCAAAAAATTTATTATTTACAACCACAAAAATCTCATCAATGCAATTCAACAAACTTATGCTGTCAACAATATAATTGATTATTTCTCTTTTGTTAATTTTTAAAAGCGGCTTCGGCTTATCTATAGTTAAAGGATAAAGTCTTGTCGCATATCCAGCTGCTAAGATTATGGCTTTCATTTTTGTTTAATTGATCCTGATTTATCAAAATTAGAGAATATATTATTAAATGTCATCTAAATTTATATTTTTTATTTATCTTTATCGTTAAAAATTGCGATATATCTTAATAAAGTTAATATTGAATAAAGCGCGGAAGCTACATAAGTTAATGCCGCGGCATTCAAAACTTTTTTAATCGATTTTATTTCTTGTTTTTCTATTAAATTATTTTCTATCAATAACTTTGTGGCTCTTTTTGAAGCATTCAACTCAACAGGAAGAGTTATTATCTGAAATAAAACAATCGTTGAAAATAAAATTATACCTAGTTTTAATAAAAACAAACTACCAAAAGAAAAAAGCAATCCTAATAATATTAAAGGCATGTATAACTTTGAACTAAAATTAACTATTGGAAAAACTGCATTTCTCATAACAGATGGAAAATAAAATTTATTATGCTGTATAGCGTGACCAACTTCATGTGCCGCAATTCCTACCGAAGTCAAAGAATTTCCGTTATAAACTTTATGCGATAGATTCAAAACTTTTTTTTGAGGATCATAATTGTCGTTATAATTCCCATTTATTTCGCGTATTTCAACATCAATTATATTATTTTGCATCAGTAGTTGACGCGCAATTTGCGCTCCTGTATATTCTTTTTTATTTTTTATTTTACTAAACTTTTTTATACATAAATTAACTTTAAAATTAGCATATATCATCAAAATGACTGCTGGAATAACTATTAAAAAACTTGGGTCGTACCCATAACCGTAAAATATAAAAATCACTCCTAGAAAATTATATCTAAATAAACTATCTAAATATAACAAATAAAAAAATAAAAATTAGTAAAACATTACTTTGATCATATTTTCCTAATTTTATAAAGTTAATTTTTTAGATAGTGCCAGTTATTATAATAATATCAAATTCTTCAGGCATTTTATTATCTATTTCAAAAACAGAATTATTAAAAAATTTTTTTAAATCAGTCCCAATGTTTTTTTGACTAGTTACTATTCTTGTGGCTTCTTTTTTTTCGCCAGCATAATTTTCTATTTGCGAAACTTTATAATTATTCTTTTCAAGTAATATTTTTTTGTTTATCGCAATATTTTTATCATTGCTTCCGTCTAAGATTTTGATTTTATAATTTTCCGGCAAAGTTTTTTTATTGCTAGAATAAAATATTTTATCGATAAGTTGTTGTGTATTTTTCTTGTCACAAATATAATAAGAAACTTTATCAATAGTTTTGGTATTGCCTGGCAACATATCAAATGCTATACTTTCCGAATTAATTTTATTGATATATCTTGAATATTTTGTTATATTTGTAATATTAAAATCTGTTTGTACATCTTGTAAAAAAGTAGTCAACAAACCTATGATATTATTTTTTAAATTTTCTTTTGTCAGTGCTTGAGAAAAAAATTCTCTCATAAATTGTTGCTGAACTTCGATGCGTTGTAGGTCAGCGCGCTTGTATCCTTTTCTAAATCTTACTACTCCTTCTGCCATTTGACCATTTAAAAGTTGACGACCGCCTTTGATATGTATATGTAAATTTTGAACTGGATCGTCATAATTTAGACCCTTTTCTGGTATATCCATATAAATTCCTCCGGTCATATCTACTATTTTTCTTAAAGCAGACATATTAATAGCTATATAATAATCAAGTTTAATATTTAATAATTCTTCTATTTGTTTTTTTGCTAGATCATTGCCAAACTTTTTTCCTGCCCAAGAATGAATAGCGTTTACTTTCATCACATTAGGTGGTTTTTTTTTAATATCTCGAAAATTTTTTAGCATATTACTAGATAATTTTATGTAAGTATCGCGTGGTATTGATAGCACATTTATAAAACAAATCTCACGATCAAAACATAAAACAAATATAGAATCTGTCAGTACTTCATATTTATCTAAACCTAGAACTAAAATTTTAGTTTTTTTTGGAGGTAACGTAACTTTATCAACAAAATCAGAAAAGTTATTTTTTGTTTTAGTTTCTTTATTGTTATTATAATTATGGTCATTGTCAGAACTTTTATCGACATATTTAAAACCATAAAATATACTAAACATAATTAAAATTAACGACATAATTAAAGAAAAACAACCAAGTATTTTAAAAATCACAGAAAAAAATTTACTTATCAATTTGATTTTTTCGGACTTATATTTATTCACAAAACTATTTGCCTCGCAACTTATAACTATTCGCTGAATTCTATTAATTTATCTTGAAACTAGATAGATTATATACTGTATATGAGTTTTATTTCAAAAAAATAATAATTACAAAAAAATAAAATGAGATCTCTTTAATTTAAAATTTATCGAAAATCTGGATTTTAATTTATTTATTTACTTATTTATCATAATTCGTTTGCAACAACCCTTGCTACGCCAACTTCCTGAGTACCTCGAGAAAATATAGATCTTATAATTTGTAAAATTAAGTCCCAGCCAGTTGCAATAACTGTTAAAATGCATACAAAAAATAAAGTAACTCTGTTATGTTCCGGTCCATATCTTAAATAGGTGGCTACAAAACCCTCAGGTTCGTTTGTAAAGCGATTATCATCTCTAAGTTTTTGTTCTATATAATCCGATCTTTGAAGAATACCATTGTAAAAAATAGAGTCTGGACCCAAAATTCTTGCTTTTTCAATTGTTTTATCAAAAAAAGTTGGACCAAAAAATATCATCATTGATATAAGAATATCAATATTATCTTCTGTTATAGATCTTGCGACATAAGTGCCAGAAAATGATTGCAAAGTCTTTGCTTGAAATAAATCACAAGTTTGCGAATTGATGCTATTTGATAGTGTGGATCTCCAGTCAGTTTGTGAATAAATTTCATAAAACATTTCACAATTGAAATCTTTATTGCATAAAATTTTAAGAAATTCCTCGCTAACAGTGCAATTTTGTAAAGAGTTAGAAATAATTTTATTTTTAATAAACTTCTCTGCTATTGAAAAATTTATTGTTTGTCGTTTTTCACGATTTTGTAACACAATGTTTCTTTCTAAAAAAATTTGTGATACATCACTTTCTTCTAAATGAATGGGAGCAGATTTAATAAATTCAAGAACTGTATCATCAGAAATAAATTGATTATAACATATAGATTTTAATACTGATGGTCTTGCTTCATCACTTAAATTTTTAAGAAATCTAGGGCAGCATAATTTATCAAAAAAAATTATTTTTGCACTATTAGGGTAATTCTCTAAATCTAATATATATCTTTCAAAAATTGAAATCGGAAACTTAAACCCCAAATCACTTATAGTTAAAAATAATTGAACAATATCATTTATTTTACTTTCATGAAGGTCTGAACAACATGAAGTAAATACTTTAGCCATTTCTATTTGTTTTTGTTGTATATCTTCGAATGCTTGAAGACTGGTTATATCTAAAATTTTAATTCCTCTACTAACCAATTCATCATTTAAAATTCTTATGATTTCATTTAAATTTTTAGCGGGTAAATCGCTAGATGCCTTATTTGATACTATTGTTTTAAAAATTTTTTTTAATGACTTATCATCTAAAGATTTAATTAAATCACCTTCAGTGATTACATCAACAAAGTTTAAATAAGTTAATTTTGGTGTTTTATAATTTGATTGTAAATTCCCAAGAATAACGTTTATACTTGGACCTAGTTCTTCTCCATTGATTGATAATTGTTTTAATAGTGCGCAAATTGCTCTAAACGTAGCATGCGAATCGCTATCTTTTTTTGAAAGTAAATAAGAAATCGAGTTTCTGATTTGTTCAGTAGAATTAAAAGTTGGTTTCGATATCAAATCTAATTTAGGTATATATTTCATCAAAGAATTATTTTTTTCTAAATTTGCTAAATTATCTATCCAAATAATAGACCATAAATCAGGATATTTAGAATAAAGTAATCTTGCTATAGCATCGCTTATCGTTAGATCAGATCTTGATGCTGTATCTAAGCAATTTGATATAAAATCATATAATTGTTTGCATTGATTTGGATTTTCTAGAAAAAAATAAGAAATAGTTTTATCCACAAAATCTACAATTTCGCTTCCGTTGTACCAACTCGAAATCATACGATTAAAAATTTCAGAAAATTTGCTATTCCAGATTTCTTTTGTATACATATCAAATTCGTAAAGGTAACGTATTGATTGCATTATGTCAATGATTTCTTTTTCATCAAACCTTAAATTTGTTAAATTTGGAAGTTGATTAGCAAATTCAATTGATTTGATTTTGCTAGAATTCTGTTCAAATTTTTTAATAATTATTTTAGCAAATTGTTGTTTTTCATAATAACTAAAATCGCAATTATCGATTGCTTCAAACATAGTATCAAATTCTAAACAGTTTGTTTTGTTTAGAAAAACAATAATTGTTTCGTAAGAGACTGAAATTCTCAACAATTCACGTAAAAAGTTTGGATTATTTATAACTGGACTTTTTAGAATAAAACTTTTTAAACAATCGTGAGATTTTAGGAGACAAGCTATATATTCACAAAGAGCATTAGTTTTATTTGCTAAATCTATCGAATCAACATGCGATATTATCTCAGATGATGGGTTACTTATCAAATTAACGGTAACACAACGTATAATGGTTTCTACTAAAGAATTCGATTCGTCTGATTTATTTCTGGGGACACTAGAAAATTCTTCGTTAAATATTTCGATAGAACGTGATTTTGAATCTTCTTCTCCAAGATTTCTTTTTTCTCTAAAATCAGCAAAACTGTCGATCGAATAGCCAATCGAATCGATAATATCTTCAAATGAAGGAAATTCTTTTGGATAACCAAATTGTTCATAACACACAAAATACAAAGATCTGAGCGTTAAATAATTAAAAGAAATATCTTTTCTCATAAAATATTGCAGTACAGCCAAAGAATAAGGAAACATTTTTTGCTGTAGACTCGGTGTGTCTTGCTTTTCTATCATTATAAAAATAGATAATATGCGAGATAAGTTTTCGTAATTTAATTCTTCTAATTTTAACATCGAAAATAAATTAGCTGATAAATTTCCTAAAATATAAGCTATTGGTGAATCTGGGTTATCAATTGAATAATTGACAAGATAACTAAAAAAATTCACTAATGAATCAATTTCATTTTTTTGCAGTAATTTTTGCATAATCATAGTAAAATTTTTTTCAGAAATTATTTTAAGATCCAATTTCTCGATTTCAGAAAGTAAAAATGCTAAATAACTATCGTAATTGGGTAGATTTAAATTTTTCTCGATAAATGAATTCAAAGGTTCGCTAAATCTGCTATCATACGACATACTCAAAGAAACAGAATTAACTAAATCAGTATAATTAGAACAATGAGTAGAAATATGATTAAGAAAAATAATTAGAATAGCGATTTCATTCGAGTCAGGTTCGCCAGAGTTTTCCTTAATGAATTTTATTAAATTTCCTACTATTGAGAATATATGTTCAGGATTTATTTCTGCTTGTATTGCAGAGAAAATATGAATTGCAAAGCCGTAGTCACGAGATGAATAAAATTTAAAAATTAATTCTATTAAACAATCAGGATTCAAAGTATACATTTTTTGTATAAGTGAATATATATCAATATCATGAAAATCGTTTAGATTTGAATACAAAATTATAAATTCTCTAATAAATTTAACGTCGCTAGTAGATAAAATTTGAATTTTAGGTGAAAGAATACATAATATATTAAACAAATCACTTATCGATTTTTTAAAATGATCATTTTTTTTGAAAAAACTCAGAAGTTCAGGTAATAATTTTAAAATATTACTTAGACATTCTTCGCTAGCTTCTACGTAGGACGTTTTCAAGTTTTCTAAAATAAAATTAACGTTTTTAATAATTGTTTCTGTGTTTTCGGAATTATTCTTTGCAATATCGATCAAGATTTTAAGAACTATATCTATTTGGGTTGAAGAAATTATATTTTGATTATTACTAGCAATCAATATTTTAGTTAAGTCATCTAGATTAGATTCATTTTTAGATAAAGCAAAAAATATTTTTTCAGTAAATTCTGTGTCTGCTAGATTATTTTTAATAACAAAACATAAGAATAATGTTATCTCTGAATTCAAAGTAAAATCTGGTTCGTTTATTTTCTTACAAAAATATTCTGAAAATTCACCAGATAAAAAATATCTTATATTCTCATTTTCTTTACTTGAAATAATCGACATCACATTTAAAATAATATGTTCTAAATTGATTGTGCTTCCTTCGTCTGAGATGATTATATCAAATACTTTTTTTAATTCTCTTAAGCCAATTTTTTTAGACATTATCAAAAAGCACTTTAATTTAACTTCAGAATCAAGAAGCGAAAAATAATCTAAAACTGCGAGAATTTCACCTATTGAATGGTTTTCGAAGTACTTTTCTATTTCTATATAAATTTTTTCTTTAAAAAGCGAAAATACGTTTGTGGCCGCAAGTAATTCACATACAATGGGAAACGTAGATTGAGATATAGGTAGTATAATTCCACAAAGTGTTTCTTCTGAATTAGCTCCGAAAATTAATAATCTATTCTGAATATCAACGTTAGATATACTTTTTATTAAAGAAAAAGTATAAGAAATGATTTGTTCTCTTAATTCTTCATTGCTTTTAGTTTTAGCTACTTCAAATATTTTATAGAGAAAAAATAATTTATCAACAGGATTTATATTATCTATTGTTTCGATTTTTTGTATTAATTCACTGTCTTCAATTTGAGAAACAATTAATTCGATAAAATCAGAATATCTTTGTGTACGGGCAATTTTAAAAAAACAGAAGAAAAATAGATTAGTATTGTTAGTATAGACAGACAAAAAAAATCTACTAGCTATATCACTGTATTGGTCGGTTAGACTAATAATATCATCAAAAATATTTTCTATAAATTTAAATTCTCTTTCTCGAGATTTTTGTGATTCCAAGATATAAACAAATTCAAGAAATTTAAGTAAAAAATCCTCTAATTCTTTAATTTTACCGTCGTCATCGATTGTCTCCAATAATTTTAATAAACTATTTCTAATTAAAAAAATATTTTTCAAAGATATTTTTTTTTGTAAAGTAACAAAATCGCTATCTAAAACAATTCCAACAAATTTTGAATAAAATAATGTATAGCATTCTTCTAAAGAAACGCCATAGATTTCTTCGCATAAATGCATAATTAAATCTATATTTTCACCAAAAACTACGTTATTTGCACTCCAAAGAGTAAAAAGAACTTCTAAAAAAAGATTATAATTACCGACTATGTGTTCAAACTGACTTTCATCAGTTTGACTTTCGAAAATAGATTTTTTTTCACAAACATCTTCTAAAATAATAAATGGAAAATTTTCTATTAATTCCTTACATTTATTAAAAATTTTAATATAAGCTTTGCTTAATGAACTTTCAGTTACAAAGTTTTTGACAAAGTTAACAGGATTTATCTTCATTTCTTGGATATATTTCGATTCACGGAGATTAAATTCTATATGGTCTAAAATCGGTAATTGTATATTAGATAAAATTATGTTTAAATGCGAAAAATAGTGACTTTTTTTTTGTAATAATTCCATATTTAAATCAATCCTCAACCGTCTTCTAATATAGATATATAAATGATATCATATAAAGTTATGTTTTGAAATATTTTTAATTATTTTGATGCTATTTAGTATTAATAATAAAATTAAATTTTAATATATATTTTAAAATGCTTAGTTATTTATGGGTTTCGATGATCTTGTTTGGTATATTATTTTCTGCATTTTCAGGAAATCTATCAGGAATAACTTCTGCCGTTATTAATTCATCCCGTGAATCAGTAGAAATTTGTTTGACAATGTTAGGAGTTCTCTCTGTTTGGGCTGGAATGATGAAAATAGCGGAAAACTCAGGATTGATAAAATCTCTGACAAAAAAAATAATGCCATTTTTAAAATTTTTGTTTCCCAAACTAGATAAAGAATCACAATCAATAAAATACATAGCCACGAATATCATAGCAAATATGTTGGGGCTAAATTGGGCAGCAACACCTGCGGGTTTAAAAGCTATGCAAGAGTTACAAAAAATAAATATAGATAAAAAAATAGCTAGTCGCGAAATGTGCATGTTTATGATTTTAAATATGTCATCACTTCAGATAATTTCTATAAATATAATAGCTTTTAGATCTCAATACAAATCACAAAATCCTAGTGAAACAATAGGACCGGGTCTTATTGCAACATCCATATCAACGTTATCTGCCATTATATTCACCAAAGTTTTTGAAAAAATCTATTTTAAAGATGGTGATCAAAAATAAAATTTTTATCTGATCTTATGATTCCTGTTTGTTTTATATTAATAATTTTACATGCTTATGTAAACAAAATAGCTATTTACGACTCTTTTGTTTCAGGAGCAAAAGAAGGAATAATAACGGTCTTTAAAATTTTTCCTACACTTTTAGGATTAATGCTTTCTGTGGCAATTTTGAGAGAATCAGGCGCATTAAATTTTATAAGTAAAATTTTTTTGCCATTAGCAAAAATTATAGGTTATCCATGCGAAGCGATCCCGTTAACTTTTATGAGATTAGTATCATCTTCAGCTTCAACTAGTTTGATTTTAGATATTTTTAAAAATCACGGCCCAGATTCTTTTATTGGCAGATTTGTTTCTATAATGATGTCATGTACAGAAACAATTTTTTATACTATTAGTGTTTATTTTATGAGTGTTAAAATAACCAAAATAAGATATACATTAGCTGGTGCGCTGATATCAAATTTCTTTGGAATAATTTCTTCTTTAATAATAACAAAAATTTTTTTTCATTATTAAATTTCTGTTCTGTACATAACATACTTTATTTGTCTACTTTAATCTGCTAAAAAATTTCGACATTAACTAAAAACTATTTTATAATCTTTTCTAAAGATTTCCAAAAACTGCGTTATACATCTGATTTATATTTATGATTCGCGTTATACGTGAGAAACTGTAATAACTATTTTACTATACTATCGCGTTTGTGTTTGTAAAGATGCTAGATCACGACTAAGGCTATCAATTTTATTATCTATACTTACTGCCTCTCGAGTTAACAATCCTAACGTATCTAATATACTTTTTGTATTTTGCAGTGAAATCGATTTTATTCCTGGTTCTGAAAATGAATTTATAATAGTTCCTATAGCCATATGATAAGCTTCTCTTTGATCTTTTAACTCGCGAATTTGTTTGCGCACTTCAGGAAGTGTTGATGTTGGTCTAGGTACTGTTCTAAATACTGGTTTTGGCGGTGATTGCGGTGGTACAGTCCGTTCAGGCACTAACTGTGGTAATTTTGGTAATGAAAATATTGGTTTTGAGTTTGGTTTTGGTAGTGGCTGATGCTGAACAATACTTTCGAAAACTTGGATGTCTTGTATATCACATCCATTATAAATAAAATTTTCTTTGTTATTCGAAACATATTTAGCAATAGAAAGGATCTCCCTACGAGTTACTCCGCAATTGTGCTCTCTTTCCGAAATATCTCCAAAAATGTCTGAAAATTGTTTTAAAAACAAATATTCAGGCATATTATCTCGTTGATATTGCGAAATAGGAAGATTATTAATACGTTCAACTAAATTTCTCGATTGTTGCAGTAAAATATCAAAATCTGGACTATTAATTAGTCGAGCGTAATCTGCCAGCACTACTAAGGACGTCCGATTAAGTATTTTACCACGAGGGTCGTCACTACTGAGACCTGCTACTAAAACCGTGGTTGCTTCTGAGGCTAATTCGAAAGCACTGACAAATACCTCAACTGATTTCTTTAAATTATTTATATCAGTTGATAAATTAGTTGATAATGTTGATAATTCTGACTGTGAATATTGAAAGGATCGCGACAAACTATAAAGATTTAAAATTCTATCACGTTCTGAAACTACGTGTCCAAATCCATGGAATTGCCCATTTTTACATTTTATTGCAGCTAAATTATTTACAACTTCGCTATTAGGCTCAAACATACTGTTAAACAGAGCTCCATCATCGAACTTGCCAAATAGTCCACTTTCATCATCGTCTGGACTAAAAATATCCCCCGTAAGTTCCGGTATATCTAACGTCCCATCTGCCATAATATACACTCCTATCTAAAAAAATATTTTGATTCGAGTCAATTATGGTAAGTTTTAATATTTTCATTCTTTATTTTATAAAAAAATATATTATAAATCGAATGTAGACATAACCAGAGTATTCAATTTCATAATTTTTTTTGCCATTAACAAAAGTCATAAGTTACTCGCACGAAGCAATACCGTTAACTTTTATGAAATTAATATAATCGTTAGCTTCAATCAGTTTGATTTTGGATATTTTTAAAATCATGATCCCGATTCTTTTATTGTTAGATCTGTTTCTATAACGTATAGCGATGATCGTATTAACTCAAGTATTAAAATAACTAAAACAAGATATACGTTAACTACCACACTGATATCAATTTTTTAGAATGATTTTTTTCTTTAATAATAATAAGTTTTTTAAAATCCAGCCTTAGTTTCTCATAATTAAATTACTTTTTAGCCGAAATTATACGATCTAAACCAGCTAGATCTTTTTTTATTATTATATCAAAAAAATTATTTTTTAGTAAAATTTTTTTTACTTTATCGGCTTGGTCAAAACCAATTTCAAAAAAAATTACACAACTGTGCTTAATATTTTTTATTATATAATCATAGAATTTTAATCCATCGTGCCCTCCATCAAGTGCTATTAACGGTTCGAATTTTTTTATGTTTTTTTCTAATTTTTTTATTTCATTTTTTTTAATATATGGAGGATTAGATACTATTAAATCAAAATTGCGAGAATAGCTTTCGTTAAAAACTCTAAATAAATCCTTATTAATTATTTTAATATTTGTTTTATTAATTTTTGAATTTTTTTTTATAATCTCGCAAGCAATTTTGCTTATTTCCAAAGCAGTTATATTTAATTTTTTATTATATTTTTTTAAAGCTATTGCAATACACCCAGAACCGGAACACAAATCTATAACATTAAAATTTTTATTTTTAGAAAAACTTAATATTTCTTCGCACAAGATTTCAGTATCACGTCTTGGGACCAACACTTTTGTATTCACAAAGAAATTTAATTTCATAAATTCTTGTCGTGAAATTAAATACTGAATAGGAACGTTTCTAGATCTAAAAAAAAGTAAAACAATAATTTTTTTTAAATTTTTTGAATTCAAATTGTCATCAGAAATTAATAGCTCTTCTTTTTTTAATCCGGTCACTTTTTCGAATATTAAGATAGAATCAAGAAAACTACTTTTTATATTATTTTTATCTAAAAACTTTTTTCCGGAAAAAATTGCTTTTCTTATTTTTATTAACTTCACCAAAAGCTTTAATTTCGATTTAAAATGCAATAATAAAAAGTAAATTCAAACGTTCTTTTAACAAAAGTACGATTAAATAATAAATATCTAACATGATATTAAATATAATAAGACAGAAAAACAAAAAAATTATTTTGCAATTTCAGAATGTTAGAAACTCAATAATTATATTGTTGACAATAATTTTAATTAACTTAATTCGGTCGTTCTACATCTTACAAACGTATATATTATCAGAAATAATATTTCTTTGTAGATAAAATACAAAAATTAAAAGAATGCGCACCAAAAATTATATTCATAAAAATTTCTTGCTATTTAAATCAAAAGAGCAAATTCAAAATTTTCGTAAAAATATATTGGCTTTTGATAATTGTAAAATATATTGTCAAAAAATATTTTATAATTCAAATATAATCAATCCTAGGAGGCAAAACTTTGAACAGTCTAGAAAGCATATTTATCAAACCAACTGAAAACTTATTAGATCCTAAAGACGA
>JAISCN010000011.1 GCA_031265515.1 Clostridiales bacterium | reverse complement strand
TATGATGATAAATTTATTATCGTTAGAATTTTCTCAAGAAGATACTATAAGATGTTTTAGATTTCTAAATATAAACGAAAGAACAATGAACAATTTTTTGTTATTAGATCAAGATAATCCAATAACAACAAACGAATTTAGAAATTTAAACGACTTAGAAAGAACTTTGGAAAACTTTGCTAGACTCAGAGATAATCAAAGAACTATAGATAATCTTTTAAGTTTAAATCTAAATATTTTAGAGATATCAAAACATTTTGGATTGCTAAATATATATCACAGAACGATGAATAGTCTTAGAGAATTTCCTAGAGAATGTTGGTTAGAACTTTTTTCTCAATTAATACAAACAGATCTCACAATGATAAATTTATTATCATTAAGACTTTCTCAAGAAGATACTGCAAGATGTTTTGGATCCTTGAGAGAAGACGAAAGAACTATGATAAATCTTTCACGATTATCAAAAGAAAAGCCGTCTCTACAAATACTTTCTCCAAGAGCAATTGCTTTTGAGTTTTTGAGAGAAGAAGATCAAGAAATATGGTGGATGCGTGTGAATATCTATGAAGGCGATTACAGATATTGTTTGCAACATTTTAGAAATATTTGCAGAGCTTTTGCATCTCCAAATGTTTTTATGGGATTTGGTGATTTCAATAAACCTATTTTTCATGAGAATTTTTATCATTTTTTGAGTTATCTAGACAGCGATCTTCAGATTGAGTTTATAAAAAATATTAATGGAAACGCAGAGCAATATATAAGATTTAGATTATTTTTATTTCTCGAAATGAAAGACTTGAATCAGAAGAAAATAAATATAGTGAATCAGATACTTTTCCAGTTGCAGGCAATATCAGAGCCGAATTTTATTTTGAATTAGCTAAAAAATTTTGTTATGAATATTTATCTCATTCCTCGGAACAACACCAAGAAAGAGAAGATCAAGAAAAAGAGGATGCTATTAAAATAGTTTTTTTAGTAGAAGACGATATGACTAAATGTGGTTTGTTTGCAAATTTATAAATTCTGTTTTATATATGCAAAAATAATTAATAATAAAAATTTTAGCTACTGAATAATTTTTGAAATTAAATTTTAAAGTATTTTGTAAATATTAAAAATGTTTAAATTATAAAAAAAGATATTAGCATAAAATTGTTTTATGCATAAATTAGCCATAGAAATTCAGATGGCGGTAACATAATGATTTTTTTAATTTTAACAGCTTTTTCTCTTAGTTTAGATGCTTTTGGTATTGGTTTAACTTATGGAATGTGTAACAAACACATATCGTTTGTAAAAAAAATTATTATGTCGTTTGTGTGTTTTCTAGTAAATTTTATAGCGGTAAATTTAGGTCAACTAGTAGAAAAATTTTTCTCGAGTAATTTAATTACGGTGTTTGCTACTCTAATTTTAATTATAATCGGTATTTTGTTTATTATTAAATCGATAATGGAGTTTAAAACTGATAAAAAATATATAAAAAAAGATTTTAAAAAAAAAATAAGTGTAAGTATTACAGAAATTATAATACTCGCATTTGCGTTATCAGCCGACTCTTTTGGCCCTAGTATTGTTATTTCTACGATAAATCTAAGACCTTTTGAAAATAACATTATGTTGCCGTTGTTTGTATCAGTTGCGCAATTTTTATTTTTAACTTTTGGATTTTATCTATCCAAAAAATTTTTTAAACTAAAAACAAAATTAAACTTAAATTTTTTATCTGGCCTTTTATTAATTTTGATAGCATTGATAAGATTTTGGAAATGTTAGATAACTCAAAAAAAATATATACGATTGAAGACTTCGTAAATAATAATCTAGAAATGAATTAAATTTGACGATACAAACGACTTTTCCGTTTGCAAGAGAGAATAGGCGATGATACGAAAAAATATTTTTTATATATTTTGAAAACAGTAATACTAAAAGTTATTTCTGAAATTATTAAGAAAACTTTTGAATTCATCAATAAAAATAGTCGCTAAACTTCTGAAAAGAAAGCGACATATGTTTTAGCTTATTTTAGGAAGTCGTCTGCTACGAACAACCATTATACTTTTGTTTTACTCAAAATTACTTTTTTCAGTCAATAAAAAATAAATTTATAAAAATAAATTTTATGTTATTTTTTCTGTGAGTCTTATGTTATGTTTTGTAAATTAAATTTGACGACATAGACGACTTCCTCACTTGCAAGAAAAGTGAGGTGATTAAGTGTTGAGATATATTTTCGAAATTTCAATGAAAAAAATGTTCATTTTTAATCGTTAATAACTTGTTATTTAAATTTTTCTTCTCATTTATATATGAAGTTCACTCTAATTTAAATTTGTTCCTTGATTTTTTTTATTTCTTCGATAGAGAGTCCGGTTCCTTGTGATATTTGTTCTAAAGTCAATTCTAACTTTAGAAAATTTCTAGCTATCTCAATCTTTCCTTTTCTTTCTCCTTCCTCTCTTCCTTCCTCTCTTCCTTCCTCTCTTCCTTCCTCTCTTCCTTCTTTCCTCTCTTCTGACTTAATCGTCGCTAACTGATTTTTCCAATCTTCTTCTCTTTTATACTTGCTTATTAATTCCATTCTTATCAAATCATCATC